>CAZYRP010000147.1:0-13086 GCA_964649465.1 uncultured Granulosicoccaceae bacterium | reverse complement strand
AGTCCCTGAGTGGGAGTGTAGACAGTGGTTTTTCCACTCGCGGCATTATGGCTTGCTACTACAGTGCGTAGCTCGAGTGGCGCACCGGCAAGCCGCTGGCTGGTTACACTGTGACTGGTAGTACGGTCGGCAGTTGCAAATGCGTCGGACACCGCAGCCTTATCCCCTGACTCGAACACGAGAGAGACGTTGTTTGCAGCATTGGCATGCAGTTGTTCAGCATTGTCAGCGGTTGTGCGTTCCGAGTTCATTACCGGCGCAAGATCACGGTAGGTTACTTCAACAAGCTCTGCTGCGTCCTGCGCAATGGCATCGCTTATTGCAACTACCATGGCAACGGCCTGACCCACAAAGCGTACACGATCGATTGCCAGTAACGGTATCGGGTTTTTTACAATGAGGTTGCTATTGAGCCCCTTTATATCAGGACCCGATGGTAGCGGTGAAAATCCACTCGCTGTTACATCTGCTGCGGTATAAACGGCTATCACGCCGTCTAATGCTTTTGCGGCACTAATATCCACCGATAAAAGAGCGGCATGCGCACGATCCGAACGCACCATCTGCGCATGCAGTTGGTCATTGAGGTTCCAGTCCGCTGTAAACTTGCCTGTGCCGGTGATGAGTCGCCGGTCTTCGTGACGCATTAAATTCATTGCTTACTCACGCTTCTACCTGAATCACAATATACATTTCCGGCTCCCGCCAGGTGTTACCCAGTCCCCGGATTCTTATCCGTTGCACTGTTAGACATTGCTATCTCTGCCGCTCGCACCGCAGACTCAATATTTAAATATCCGGTGCATCGACAAAGATTGCCTGACAATCCGTCACGTATTTGTTCGTCAGTCGGATGCGGGATGCGCTCCAGTAAATCAATTGTCGCAATCACCATTCCCGGGGTGCAATAGCCACATTGTAAACCGTGACATACAGAGAACGCGGTTTGTACCGGATGCAGGCGATCACCTTCCGCTATACCTTCGATTGTTGTAATTTCAACACCCTGAGCCTGTACCGCCAGCATTGTGCATGACTTCACTGCCACCCCGTCACATCGGACTGTGCAACAGCCACACTGACTGGTGTCGCAACCGACGTGAGTTCCGGTCAGGTGCAACGAATCTCGCAGCGCATCCACAAGTAAGGTACGGTCTTCAACTTCTATTTCAACAGAATTGCCATTGACACTAAAGCACACAAGGGACATTTCAGATCACTCTCCGGTTGAAACGATCACTCTTACTACACAGTCTACACCAGGTGCTTAACCGAACGTGAGCGACCCTGAGAGGCCAGCTACGTTAAGCCAACCGTGGGAAGCAGCTGCAAATCGATTGCGGGCCGCAGTGAAGTCTGGCCCGGTTTCTCGCAGAAGCACTGCCAGTCTAGCAAGCGTGAACAGTATAGCCGTAAGCATCGTAGCTCGGCTTGAGGCTTTGATACGCACCGAAAAGTGCCGGCTCTCCTCCTGTGACTAACCAGACCGGCATTTCTTTTACAAACTCACTGAACCTGCCTTTAAAATGCAGCCAGTGTAAAAATTCAGAGTTACCAAAGTAGTCACCGAGATGCGGCACAATGCCACCTGCGATATAAATACCACCGCTTGAGCCCAGTGTTACTGCAAGATTTCCTGCAATAACTCCCAGATTTTTGCAGAATAGCTCCATAACCTCGCTACATACAACACAGCTGGCGTTAATTGCAGACGCGCTGATATCGTGAGCTTCGGTGTATTTCGGCGGCACACCATCCAGCTGACATATTGCCTGATACACACCGACTGTACCCGGACCCGATAAATAGCGCTCGGCCGATACATGACCAAACTTTTCTGCAAGTACATCGCGTATAGCAAGCTCGCGTGCTGTTTGTGACACCATGCTAACGTGACCACCCTGCCCCTGCAGTGGTATCCAGTGAGAGCCCGAATACACTAAACCGGACACACCTAAGCCGGTGCCGGCACCCAGTACCGCTTTGGGACCATCGCTATCAGGTACTCCCGGATGAATCACCTGCAAATTTTTTTCCGGCAGACTTACTACACCCAGCGCTGCGGCTGTGAAATCGTTAACTACCCGCGCTTGCTGTAGCCCGAAACGTGCAACAAGCTCAGACACCTTAAAGCTGACTTTACTATTGGTCAGTTCCATAAAGTCAGCGTACTCGGCGGTACTTGCAACCGATAACGCTATTTTACTAACAGCCTCGGCACTCTTACCCGCCGCGTCGAGGTATACCGCTATAGTATCTGCCAGATCAGGGTAATCCGCGACGGGAAGCTTACGCAGACTTGAATCAATGTATTGCCCATCGCGAAACAAAGCAAAGCGTGCATTGGTGCCACCAATATCACCAGTTAGTACAGTTTCCACTTTATTCCTCTATGTCCGGTGCGCCGAAAAGCATCAGTGATTGATTGCAGTGTAATAGTTCGCACGCATTGGCTGCGTCAGAGTGTAAGTGCCGTGGCTGTTTTCACATGCACTGAAACGCCGTTGCACTTCCGGCTGACGGACGTCACCGGTATAGTTGTTAAACGACTTCCCCTCAAATCTTGTGACATAACTTTCAAACGAATCATAAGTGGCGTCAATGTCGTAGTAGACCTCCCGCATTGAGGAAAACAACGGATTTGCGTAACTCACTAACGCATTGTAGGCCGCCAGGCGTACTTTTGTTTCGTCATGAAATGGCTCCATCACATGTTGAAAGCTGCCATTAGCTATAGGCTCTATAACCAGCAGAAAGCCATCGGTTTTTAAAATCCTCGCCTGTTCTTTAAATATTTTTTCAAAGTCAGGCGCATGCATATGATGCAATGAGTTCTTAAATATAACTCCGTCTACAGAGTTCGCTTCAACAGGTATAGCGGCAGCACCCGCCTGTTTGAACCCGACATTGGCAACCACAGCGGCATTATCGTTAATTTGCGCCTGCTGCGGATTTGGCTCTATGCCGAGCACACGTGCACCAGAACCCGCAAGATGCCGACACAGCGCACCATCACCGCAGCCACCGTCGACAATAAATTTTCCATCTACCTCAAGCAACGCATCGATTACCTCAAGGTCGGTTTGGTAACCCCAGTCTTCTGCCACAGAAATCCCACTGTATTTTCCAGCCAGGCTCAATTATACCCACTCAGAAAACTTAAGTCCGATTTGACAGACATTTTTCAACACGACACCAGTGTTCCGGAATGCCGAAATCTACTTGCTCAGGAATCGCTGAGCCCCTACGATGGCTCGCACAATTGCGTGACACGTTCGCAGCAATGTTCGCAAAGCTGCGGGCACAATCCACCCGTAACGCCACTAAATCCCACCGGAGAGCTCATGTCGACTCATGCTGAACTTGCCAGGCAACTTGCTGATGCAAGAGGCAACAAGACTCAAACTGACGCCACCCCATTCGATGCAATAGAGTCAATTGACATTGCCTACCAGTTGCAGTCACTCGCAGCAGAGACTTACCCGTCCAAACAAATTGGCTACAAAGTAGGCGCAAGCAATGAAGTTGCGCAAAAGCTGTTCAACTGCGATACACCGTTTTACGGACCAATGTTTGAACAGGAGCTTTTACAACCTGACGCAGTATTGACCCTGCATGACGGTGTACTGGGTGCTGAAGGCGAATTTGCATTTGTCTGCGCCAGCGACTTTCCAACTGACCGCGACCTCTCAACCGAAGATCTGCCTGATCTTATTGAGAGCTGCCACATCGCGATCGAGATTGTTGGTCGACGCACTGCAGGGACTGGTCTGCCAGGTCTTCACTCGGCAATAGCTGATTTCGGCGTCCATGGCGCGTTTATTCCAGCTCCGGCGCTCGACAACTGGCGCTCGATTGATCTTGCTGCAGTAAAGGTAATCGCCAGCACAAACGGTACAGAGACAAACAGCGGCAACGGTGCTGCCGTGCTCGGTCATCCACTCAACTCACTGTTGTGGTTGCACAATGCCCTGAGGTCTGCCCCCGGCAACCTTAGGTCCGGCCTCAAAGCAGGTGACTGGGTTTCCACAGGCACTTGTCTCGGTGTAATTGCCCCGACCGCGGGCACTGTCGAGATCGAGTTCAGTGGCTGTGGCACTATCAGCTACACATTCGCTTAACGCATTCACTTACGGAGTATCACCATGTCCAAGTTGCTAAGTCCGCTGACCATCAGAGGTGTCACGCTCCCCAACAGAATTGTTGTGTCACCACTCTGCATGTACTCCGCGGTTGACGGCCTGGCACAGCCCTGGCACTTCGCACATTTGAGTACATTTGCACGTGGCAAGGCAGGATTAGTTTTCGCAGAGGCAACGGCGGTTGAGCCCATCGGTCGCATTACACCACAATGCCTCGGCATCTGGTCTGATGAACAGGTGAATGCATTAAAGCCCATTACCAAATTCATCACCGACATGGGCTGTGTCGCCGGTATTCAGTTAGCGCATGCCGGTCGCAAGGCGTCGACCTCATCACCGTTCACAGGTGGTGGCCAACCGCTCGCAGCCGATGATCCCGAGGCCTGGTCGGTTGTTGGACCGAGCGCTGTACCCACAGCAGATAACTTTCCGACACCTCGCGAGCTTTCCAAAGCTGATCTCACGGAGCTTACAGACAAATTTGTGCAAGCGGCAACGAGATCGATTGAAGCGGGCTTTAAAGTTATTGAACTCCATGGTGCACACGGTTATTTAATGCATTCGTTTCTTTCACCACTGGCAAACTTCAGAACCGACGAGTACGGTGGCAGCATAGAAAACCGCATGCGTTTTCCACTGCAGGTAGCCAGCGCTGTACGTAAAGCAGTGGGAGAATCAGTACCATTGTTCTTTAGAATATCTGCCATCGATGGGGCATCTACTAAAAACAGCTCAGGAGAAGGCTGGTCAATGGACGATTCCGTTACCTTCGCAAAAGAGCTTGCAGCATCTGGTATCGATATTGTCGACTGCTCATCAGGTGGTATTGGTGGTGCCCCCAGATTCAGAATGGATGATACTGGCAAGCCTCTAACAAAATCGTCAGCCAGAACACCGGGTTTTCAAGTACCGTTCGCCGACCGCATACAAAACGAAACACCACTCAAGTCTATGGCAGTAGGCGTGATCATAGAACCACAGCAGGCAGAAGATATTATTGCATCGGGCAAGGCAGAGCTGGTAGCGTTGGGTCGCGAAATCATGCACGACCCTTTCTGGCCACTGCGCGCAGGTCTTGCACTGGGCGATGACCCCGACTACGAGATGTGGCCCCCACAATACAAGTGGGCTGTGGACCGTCGCGCACAGATAGCGGCAGCCAACAAGTAATTGCCAGTTGAAACAGCGGAGCCACCTCTGTTCAAGAAGTGCTCCGACCTCAAATTATTTTAGGTAGCTGTAACTACTGTCGTGTTATGCCGGACTCGTTGTCACGCAGTACAAACTTCTGAACTTTACCGGTTGCAGTTTTTGGCAGCTCGTCAACAAAGCTCACCCACTGTGGCGTTTTAAAGTGCGCCAGGCTGTCTCGAACATGTTGTTTTAAATCGGCCTCAGACACTTGAGCGTCCGGCTTTCGAACCACAAACGCATGCGGAGACTCGCCCCATTTTTCATGTGCCATACCAACCACCGCCACTTCCTGTACCGCAGGGTGGCGCAATAAACACCCTTCCACCTCAACCGAGGATATGTTTTCACCTCCGCTGATGATTACATCCTTAAAGCGATCACGAATTTCCAAAAAACCATCAGCATGAACAACAGCAGCATCACCTGAGTGAAACCAGCCATCTTTAATTGCTGCATCTGTAGCGGCCTGATCGTTGTAGTAACCTTTCATTACGACATTGCCGCGCACTGTAATTTCACCCAGAGTTTTTCCATCATGCGGGACTTCGTTACCGTTATCATCAACAACGCGAAGTTCTCCAGACCCCACCAGCTCAACTCCCTGACGAGCTTTTACCACGGCAAGATCTTCAGCAGATAATTTGGCATGTTCTGGTCTGGACTCGCAAATTGAAATTAGCGGGGTAGTTTCCGTGAGACCATAGACATGGGTTAACTGCCAGCCAAACTCATTCTCGAGCACCTCTATTGTGGCTGCAGCCGGGGGTGCACCGGCGGTGAACAAGCGCACACCGGACGGTATCTGGTCACGTATCTCGCGGGGAGCATTTATAATACTGATCAACACAGTGGGTGCTGCACACAGCATGGTGATTTTTTCATCGCGCAAAGCTTTACAAACCAGCTCCGGATCTACCTTCGGCAAACATACATGGGTCATTCCACGTGCTGTATTGAGCCAGGTGAATGTCCAGCCATTGGCATGGAACATGGGCAGCGTCCACAGATATCGATCGGCCGGACTCAGGTGCTGATGCACCAGTGTGTTCATAATGTTCAAATACGCGTTGCGATGCGTAATCATCACGCCCTTTGGCCGCGCAGTCGTACCACTGGTGTAGTTTATGGTTAGCAGGTCACTTTCTGAGATATTGACCATTTTATATTCGGGGCTTTCATCGGCGATCAGCTGCTCGTAATCGAGCCATCCGTGCTCGCTATCATCTGAGGAAAAGCCACTTAGAACCACATAGCGTTCGACGTTTGGAAGTTTCTGACGAATACCATTAATAGCATCAACGTAGTTCGGATGAACACATACAACAGACGCTCCGCAGTGATTGAGGATGTACTCAAAATCTTCCGGCAACAGTCGATAATTGATCGGCACCAGTACTGCACCAATCTGCGGTACAGCGTAATAGCCTTCAAGGTGGGTGTGAGTATTTGGTGCAATATAGGCAACACGGTCACCCTGCTCAACACCCAGCTTTTGCAGTGATGCAGACCATCGATCACAACGATCAAGAAATTGGCTGTAAGTGAAACGCTTGCCGCCTTCAACAACCGCTTCCGCACCGGCATAAAGACGCCGCGCACGCTTAGCAAACTCCATAGGTGACAGGGCAATTTCCACTAGTAATCCTCCAGAATGACTCGGCTAATTTACAGACACTAATGCGTACATCGCCACACGTCAATGCATAACAATTGCTGAGAAAGATACGCCATAAAAAAACGGCAGAAGTTGGAAAGGTGTGTGCAACAGGTGTCGTAATCAACACCCGATGCAACGTAACTTCGACGCACGTCAACTATCTTCTGTGTGTGCCTGAATTAGCTCAACCAGGGTCAGTTCGACCTGAACAGGTTCAGCCTGAATAGCTTCAACACTGGGTCAGTTCAACTTGCCGCCAGAGGTGCCTGCATTGATGCCTGATTCCCGATATCAAAGACAGATCGGCATTCAAGCTTCAAAAACAGTAGATGCAGTATCAAGTGGAATGCAATGCTCGCTTACTGCGAAATACATACTGCTGTATATCCTCGCGCATGTGCTGAATAGTTTGCTCACTCAACGGATTGCGATTTCCATCACGCAGATGACCACCAAGCTCCTCTGCCAATCCGTTCGCTTCGCGGATTAGAAAGTCGAATGCTACATCAGCGTCAAGCGAAATTGGCAAACGCATGAATAGTGTAAGGCCCGGTGTTTCAAAGGATGCCATCTGTTCGTCTTCAAAAGTGCCCGGTTTAACCATGTTAGCGATCGAGAATACTTTGTCTCCATCCAGCGCACAGTGATAGATAGACATCCGACCATAGGTATAGCCATGCTGATCAAAGAGCGCCTTAAGATCACTGCCGTAAAATCTGCGATCATTTTGTGCCACAACATGCACCGTGACGAGTTTCTCTTCAAAGTGCTCTAACTGAACGGCTTCATCGTAGCTTTCACTGTTGCCAGCACCGGCACTGCGATCCTCCACAGAGCCCTCATGGTAACTTTGAAATTCTTCAGAAAAGTTCTTATCAGCTTTTTCAGGATTCGCTGCCATTTTCACAGCACTTGCGAGACTGGTAACCTTTTCAATATCTGCGCGTTCCGTCGCCTCTTCCACATCAACATCCAAATCAATATCGTCAAACTTTTTACTGATTTCAATTTCTGTTTTTACCGGATCGTCGGCGTCGCCGGCACTTGATCGCAGATCGGAATCAATCTCGTCATCAGACAATTCAGAATCTATGTCATCAGTTTGCCAATTTTCATTTGGCGCTGTGTCAGATAAAGGCACGCTCAGCTCATCGAGAGACGGATCGTAGGCGTCCGGTACTGCGCGACTGTAAACGTTCGTTTTCGGCTTTTTGCGCCCCATTAAATAGGCAACTCCCAGCAGAAGCACGCCCGTTACAACCAGAATCACGCGTAATAATTCCATTCAGAGACGACCTTTAATAATTCATTAAACTTATACAGCAGCGGTAGTTTACAAAACTAAGCACATGCGCGTCGATTGACGTTACGGAAATAAAAGGTAACGAAAGACACCGGCGCTTATACACAGAACGTATGAGCGAAAATTATGCGACAGCTAATTCAACTGCCTCATCAACATCTACGGATACGAGTCTCGATACTCCAGGCTCCTGCATCGTCACACCCATTAGCTGATGGCTCAACTCCATCGTGACTTTGTTATGCGTAATAAAGATGAATTGAACCTGGCTGGACATCTCTTCTACCATTTTGGCAAATCGACTGACGTTAGCGTCATCCAGAGGCGCGTCAACTTCATCAAGCATGCAGAAAGGTGACGGGCGCAGATGGAAGAACGCAAATACAAGCGCTACCGCCGTTAATGCTTTCTCACCACCAGAGAGCAACTGGATGCTACTGACTCGTTTACCCGGTGGGCGCGCCATCACAGCAACTCCGGCTTCCAGCAGGTCTTCGCTGGTAAGCTCAAGCTTCGCCTGACCACCACCAAACAGACGTGGAAACAGCTCCTGCAGCTTACTGTTCACTGCATCGAAAGTTTCACGGAACATTGCCTTGGTTTCACGATCAATCTTACCTATGGCATCTTCGAGTGTTTCCAGTGCATCAGTGATATCTTTATATTGCTCGTCGAGGTATTCCTTACGCTGTGTCTGCTCCTGAAACTCCTCGATAGCTGCAAGATTAATCGGTCCGAGTTTTTGTATTCTGCGTTCTACCTCTGCGAGTTGCTCAGCCCACTCCTTAACTGTGGCTTCTTCAGAGATTGTGGGCATGAGTTGTTCGCGATCCACTCCAGCTTCGTTTAACTGTTCGTCAATTGTTTTCAACCTGACGCGCGATTCCTGCGACTCCATATTTACCTGTTGCAGTAACTCACGTGCCTGCGTTGCCTGTTGCTCGAGTCGATGGCGATTTTGCTCTTGAATCCGAAGCTGACTGTCATGATCTTCAAGCTGCTTGCGTGCGGCCGTTAAAGAAGACTCTACTTCACTGCGGCTTCGAAGCAGCGCAAGGTGTTGAGTTTTTAGCTGCTCTATCTCACCGTTGTCGGGCTGTTGCTGACCAGCAAGTTCTTCACGACGTGCCTCAAACTGGCTTAACTGGCGTGTCATACGCTGTCGATTCTGCTCTATGGATTCGCGACCCGATTTCATCGATTCAAGTTTTACAATAGTCGCCTGCCCCGCTTGCCGAACCTGTTCAAGCTTTTGTCGTGACTCATCACGTTGCTCGCGAACCTGCAACCGCCTTTCATCAATTTCAGCAAGTTGCTGCTGTAACTGATGGTGACGTTTCTCAGCTTCTTCTGCACGTCTTGAACCTTCTTTGTGCTCACGTTCAGAACGTGCTGCCAGCGCTTCTATCTCTTCGAGCTCACCTTCAACTTTTGAGGCTCTGTCTCCGGCCTGATCAATTTTTGATCGGGCTGATTCGATTTTCCCTGCAATTGTGCTTATCTCACGGTGTCGGGTATTGACCAGGGTTTGTAGTTTGTCGCGGTTGTTCTCGCGCTCAACAACCTGGTTCTTCTGTTGCTCCAGTGTTTCTTCTATGGATGATATGTCCCGCTTAAGAAGCACTACACGCTCCTGTAGTGTGTCGAGTTCTTCCTGCCGTGCCAGCACACTGCCATTACCGTCGTCGGAGCGCACGCACAGCCAATGACGACCCATCCACAACCCTTCACGGGTTACGACCGACTCACCCGGTTTTAATGTATCGCGCACGTTGAATGCTTCTTCGGTGGTCTCACAGACAGTCACTCCGTGCATAAGCTCCGCAATACCAGCGCGACTGCTAACCATTGTGGCGAGCCACTGTTCTTCCTGTTTATCAACACCGGATGCACTACCTTTGGTGTCGTTATCAGAAGCACCGTCGCGAACTGCGTTAACACCCGCAAGAGGCAGCTTACCGAGCTTCTTACTAAGGGCATCAAAATCATCGATACAAACCGCATCAAGGAAATCACCCAGCACCGCTTCGATAGCTTTTTCCCAGCCTTTGTCGATATCGAGGAGTTTCAGCAATGGAGGGGCATCTGCCAGGCCATTTTTTTCCAGCCATTCAATACGCTTCTTCTCACTACCACCGGTGGCTGCTTGTTGCAGCGCTTGCAGTGATGCTAATCGGCCGTTGCTGTTCTGCAGCTCTGTACGCTTTGTATCGAGCGACTGCTCTGACTGAATAACTTTCTCACGCGACTGCGCCAGATTCTTTGCTGCGTCGTCAAGCTGAGTTCGCAATGCAAGCTCTTCAGTATTTTTGGCCTGTTGTTCCGCAACCAAAGCATTAAGGGTTGTTTCTTCACTATGCTCAGAGAGTTCGCCGCGCTCTCGTTGCAAGCGCTCTTCCCGCAGTTTGAGGTCGGCAACTTTTTTCGTTAGCTCTTCAAGGCGGGTAAGTTCAACCCGGGATATAGTTTCCTGTTCCGCATGATCAGAGCTAAGATCTTCCCAGCTAGCCAGTGCATCCTGAAAATCACCTTCAGCCTGCTCATAATTGTCAGTGGCCTCTTGCTGTTCCCGCTCTATCCGCTCGCGAGTCGGTCCCGCTTCGGCTAATGCCAATTCAACTTCTTTGATCTGCTCAACATCTGCTTCGATATTTGCTTTTATCTCGGTAGTTTCTTCTTCAATGCGCTGCAACTCGCGACTGCGTTTCTCACGTTCATCACGTGCATGCTGAATTGATTGTTCGGCACGCGTTATGTCGGCCCCCACTGCATAGAACTTGCCCTGCACATCATTGAGCTGGCTCTCAACCTCTTTGCGTTTCTCACGCATGGTGGTAATACTGTCTTCTGCCTCGGCACGCGCTTCATCAGCCTCGGTAACGTTTTTCTTGCGCTCTTCCAGTCGCTCATCAAATGAGTTGAGCGCATCGTGATACTCGCGCCAACGCAATCCGAGCAGCTCGGCGCGGAGTTGTTTTTCATCTTCCTTTAAAGTTTTGTATTTCTCAGCGGTGCGCGACTGGCGTTGCAAACGTTCCAGCTGCTTCTCCACCTCTTCTCTGAGGTCGTTGAGACGATCAAGATTGTCACGCGTGTGACGAATGCGATTTTCAGTTTCGCGGCGACGCTCTTTGTATTTGGAAATTCCCGCCGCTTCTTCAAGGTAGACACGCATCTCTTCAGGCTTGGCATCAATCAACCTGGAAATCATGCCCTGCTCAATAATTGCGTAACTACGCGGCCCGAGTCCGGTACCCAGAAATATATCAGTGATGTCTCGACGACGGCACTTTGTGCCATTAAGAAAGTACTGCGACTGTCCGTCCCGGGTTACCTGCCTTTTAAGTGCGATTTCGGCGTATGCCGCGTATTGTCCGTCGAGCTTGCCTTCACTATTGTCGAACACCAGCTCAACCGACGCAGCACCCACTGGCTTGCGGGAAGATGAGCCAGAAAAAATCACGTCCGTCATTGACGCACCACGAAGATGCTTCGCCGATGACTCTCCCATAACCCAGCGCACAGCGTCTATCGTGTTAGATTTGCCACAACCATTAGGGCCAACGATTCCAGTGAGGTTACTGGACAGCTGCAGGGTTGTCGGATCGACAAATGACTTAAAGCCTGCAAGCTTGATTTTGCTCAATCGCATTTAGACGGCCGGTGTGCGGATACTGACATTGGTCGGGATGATAACGCGCGAATATGATTTAGTCCCTTATCCTTTCACCAGATTTCGCTTATTTACCGTATTGAAAAAAAACCCCGACACTATTTGTAGTTTTGACGATGCATCTTGTATCATTTTTGAAACAAATGAGAGAATTGACTCGTGGCTCGTCTACTTTTACTCGCTTTCACACTCGCACTTTCCAGCACCGTATTTGCCAGTGATTTTATCCTGCCTGACTCCCGGCAAACACCGGGTGGTGTCGCGACTATCAATCTGGGACCCGCGACCAGCAAGCCGTCTGCAAGCCTGAACGATGTGCCCGTTGCAGTAGTAAAAGTCGGCAGCGACTACCACGCGCTGGTAGGCATACCACTGAGCACCAAACCCGGCCAGCATACACTGCAAATCACAACAGCTAAGGGCAGCAAAGACCATGAGTTTGAAGTGGTCGACAAAGCCTATCCGGAACAATACATCACCATCAAGAATAAGCGTCAGGTTAATCCAAACGAGACGGATATGGTTCGCATCAGGAAGGACCGGACTTCAATAGCAAATGCCAAGCGCTACAGACACAACGAGGTTCTGGGGCTGCGCTTTGATGTACCGGTCGAAGGAATCCGCAGCAGCTCGTTTGGCTCCAGACGATTCTTCAACAAGCAGCCTCGCAGGCCACACGGCGGCATGGACATCGCAGCACCCGAGGGCACACCGATATACGCTCCGGCAGATGGCTACGTTATCGAGAGCCAGGACTACTTCTTCAGCGGCAAATGCATATTCCTCGGACACGGAGAGGGACTACAAACTTTCTATGCACACTTAAGCAAAATAGACGTCACCCCCGGAGAGTTTGTAACTCGAGGCCAGAAGATAGGCGAAGTGGGTTCGACAGGACGCGTAACCGGCGCTCACCTTCACTGGTCAGTCGGATTAAACCGCACATGGGTCGATCCTGAATTGTTCCTGCAGTAATGAACCTTTTAAAACTGTGACCAGCTTCTAAACCGCCGTTAACCTCTTGCTAATTCAGTAACTTTAATGCTCCCACAGCCACGACACACAACTATTTAGGTCAGTTTACCTAAAGAAACAATTTGGCCCGCCGTTAAAGTGG
>CAZYRP010000146.1:0-13097 GCA_964649465.1 uncultured Granulosicoccaceae bacterium | reverse complement strand
CTACTTCCAGCCAGCCCGATTTGTTGCAGGGGACGCCTACGATTTTTTTTTGCTGTCAGAAGATTTACTCGCGTTCTACATTATAGATGTCGAAGGACACGGCACAGCTTCAGCAATGACTTCGTTTGCTATTCACAGCCAATTAAATCCCAAAGACGATGGTTTGTGCAGACGCAGCCTGCAGAAGTGTAAAACCCATGAGGAAACGGTTTGTGCAATTGTTACCGAGCTGAATAAAACGTTCTACCATCACAAGTCACAAACCAAATACTTCACCATGATCTATGGCTTACTCGACCTTAACACCGGAACGGTAACCTGGTGCCAGGCGGGACACCCCGCACTGACTGTTTGCAGTGGCAATAAACTAACGGAGCTGGGTGATGGAGGTTTTCCTGTTGGTACTTTGCAAAATCCAGTTTTCGAAGCTACAACCTGTAAGATTGTACCCGGCGACCGAATTGCCATATATTCAGATGGTGCAGTTGAGTGCTTTTCAAGGCATGGGGAAGTATTTGGCAAAGCTCGATTGCATGAAGTCCTGAGCCAGTATGGCGGTCACACTCAGGAGCAATGCGTTACCGAGATTCGTGAAACGTTGTTGAAATGGAATGGCGGTGATGAATTTTACGACGATGTTACCTTGCTACTAATCGACTATTTCGGCCCAACCACCTAGTCTGCATTTTTCACAAGGTACCTTATAAATTCAACAATGCACCATTCTTTGATGGTGTTTTTTTGATTGTGCACCCTGTTGACGGTAATGAACAAAGTCTGGGCGACACAAGCTGACCACTTATATTTTGTCAGCAAAAGAAGTGCGTAGAATATCAATCAGCTTGCCGCTCTCACACGGAAAGCTACGTCCTCGGGTCCACCTTTCAGCTAGCGAGCCCTCCCCCGTTTACCGCAATTTCTGTAAAAAAAGAAAACTCTCCGAGGGTCTCGTATTTATATAGCAACCAGCTCGTTAAAAACCCCAGCCTCGCACAATATCATCCAGCCTTGCAAAGTATCATAAAGACGAAAGGCCAACTCTCACCATCGGTCCCAGCTTTATGTACCGCAGTGATTCAAGAATGATAGCGTTGGTATTCGCAGTTAGCGCTTTGTTTTTCTCACCAGACTCTTCGTAAATACCCGCATACCAGCCTTTATCGGAATCGAAATTTTCTTTTATGCTTTTAAACAGCGTTTCCGTGTACGGCGTATCGTACAGCGCATACCATCCAATTGCAGCTTTGCTACTCAGCGTTTTGTACTCTGATGCATCCTCACCAGTCTCTGTCACTGCATTCCAGGCCTTGCCATCAGCAAAAACAGTGTTGTAAACAAAATACGGTGCCTGATCAATATTATCCTCACTCACGGCGGTTACTTTACCGGTGCGCTTGTATCGTGCCTCCTGCGCCTGATAAACAGAATAAGCAAGTGACCTCGAATAGCGATCCCAGCCAAACTCGATACCATCAAGTACATACGGCTCCGACACAACAAAGTTTATCGCATCAAATTTATCAGGCGTACGTAAATCTGTTCCTACCTCTACGCCGTCTATTTCTACGTACTCGAAATACTGGGAGTAATTCAGTGCTTCAGAAAAATCTAATCCAGCCAGCACCAGTGATTTTGCCGCATATTCTTCATAGCCCAGACGCCCTTCCTGAAGATACAGGGTCTTATCATTATCATCTATATCAGCACCTACCATCTCGGCGTCAACGTTAATAGCGGCTATATCCCAGCTGGACAAAACTTCGTTTACCAGTTCTGTGTATTCGGGATTATTCCAAACCAATACATTAAACGGTACCATCACGCGACCAATATCAATTGCAGACCATCCGACACCACGATCAGTTGGATGGTTTTCATAGGTAGTCATGGAACCTGAGACTGTGCTGTAAGCCTTGTTTGGCAAACGATCCTCAAAAAGTGGTAGCTCCGCCAGTGTTTTCAACACCTTTCTTAATCGACTATCAAACTCATCGGCTTCTATAATGCCCAGATCTTTGGCCGATACCAGCGCCAGCATATAGGATGACGTATCCCACAGTGTTGCAGCAGTATAGCCATCAACTGAGTTCACCAGACCAGTACCTTCAATGGTGTTATTGCGGAAATACGTCCAGGCAGTTTGCGCCATTTCTTTTTCGGTTTCATTTAGAGCACGATGTTCACGCAGAGGGAGTGTTTCTGATTCAACAAAATTGATCGCATTTGCAGCCACCAAACTATTTTTCATTGTCGGTTGCCATTGTTCGAGACCGAATACTGTACCAAACGCAAGCGTAATACCAAGCAGAAAAACCAAATTTCCACGTGCTGCCTTTAAGCCATCTCTAATCTGACTCATGCTGCTTTCCTCTTTTCGAGCTCGTCAGTTAGCGTCCCATCGTGCTGACCGCTATCGTCTGTGTTTTCGTTTGATTGAACTTCCGGTGAAGGTGCCCATATCGCCGAGTAAACCATTCCAGACATCGCCATGATGTTCATCGCACCCCAGAAAGTATTCAGGAACAGCCCGTCAAACCCGTAGCCGCCTAACCCGGTGAAATACATGAACCAGCCATAAAGCACGGCAACAAAGGTGAGTACCATTACTCCAATCTGCGGCCAGACAAGATGCAAAAACATCCCGTCTTGCCGGTCCTTTGGAGTCACCGGAAAGCTGATCTTTTGACCACGCGCCACTGTCCAGAGTGCCTTCAAATTAATCGGGAAAAAAGACAGATAGCTAAACTTGGACTTAGTCGTTGAAATTCCCCACATCGCTAACATTGACCCAAGCTCTGTCATAAAAAGAAAGGGAAATATATGTTTAAAAAAGTCTATCGAATATGCACTTACCGGAGCCACATTAAATAAGAGATATATGACGGGAGCACTGAGAAACACAACGTTCCAGAGTGCACCAAAATACGACCACACTGTAGAACCGTATAAAAGTCGTTGAGGAATACTCAGGCCCTTGCGAAACAGAAAATCGTCGTGCACGGCAATATCAAGCGTTCCCCCAGCGTATTTAAATCGCTGAACTGTCCAGGTTTCAAGATCCTGCGGTGACAGCATCTTTGATTCTACATCCGGGTGCATTACAGACTTCCAGTTGCGGGAAGTGTCAGAATGCAACTCAATAGAGGTATATATATCCTCAGACACGTGAAACTTGTACGGCGTGAATTCGTGCTCTAACAGGGTTTGCTTCGCAATATGGCTGATCAAATCCTCATTGGCAGCTGATTCACCAGTCATCTTTTTTAATTGATCGCTCTTGCGAGATGTTTCACGGCTCACTTCACTACCGAAATTAATCAATGCCGTTCGCATTGTTGCCTCACGCCGATGCACAGAACCAGCACCGCAGCAAAATGATGCATTGGCCCAGTTACGTCGGCGCTGCAGCACGTCATAAAACATTTTTGGATCATTTACGTAAGGATCTTCACCGACCATTACATCACCAAAGAGTTTATGAAACGCTCTGCCCATCAATTTACCTGGCTTACCGAATCGCGCCATTATAGAAGAGACCGATTGCGCTTCCGGCAGATCAAAGAACCATTGCGGCGTTTGCACCCAGGCAACATCAGGATCAGTAAAGTAACCTAGCGTATTTTCAAGCAAGCTCGGGAACGGGCGAGTATCAGCATCACAGATCACAATAAAGTCGCCGACGGTTTGCTCCATCGCATTGCGCAGATTTCCCGCCTTGAATCCAATGTTGTTGTCACGGGATATATAATTACACCCCTGTTCGTCGGCCAGTGCGCGCATTGCCGGACGATTCCCGTCGTCCAGTATATGAATTCTTATATTAATATCGTGGGGATACGTTAATTTATTTGCGTCTTCCAGACTTAAACGAACCAGAGATTCATCTTCATCATAAGTCGGGAAAAATACATCTACAGCAATAGGTCGCTCAACTACAGACTTATCATTAGCCGGATTATCAGATTTCGAATGACACTCACTAATGCATGCAGGCGCAGGTTTTTTTTCAGTGTCAGAAATATGCCAAATATTGAAAACATAAAGCAATAAACCAATGTAGGCGCAACTTTCTGCCAACACAAGGGGAATGGAAAACCACAGTGCGTCAAAATTTAAAGATGAAGTCCAGCGCCACTGTAAATACCAGGCGCCAGTGACTAGCGCGATCAGAAGGCAAATCTGCGCCAGGGAGTGAATGAGCATATTACTTTGCAAAGGGGCAGGCGGACGCCTGTGCTCATACTTTTTAAAGTAGGGTATAGAGTCAGTCACAGCGGTTAGACGGTCTCGCATGAAAAGTCAAAGAAAAAGTCGTACACGTTTTTTTCTTTGACTCTCCGGTAGCCAACCTCATCACACGCGGACTTAATAAGCTGAATACCCCATCCACATTCCGGCAAATTATCAATACCCAGATCAATGCTCGGCATACTTACAGTATCGTTTGAATATTCACGTACCAATTCCGCAGAAAGTGCCTGGCCATTATCAGAGACGGAGATACTAAACTTTTCATCTTCAAACTGACAATGTAATTCAATCAACGCATCAGCGGACTTAACTACAGAGTAGCCGACTATATTGGTAAGCAGCTCCACTACTGCCAATTCTACTTTTTTCATCGACGGATGATCAGCAAAACCAGCAATGACACATAGATGGCGAACCGTTTTACCGACTACACGGATCTGGTGAAGGTCATGCTTTATTGTGATTTTAATATCCATAGAGTTATACCTCTCTTATAACCACAGCCACCTGTCTAGGCGGCTTTTGAATTTTGGCAGGATTCATAGTCAGCGTTAATGTCTAAGATGCGATCCATGTGTGTAAGAGTGAAAACCTCTTTGACATCGTCATGCAAGCTGCAGAGAGCTATGCCGCCAGTTTCCTGCACCGCTTTGTATGCACCAATCACAGCGCCAAGTCCGCTACTGTCCATGAACTCAACATTTATAAGATCGACCACCACCAGCGAGTTATGCTCTGTTGCAGCTGCCATCACACATTCCCGGAATGCGGGCGCTGCAATAGCGTCTATTCGCGACACCACAGGGCGGATCACGACACAGTTTTCACCGACTTCTTTATCAAATTTCATCCTGTTTCCTTAAACTGGCATATGTTTGGTAACCAGCTTTCGGCGGCTGAGATCAGCACTTGAATCAACGGGAGGAAATGATTCAAACGAAATAACACATATGTATTCCTTTCGGTAATGTTAAATATTTTTAAATTACCTGTGGGAATTGAAAGTAACAATTATTCCTTATTTTTTAGCGCCTTAAGGACCAAAGCGGCACTAACAATGCAAAGTGACCGACGTTACTTTGAGAGATGTCACAGGATCGAAAATGCCGAAGATAAATGTACTAAAATCAAAGCTAATCAACGCTATAACAGAGATAAGGAAGCCTGCAAAGAATCATTCCCCCTGGTTCTGGATAGTCTGTAGCGCATTTGCATTCGCGGTTATTTTCACCAGCGGTTACATTACCCATCATCTGAAGGCCCATATCTGGCACAACGACAATTCAAATCCCAGACTTGCCGCGGCGATTGACGGTAATGACCCCTTAAGCAAAAACATCAGCAATAGCAATAGCCACAGTACGGGCAACTGCAATGCTATTGAAGAAACCTCAGATCTTTTCAAACCAGGTAACTCGAACAGCAACAGCTGCGAGGCCGGCCATTCCGATACCATGTCGTGTGTGTTCCAGCCAGTCGCCAGTAGCTGCACCGTCGCTCAAGGTCAGCTTTGTCATGCAGATCTGGAAATAGCAAAAACTGCGTGGAAATATTTCGAGAACAACTACAACCCGGAAACCGGTCTTGTAAACGCGGTAAACAATTACCCTTCCACAACTCTTTGGGACACAGGCTCAGCACTCGCGGCCACCATTACCGCTCATGATCTCGGACTGATCGATTCCAGAACATTCGACCAAAGAATCATGGCGATGTTTAAAACGCTGACAACAATGCAGCTATTCAACGACGAAGCACCTAATAAAGTGTACAACACCCAGACAATTCAGATGGTGGACTACGGCAATAACCCTACTGAACTAGGTATCGGTATCTCGATACTCGATCTTGGGCGATTGGTTTCATGGCTAAATACTCTGCAGTGTATGCACCCGCAGTATCACAACGCTGTCAATAACTCGCTTTCAAGATGGGACTACACTCGCCTGATTCAGGATGGCAGCATGTACGGTATGGCCCGTGGTGCAGGAGAAGGTGATGGTAAAGGTGACGAAATTCGCGTACTACAGGAAGGCCGACTGGGCTACGAACAATACGCTGCGAAAATTCTTGAACATGTTGGCTTCGACTTGTCAGTTGCGTCAGACTACGAAAACAAATTCCGCGCTAACACAGAAATTCTAGGCGTTAACATCGCCCACGATATGCGTGATCCAAGAGAACTTGGTGCCAACAACTACGTTGTTACGGAATCTTACGCTATGGATGCTATGGAATTGGGCCTTGATGATGTAAATCGAAAATTGTTAGAGAACATTTTCGAAGTGCAAAAACGTCGCTGGAAGGAAACCGGCATTGTCACCGCAATTTCCGAGGACAATATTGATCAGGAACCGTGGTTTTTATACAACTCAATATTCAATGCCGGACTTCCCTGGCAAACCACCAACAGCACAAATACAAAGTTTGATCATTTAAAATCTGTCTCGGTTAAAGCGGCAATATCTATGGCCATGCTCTTCCCGGATGATGAATACAGCCACGTGCTAACCAATGCTATCAAGCATGCTTATGATCCCGAAAAAGGATGGTATTCAGGCATCTATGAAAGCGGCGCAGGATACAACAAAGCTTTTACTGCCAATACAAACGGGGTAGTACTAGCCGGATTGCTATACAAAAAGTACGGCCCGCTGATTCCACATTGCAGCCGTTGTAGCAGACCAATAAAAATTGATTCTCCTCTGGTAAATATAGATAAAAATAAAGATGAAGAGGAAGTTTGTAAGACTTGTACTGTCGCACACGCTGATTCATCAAACTGACGCTGAACGGTATATCGCTGAAAGAATCCCTGCTGCCTGAGTCCAGGCAGGGGATCAGATATGTCAGTGCATCACGGAATACACAAAGTACTGGTGGTTACCGCTGTCTGGTGCTTCCTGTCTGTCACAATCGTCAATTCGGACAGCGGATCTCTCT
This sequence comes from uncultured Granulosicoccaceae bacterium, assembly GCA_964649465.1. Classification (GTDB taxonomy): domain Bacteria; phylum Pseudomonadota; class Gammaproteobacteria; order Granulosicoccales; family Granulosicoccaceae. The sequence continues at coordinate 5,903 of CAZYRP010000146.1, read as the reverse complement.
ATGACAATTCTTTGCAATCAGCAACCGAGAAACTGCACTGCGCTGCAGATAAATATGAGGCAGCGCAGCATATAAGCAGTATTGCGAATGCCATTTTGCTGCCTCCCGGACTACCGGCCGAGTCAGCACCCAACAGCCAGCCACTGCTGCAGGCAACAACACTGGATCAGGTTTTACTGGTTTTGCACCAGAGTGCCAAAAAATTTCCTGACGTCAAAAATCTCGTACACGATACAGTGATTCAGTGGAATTTTTGCAGCGTTATCGATAACGAAAAATACCTCGATCATCAACTGGTCAACGGAAAAAGCATAAGAACACCATCGCCTGATACAGAAAGTAATGAGTGGCGTGGCTTTAATGCATTTGGATTAATCCCGGGTAAATATAACAGCGACAGTTTTATTTTCACTACGCCGTATATCAACACTACTATGCGCTCACTTGCAGACCGTCAAATGCAGCAAAGGTATATCGCTCACTGTCTGCCACACCCTCATGACCAACATCTTTATCGGGCGAACAAAAGAAATTTTATTACCCGAGTACAAGCGGCACTATCAAACACAGAGCAATTCACACCGATCTCATGGAATCTGGAATGCGCCGTGGCAACTCCGGCAATCGCAGTTGAAACTGAGTCAGATGAAATTGATATTGAAGTTGAAGTTGAAGTTGAAGTTGAAGTTGAAGTTGAAGTTGAAGTCGAAGTAGCAGACGGGCCAATTGAACCTCTTGAATTAGCAGTTACACCGCCTCCGGAAGAAACGCTGCCTGAGCCGGAAGAAAAGCAGCCTGAGATAGAAGCAGCCACTCCTGAAATTCAGGAACCACCTGTTGTCGCTGCAGCCAAACCGGACAAAAAACCAAGTAGTCTGGTGCCGCAAGATCCTGTATCTGTAGATATTGAGCCCGCTCAAGAGCCAACTGCTCCCGTAGCGCCAGTCAATATACCAGTCAAAGTACCGGTCAAAGTTGAACAGCTTTTGCCGGAAACCGACACTCAGAATCAACCTGCACCGGTAGTTGTAACTGCAGCTTCAAACGGAAACTCTATCATTACAGTAAACAACACTCGTTCAAAAGGACTAAGCGGTTCTATTTCACTTGAAAACAAATCGTTCAGAATCAAAGACACAAGTCTAAAAATTAACGCAGGCTGGAAACCGATAAGCGATAGCTACTGGTTTGTTCGTTCGGGCCTCAACATCTCACAGGATAGCCAGCCATTTACCTACTCATGGGGCATAGGCTACTCCGACTGGCATCCTGGAACCTGGGGCATTCAATTGAATCACTGGGGGCCACTGAGTCCGGGGGATGGCTTAGACATTGAAAACGCATCGCTGGAGATCAGCTATAGCCTGAAATTCGACTGGCTTGCAGATAAAAATATGGGGAGTGCCATGGCACTGTCGACACCAGTTAGCGGTGATCCTTCGTTCACCTGGGGCTGGTCGTGGAATCCCTACTCACATTGGTTTATTCGTTCGACGTTGGTCAAGCCAATCGGTAAACGCGGTCTTAATTGGTCCTACGGATTCGGTTACTCACAATACAGCCCCAATTCCGTGAGCATTGAATACAATAACTGGGGTGTCAATGATTTCCCTGAACTAAATTTCAAACCGAACGGACAACTAAGCCTGATTTACCGCTGGGCATTTTAGCAACTGGTGCGACATCTAAAAAAAAGGCAACTATAGTCACCCATAGTTGCCCTTGTTATACCTGATGTGTCAGGTGCTAAAAGGTGACGCGAGCTTCTCGAAAGGTATTGCAGTTTTCTATTTTACCGTTGCGCAGCCCTTCAGTGAACCAACGCTGCCTTTGCTCTGAGGAACCATGCGTATACATACTTTCATGTGGAGTATGACCAGCCTTACGCAGCAGAACGTCGTCACCAATTTGTGCCGCAGCATTCAAGCCTTCCTCAAGGTCTCCCTCTTCCAGAAACTTGGTACGTTTTTGCGTATGGTGAGCCCAGACACCAGCGTAGCAATCTGCCTGTAGCTCTGTTAACACTGACAAGCGGTTGGCGTCGGTCTTTGAAGACTGTCTCTGGCGACGTTGCACTTTCATGGAGGTTCCTTCAAGGTTTTGTACATGGTGAGCAACCTCATGGCCAATCACATATGCCATTGCAAAATCACCTGGAGCACCCATTTTTTGTAACTCGCCAAAAAATGCAGTATCGATATATACCTGTTTATCACCCGGACAGTAGAACGGGCCAGCTGCTGAACTTTGGGTACCACAGGCTGACCTCACAGCTCCCTTAAACAGAACAAGTTTGGGCGGTTCATATTGTGCGCCGTAGGCTCGAAAGATTTCACGCCATGTGTCTTCGGTGGTGGCCAGTACCGAGGAGACAAACTGCCCGGCCTGATCGTCTGCGTTGGCACTCGCATCGTATTGCACACCACCACCGCCGCCGCCCAACAAACCACCACTGCCACCACCAGTTACATTGCCAAGGCCGCCGGTCATGTTGATAAGCGTCATCGGATTTACACCGAAAATCAGCCCGCCAACTACCAGTGCCGCGGTCATTAAAAATCCCATTCCGGAGCCCGCTCGACCCGAAGCGCGCCCGCCTCGTGCCTTGCCACCGCCACGTCGATCTTCAATATTTGTACTACGTCTACCCTGCTGCCAGCGCATGAATATCTCCAAAAACTGTATTGCAGGATGATAAAGCCTATTAGTCTGCGGGAATAGTACTAATAGTAACTTTTACAATCGGGCACTAAATTAACGAAAATACAGCAGTTACTTGGCAGTAAATCCACCGTCTACGTAGATTACCTGACCGGTGATGTAGTCGGAGGCCGCAGATGCCAGAAATACGGTAATGCCATCAAGATCCTTCAGCTCACCGTTGCGGCCAATGGCAGTTTGACTGGCATTTTTCAACGCCATTTCAGGGTCGTCGAACACCTTAGCAGTGAGTGCGGTGGGGAAAAATCCGGGACCAATCGCATTGGAGCAAATGCCGTCTGCGGACCATGCTTCGGCCATAGCGCGGGTCAGCTGAGCAACACCACCCTTGCTCGCACCATAGGCGGCACTGTTTGGAAACGCTCTTTCAGACTGCAACGAGGCAATATTTATTATTTTGCCACCACCACGCTTGCGCATTTGAGGCACTAGTTCACGCGCCAGAAAAAACGGCACTGTCAGATTCAGATAGATCGTCTGCTGCCAGGATTCCGGGGTTATCTGATCTGCAGGCTCACGCAAATTGACACCCGCTGTATTGCAGAGAATATCAACACCACCCGCTTCGGCGACAGATTCCTGAAACGTATCTGCAAGATCCGCGGTAGCAAGGTCACACTGCACGGTAAAACCCGAACCCGGAAGCTCCTGCATCAATTGATTCAGACGCTCAAAATCACGCCCCACTGCAATAACGGTTGCACCAGCCGCGGACAGCGCGACAGCCTGGCGACGGCCAATACCCGAGGTAGCCCCGGTTACCAGCGCAACCTTGTTCTGTAGTGAAAACATGCTGGCAGAATCTTTCACACCTGCTCCATTAATTTTGGCAACGAGTGCCTGCGGGAAAACGATAATTCAGCGGACTGCAATACAGCGTTGCGATCTTGTGACAGCGCTGAACAGGGATCCGAGAGTTTAATGCGCACACCTGGCAAGCACCACAGATTTATGTACTTATCGGTAAGAATTGATAACCCTGATTCGAATCGCAGGGTGTACCTGAATATGGCCATAAAAACAAAAATCTGTTGATCAGGCACTACAAAAACAATCTGACAACAGAAACTCCGCTGCCCACCACCGCCACTGCCCGGTGCCACCACTGCAAGTAGAAATAGTTCTACTACACTCAAATGCTATTACCAAAGTATGTAAATCGGTTTCAACCGTTTGCTGCAGATTTAAAATAATTCTTACAGGCATTTTTATTATGATGAGAAAACTCCTTATTGCCGGTGCAGCATCTGTCTGCTTACTGCTAAGTGCATGTGACAGCGCTGAGATATTAGCTGAGCAGGATGGTATCGATCTGACTGACGCCACTGCACCGACAGACCCTGCTGATCCCGCTGATCCTGCAGATCCCACCGATGAACTGGTTGATCTGATCTCAACAGCAGAAGCTGCTGGTAACTTCACGCAGCTACTCGCAGCCCTCGAGTCGGCAGGACTGCGGGACACACTTGCAAATGCAGATAATATTAATACTGTCTTTGCACCAACAGATAGTGCATTTGATGCGCTCGGTGCCGATGCAGTTACCGCACTAATGGCAGATTCAGCCGCACTGTCAGACACGTTGTTGTATCACGTTCTGGCAGGCAGCAATGACAGTGCCGCTCTCACTGCATTGGCAGGCACGTCAATCACTATGTTGAACGCAAGTGAGGCTGCATTAACGCTTGATGAAGATCAACTATTGCTAATCAACGGCGTGACAATTTCCACCGCTGATATCGCAGCATCAAACGGTGTTATCCATGTCATTGATGCAGTACTTACCCCACCGGCCGACACAGCTGATCCAACCGTAAACATCGCGCAGCTGGTAAGTGATGATCCGCAGTTCTCAACACTCCTTGATGCTGTCACTGTCGCAGGACTTGATGGATTACTGGCAAGCGATGATGTTTTCACAGTCTTCGCACCAACTAATGATGCTTTCGATGCACTCGGTCTGGAATCCCTTAATGCATTAACCGCAGACCCTGATGCCTTACGCGACGTCCTTCTAAATCATATCATCGAAGGTACAGCAATAGATTCAATTGCCGCCATTGCGGCCGACGGCACGGCACTGACTTCTGCAGCTGGCCAGCCGCTGGTGGTAACACTCGAAGGTGACGATCTTAAAATTAACGACGCATCTGTAATTCAGGCTGATCTCGCGGCAACTAATGGTATCGTGCATGCGATTGATGCTGTGCTGGTTCCGGCAACTCCGACACCTGAAACCATTGTTGATGTACTAAAAAACAACCCGGACTACAGCGCACTGCTTTCTCTGATACAACAGGCAGGTTTGGAAGAAACCCTAAGCAATGTCGATGCTGAATTTACTGTTTTTGCACCCAACAATGCAGCGCTTGCCGCAGCTGACATGTCCCTGGTAGCAGGCCTCGCCGGTAACACTACACTTCTTACTAACCTGTTACTGGGACACGTACACGCCGCTACACTGACAGCAGAAGATGTAGCGGCACTCGACGGCACCAACCTCGCAATGGTGTTTGGCACTCAGCCAATTGCCGTTGCAGCTGGCGCTATAAGTATCGGTGGTGCACACGTGGTAGATCCTGACATGGAAGCTCAAAACGGTATTATTCACGGCATCGATGCCGTACTCCCGTTATCACTGCCATAAATAAAAAAGACCGGCATCTACAGAGATGCCGGTCTTATAATTATTGAAAGCTAACCTACAACTACTTTCACTTTCAAACCACTCCTCCCGCAGGCTACACGTCACATTATCCCGCTGCTTCGCAAATAAGCCAGAACGCCATTTTCAGGATCAAATACACCGCGATAAAACATCTCTGAAGCTACATACACCAAAACAATAAGACCCAGCCAGGATATCCACGGATAGCGAGCTAACAGCTTCATTATTAACGTGGCGGCAAAAGCCATAAGCAATATCGCCAGACCCAGCCCGATAACCAGTTTATTGGTATCACCATCGGCAATGGCAGCTACCGCAAGTACATTGTCTAAAGACATCGAGACGTCAGCAATGGTAATTGCTATCAAGGCCTGCTTTAAAGTTCGGCGCGGTGCACCGCTATTTTCAATATTCTCGAGATCGTCCTCAGCCTGTGCGTGACTGTTGGATCGGATTTCTTTGTACAGGCTCCAACAAACCCAGAACAACAATAAAGCGCCAACAAGCAATAAGC
>CAZYRP010000145.1:0-13130 GCA_964649465.1 uncultured Granulosicoccaceae bacterium | reverse complement strand
AGGCGGAAGAACTATTGCACCTATCAATGATCACCACCGATGCCATAGCCACCGCACGAGGCCACGCATATAGATCAAGCTATGTGTTGATTTTCCTCGGTGGTGCAATGGCTGTTCTTATTGGATTAACTGGACTATTTCAACCGGACATAAAGTACATATTTGTGTTGATCGAAATGTTGCTGGTTTCAATATTAACGGGGATATTTCTAATCGCAAATCAACGTGCTTGGCATACCCGATGGCTTAATGCCAGACACATTAGCGAAAATCTACGTGCCAAACGATTTGTAACCTGGCTTGGCTTCGGTGGCAGGCAATCCATAAATGAAGATGCGCCGTGGACTGCTTGGTACATAAACAGTGTATTGGCATCTACCAGATTACCGCATACCGTGGTCACCAGCCCTGATGTTGACTACATGTCAGCAGAACTGAGAGGCCATGTGAAATATCAACAAAGGTACCACAGTAAAAACTTTAGCAAACTGATGTCAATGCATCATGGATTGGAGAAAATCGGCACCTTATGTCTTATTGTAACGCTGGCGGTTGGCTTTTGGTACGTCATAGAATCTTTTAAGTGTCTCGGAATATCACCCTGTATAGCTAAAAACACAAAAATATTGGTAACAGTCCTGTGCGCGGGTTTGCCAGTGTTTGCAGGTTCCCTGCTTGCGATAAGATTCCAGGGAGACTTCGAGCGTTTTGCAGAGCGCTCTGAACAAACAGAGGCGCAGCTCCTAAAGATAGATAATCGATTGGAGCAGCTACTGGCTCGTAAACCTGATTCTAAAACTCAGCCGGGATATGAAGAACTGGTCCGAATTGTTTCTGAGCTAACTGAAATCTATGAGGAGGATGTTGAAGACTGGCATTATGTTTATTCCGCCAAACATACTCCGGAGGTCGGATAACTACGTTAGCCACCCCACTCATTAAGAACAACATTTTTTATCTCTTTCGCCATAGCTCTGCCAACTTCACTCAGGTGATCAAGATGTTTTGTGGAATTTATTGGAGCAATATCTTTTGGTCGAATGTGACCACACCCGATTGACTCCAATCCAGGTTCTGAAATCCCGGGGTTGACTCTATGGTAACGAAACATCTTTGATTCCAATGCAAACGGTGTTGTTTTCATGTCACCCACTTCAAGATCAATTCGGTCTCCTGTAATGCAACGGCCAAAAGTACGACATAAGAGATCCTGCTCTCTCGTGCTGGCATGCATCATTGTATTGGGAAAACTCATCAGGGAACTAAAAACACTGACATCACTCGCGAGCTTTCCGAGTCTTTTAAATCGCATATCTCCAGAACCAATTGAAACGATTGTCAGGTCCTCCTCCGTTGCTTTCCAATTTAATCGATATGCACCATTGGTTACATACTGAAACGCTTTAAACGCAGGGTTTAGAAAACCGGTTAACGCACCATCGACAAAAACAAATTCGTACTTTTTTTCTATGCCAAAGTGAATTGTCTGAGGCATATAGTACGCGGGCGCCGCAGCGCTCGCCCTCGCAAGTTGCCACAGAGGAATATGCAGGTTGCAGTCATCCAGTTCAGTTTGATTAAATGTGGCAAATGGGTTGTTTGAAATCAACCAGGGTGAATCGGTTGTTCTGTTGCGCAACACCATAAGCAGCAGTGTTTTAAGCTTATCTGACCCTAATGTGGTTTCGGGGCCGTAGAATTCCTTTATACCCTGCTCCAGCAGAGATTTATCATACAATGAACGATGTATTGTATGTAAAGGAGCACGCTTAAGCATTAACTTGACGTTGCGCAGCAGGAACTCCCGCACATCAGCCATCGGGCTACCTAACGCTATGGCCGCTGCCAGCAATGCACCACCGCTTGTTCCAGCCACAAGATCGAAGTGATCGCATAACCGAGTTGAATCATCACCGGTAGTATCAATAATCTGTTTTTCAAGCTCGTACAGCATTTCACAATGCCATTACACAGCGAACCCCTCCACCATCTATAGACAAAATCCGTCTGGGTCTAACGATTGAATTGTTTTTTGTGTCGATCATTGAGCTCAGATTTGCAATTGGCATTCGCGATGGTGTGGTAGATATACATTACTAAATTGTGCGATTAATGGCCACTATCCACACAATATACCTCAAACATAGTTCAGTAATTGCTATTAGAAATAACAAAGTCTCTATACCGGGATTTGCATAGAATCAAGGGTAATCAACTGCCCTTTATTGTTCCATTGCCTTAGCACTTCAGAGGCAAATCCATCGTCAAATTCCGAGACGTCGCTATATTCCACTGTCGGCTCTGTTACGCCTATTAGCACCTCTGCTTTATCTATTATCCAACGGGTCGCCAGTCGATAGGCCTTATCTTTATCAAAACCTGCTTGAACCTCCGGCCTTAAATCAATTGTTTCTACGGGAAACCGGGATTTTCTCATTGCCGTAAAAAGCCCTTCTCGTTCCTTCATAATTATATCTTTAAATACATCCCATTCAGAACCGCTACCGCTATGAGTGTATTCATCATCGTGATACAACCACTGGATTCCAGCTTCCCAGTGCATGCGAAACCTGTCTTCTACTTTTTCCCATGGGAGTACGTGGGGAATTAGCAATCTCACGCCGGCAACAGGGTACTTCGGCTGGCGTAGCAGTGAAACCAACTGATCAATCAAAGCCATATCACTGCCTGGTGCTAATGGAGAGACCAGATCAATCCAATAGACTGTATCCTTTTCTTTGAAAACGGTCAGTTCATCAAGTTTAATCTTTAACTGCTCAGTACAGGAATAGGCTTGCCACCTTTGTATATTGGTGGGCCCGACAACACCAATGCAAAGCGGTTTGCCAGCGGTGGTTGCCCGGCTTTCGAATTGCGCCTTGAGTGTTGTTATCTGGTCTGTATCTTTCTGTTTACTTTCCGGACCTAATACATCCCATGTGCGGATATCAGGGTGTAACCTGCGTTGGTCGTCCCGATTCTTAGCGTAGCTCCAGTGATCAAGCAATTTTTCATGTACCCAGCTGCGGTGTTCGTTTTGAGATAAAATTTCATCTGTATGGTTAAATCCGCCAATCAGTGCACCAGGGGTAACACTGTTCCATCGCAGACCAGAACTGTAAAGCTTAAGCAGAGCCGCATCTGCTGCCCGGTAGTTGCTGCGTTGATACCGTTGTTCAAGCCTTGGCCAGGCACGATATGCCGGTAAAATATTACCCTGCTTATCTTCGGTTTCATTATTAACCACATAGCTATCATGAATTTCACGCGCAAGCTGGTCGGCGTAAGATAGCAAGCCGGTATCACAATAGTGCAGAGCAGAGCCAAAAGGGATTATCCGTTCACTGGCAAACGGTAATGACTCGCCTATTTCCAACAATTCATCCGTACCTTCACGTTTTTCAAGATCGGCAAATACCGGCACCTGCCACAGATTAAACTGGTTCGCCAATGCCTTACAGTAACCCGCGTGCTGTAATCCTGTGTCAATATCTTTATTGCTACATATAACTGATGTAACTAAAGAGCTAGCCTCAACATCTTTCATCAATTCTTTATCAAGAAAGTGTTTTTGCGACTCTCTACTTTTAACATAGACTGTTCCGGGTTTTAATTCATCCGGCGTTGCGTTATCGGGCTCCGGGGCAAGACACGGGTAACGAGAGACAAAAGCATCGGCTTCAGCGGGATTCTCGCATATCACTGTAAAGTACGGAGGCAACTGATTTACAGACGGCCAGATACGGGCATATTGCAATATAAGCTCTCCTACCAAACGCGTATAACCCAGAAAAACCAGATGCACCCGATAGCTTTGACTGATGTCGTCATTATTACCTGCTAATACTGTACACCCTTTTTCAGATGATTCACTGGTTAAAGCGTTAGCTTCAATCCAGCGAAGATTTTGATACTGTTCATCGGCCCATTGATAGACTTTATGTCGATAATAAAAACAACGCGCCATACGACGATCAGTATCGTAGAGATCAAAGTGACAGTTGTCACCGGATTGCAGCAATGGAAAAAACAGCTGATCAGTATCTGAATCATCAATGGGTAATTCACCCAATGACAAATGCACCCGTAAAGGGTCATCGCGTTTAGGCATTTCCTGCATCAATTTCGCCACCGTTTTAGCGACGCCCAGGTTCTGATCCTGGCTACCGGTGCAAATATAAAGATCTTTAGCTTCCATTAACGCGGTGCTACGCAACACTTCCCGATCATCTGCATTGCCATAAATCAAGATAGCGTTCTTTTTATCGCACAGCTTTTGCGCCATTTCATCGGCGGCCAATTCTACTACAACCACCTGCTTGTTCCGACTGTGCAGACTCCTGACATACGCCCTCCCTTGCCACCCGAAGCCGCAAACCACAGCATGGTTCGACAAGCGGCCCGCCTTCCTCTTTCCCCATGCGCGGCTTCCGATGCCCCAAAACAGGGAAATTAGTGGTGGTACTACAGTCAGGTAGCGCGTAGTTAACGCCAGTTTGTGTGCGCCGGGGTGTAATACATCTTTTCCATCATCGGTGCTTGCCCAACCGTACTCTGTAAGAACAAAAAACAAGCCGTCGACAAGTCCGTTAGCCCAAACAGATGCAGCCGCGGATATAAGCACCAGGCCAACACTGATCTTTAGAGCCCTTTCCATACCGGGTGGCTGGAAAGCTTTACGAGCAAAAAGTCGGTCACTCATTTTTTTAATGTTCTTCCTTTAAATTCGATCACACGCTTCCTACAGTATTAGAGCATGGTGATAAATGCAGCCATTTGCACGAATTGGTAGTGAGGTTATCAAAATCGTAAAGATCGCGACCGATCGAGGCAATTTTATCCTACCGAAAAGACGTAGTGGCTGGGGTACTCCGCGAAGAACCAGCGAGATGTGAATGTGAACTGAGATACTGACAGAGAACAACTAATATACTAAAATTATGTTAGCTCATTAATCAGGGACGTTCGATGTTGCTATCAACGAGAACCCGGGTAGTCACACTACTCTTCACCACAGTTTTTTTAGTTTTCTGGAATCCGGCACACGCAGATTTTTTTGACGAACTAAAAGGCGCTGCTTCCAAAACACTGGATGCTGTGAAAGACGTCACGGATAGCGTTGAACTCGGTAAGCGCTTAGGCAGGGAGGCTGGTAAGACTCGCGATGTCATTCTCTACAATGATGAAATTAATTTAGACCGCGACCAGGTCTATCAGTTGCAAACTGCTTTGAATTACGCCGGCTACGATGCAGGTGTTGCCGATGGCCAGATGGGAGGCAAAACCCGTAGAGCGCTGGCGGCTTACCAGGCAGACAACGGTTTTAACGCCGATGGTTCGATAACACGAGAGTTGTTTTTCTCGTTAACGACTCGGGGCGGCGTCTCTGCATCGCGGCCTGCACAATCCAGTGCTGCGCTGTCACGGAGCGAATGGCAGGAATTTCAGGCACTGTTAAACAGCCTCGGCTTCGATGGGGGTCCGGCTGACGGCAAGCCCGGCCCGAAAACCCGCCGAGCCGTGCAATCGTTCAAGACCGTAAGAGCCATTGACAACTCCGCATCCGATCGTGAAGTCTTTCAACAAAGTCGTCTGCTTGTGAGCGGTAACAGCCGCAACGACTCATTAACCGACAATGCCTCTGTACGGCAGAACCTGACCGTAGAAAACTATCAGCCCTCTGCAGCTTCTGATCAAACGGCAAATAACTCAACAGCCGACACTTCAGAGGGCATTGAATACAGCGGTTACGGCGCACTGTATAAAAAATTAATGAGCGCCTGGATTCTCAGCGAACAGGAACATCAAACTGAGCAATTTCTCGCAGCCGCCTATGCCTACGCCTTTGAAGATCATGAGCTCAAATCAGATACGTGCAACGCTTTTAACAGTAGCAGTTCAATCGAAGCGGACGATAAACTCGTAGCACTCGTTGACCGTTACCGACGCTATCAGCAGGAACCGGGTTTCAATGCCTCACCGGTCACAGTCCGCTACGACGTCGCGCGTAAACAACCCTATAAAAATTATGATCTCCAAATCGGTGAGCTCGTTCTGCAGGCTCATCGATGGACGAAACGAGCTAACCTTGCCGACGGCAGAGCGGGTATAGAGTTCACACCCTGTAATCGTATGCTGGGGTTGCCGAGGGTAGCGCAAGCGGGCTCAAATTTGACTGTGCCTGAAACCTTTGAGCTTAACATTCAGGACTTTGTAGCAACGCTGGGCGCTCAAAACTCCGGTCAAGCCAATGTTTACAATTCCAGTGATGCTTTTAATATGCTCACCCGGATTAAGATGGACCGTAATCAAGCTGCGGCACTGCTGGAGCAAGACAAGTCTGCGATTCTCAATATTGGCGTATCTGTAGAACTAAAGCACAACAGAAAGGCAAATTCAGCGCGTACTCATTTTACGGCGACAAAATTGTCTATTAATGCCACCGACGAACTCACCGGGGAAACTGTCTATAAAATCGATTTGAGCGCTCCGGACGATAATGATCTGCCAAATTATGTAATACCGAGATCCGCACCCGAAGGATCTGGCCTGCCGGACAATCTCCCCTTCCATGATGGCGCGATAGTGCTCTACCCGTCCAATATTGTTAACAGACTCGGCACCACTGCACACGCACAGCTCGCTCTGCGCCAACTGCAGCAAAAGCTGTTGTTACAACAGAATCCTGGTCTCGCTCAAGACAGTAATACGGTGATGTATTTTGCAGATCTGGCGGGTTCAGGAGCCGGCGAATACCTGGCGAGAACATCTCTACGTGAATTACACAAAAAATCTCACACTATTAAATGGGTTGACGTTCCGGGGTTTGATTCAAAGGCACCGCAGGTAACTACCGGCTGGCAACCAACAGAAGATGTGTTCGATGCAGAACGAAAAAAGCAGGCGTTTGTGCAGGATTTTTCTGACAAACTCGCCGGTGCTCCAATCACGTATCCACTGGATTTTGTAATACTTAGCGAAGTAAACATCGGCACGTATGACGTAAACCAACGCGGGTTTCCGCTGCAAATCTACGGCAACGATTTTTCACCGACACTAGGAAACCAAATTCACAACCTCCGTGTTGCAGGATCGTACCAGGAGCTTGATGTCAGTAAAAATCTATCATTTATTCGTCCTTTTAAAAGGTTGCCAAAGCTATGGGAGGTACCGTTTGAAGAAGCCGAAGCAATCCAGGATGGACTTAAAGTTACCTACGGTGGAATCTTTGAAGGAAAGTCACAGGAAAGCATCGATAAGATGTTGCAAAAGAACCCCGCAATGAAGTCAATGCTAAACAGCAGCCGAAACACATCCGCGACACTGGCTGTACACTTCCGGGTAACCGGTTCCCGGTATGAAAATAATAAAAACCGTGGAACACCGCTTGGCAATTTACAAATGGATACGGAACTGGTTAGCCTTAAGCTCTATTCAGATCGGCGCTTAACTCAGGAAATAGCACAACTGCCGCCGCCGCAAAATGCAATAGTTGCAAAAGCTAAAGCAGATACCTGGAGTCCCGACACTGAAAAGCGGATGGAGCCGGACAATTTTCGGTTGCTTTACCTCAACGCAGAAGGCACTTCTGAAACCAGTGATGATTTCTGGCTTATAGCAGCTCAGCAACGGCTGGAGCTGGAAAGATTAATTAACCAGGGTTCATGGAGGGCTTTTAAGGTATCAAAGCCTTACTGGGGCCGTGTCTTTAGTCAGTCAAGGCTCGCCTCGCGTCAGCCCTTGTCACAGGAAGAAATTCAGCAGTACAGACAGTGGACGATGGACCGCAGTCAATCCATCGGGCACAAATTTACAGCGCAGTGGATACATGGAACTTTAAAGGACAGTCAACTATCCATACGGGAACCGGGTAAGCAAATCATTGACGGCTTTATCACTATTCTCGGCAACCATGGCATCAGGGGCAGAGACTCAGACGACATTAAGAAGCGATCTCGTCGCCTCTCACTTGCAGAGGCCAAGAGTCGATTCCCTGACAGTTCCCACTGGACGGGCGCATTTGTTGGTGCAGATTTACATGTGGGTATCGCGTTGAAATCAGATCCGAACTGGTTTGCGTCAGAGTGGACTTCCAGTTCACCAATCACTGATACCAATTTTGGCACCCGTGCATTACTCAGCGTGGATGAGACCCATACCTTCACAGGAAGTGACGGCAAGCCGGGAATAATAGTAAGCTTCAAACTCGATCGCTTACAGGCAATAAACAACGATGGATCAGTTGCAGATCTAACACCACAAGGACAGCCTTCAGACGGTCTGACAACTGCGCCAATTGGTGCGGATCAGAATAACACTGAGCAGAAAAAACTCGCCATCCTAGATGTTGAAATCGGTACGAATATTCAATCGGCAATCAACACAATCCGTGCGAGTTTCGATGGTCCTGTGTCAGAGAATGAAACGGTCTCTTCAGATCCTGCGCTACCGGTTGGTATCAGATTAGAACTAACCGAGAAAGTTGACAACGCACCGAACTCTATCGTTGATCTTTTCGTAGACAAAGAGCAGGACAAAGTACTCGCGGTTGGACGAACGTTGAGCTACAGCCGTCTGGGTATCACAACCCAACAGATCGTAAATAGCCTCACTGATCGCTATGGAGTTCCGGATGCACTAATTGAAAGCCCACCAGGATCAAACCGGGATACTTTCTACCTTGGCTGGGGCCAGTCCGCCAGCACCTCCGCTAAGTTAAAGAGCGCCCGCTTCTTATCCGATGATTGCATTTTATATCCCTGGCGCAATTACAAAGCATCCGACGCCAGAATTAGCACTGGTGAACTGAGAACACCGTGTGGTACCTATCTACTGGCCTACATTACTGATAGCCGAGCCGTGTTTTTGTTACTGAATTCTAACGACGTCATCGAGCGTCGGAAAAGCTTTTTGCTCGAACGGCAACGCGAAGAGGAGGAAGCAAAGAAATCCAAGGCAACGGGATTGAAATTCTGAACGTAATTCTTTCGAGCATCAGCCGTTACCTTGTTGGAACGAGGCACCGGTTTTGACTCGTGCTTTTATAAGCTATAGCCGACTCTGCGAATTCATTGTGCCGCAACTAATCGACGATCTGCGCAACAGTGGTGTCGAGAACATCTGGTGGGATAAAGAATTATCAGGGGGCCAGAGCTGGTGGGATACGATTCTAGAACAAATCCGTGATGCAGATATTCTGGTGTGTCTTGTCGATCAGGGCGCGCGTGATTCTCTGGCAGTAACACGCGAATACAAGTACGCCAATGATCTGGGTAAAACCATTTTACCTGTGTTGGTTTCATCTGAAGTTCGCGTTGAGGAATTTCCTGTTGAGCTGGCAGGTAAACAGTATGTAGATTACCGACCCGGTAACCGCAATGCATTTAGAGACCTGCACGGTGCCATCAGCAACCTGCCCCTTTCACCGCCGCTACCACATCCTTTGCCACCTGCACCTGAATTGCCAAGAAGCGAGCTTGACTATCTCAGCGATCGCTTAAATAGCCCGGAACGACTAAACCTGGAGGCGCAAAATGCTGTATTCAATCAGTTGCGTCGTTATGCCAAAAGCGATGATCGACAAGCGCGTGCGTTTGCACAAGAAGGATTGCAGTTGCTCAGTAAACGCGATGAGCTTAACGCAAACGTAGCTGCCGATATTAGCGCTTTGAGTCAAAAGGAAGGTCGTGGTAAATCAGTTGCAGCGATGGTGTTGTTTGGTCTGATCGTTGGCGCTGTTGCTTTGTTTGGGTGGTTTCAGCGGAATACCGATTCAAAGGTAGCGACCACCGCACCACCCGTCACTGAAACCGAACCTGTTATAGAGGAGCCAGTCGAATTAGAACCAGTATTGGTTGTTGAGCCAGTGGCGGAAAGTGAACCAGCCATTGAAGTAACCCAATTGCCTACAATTTCCGACACAGCGGAACCGCTCGAACCAGAACCAATTTCCATTGTTCCACCAGCCATTGTTAAACCAGCCATTATTCAACCAGTGGTAGAAACTGAACCTGCTATTGAAACAGCCAAATTACCCACAACTCCCGACACAGAGAAACCGGTTGAAACAGAACCAACAGCGATAGTTCAACCAGTGGCAGAAATCGAACCGGCTATTGAGGTAGAAGAAGTACCCATAATACCCGGCACAAACACAGAAAATTTTCCTGAAACACAAAAACCAATAGCTCGAGTTGAATGGCATCAGGACTTTTCCGTGTTTGAGGAAACACCGTTTGATTTATGCGGACACAGCGCATTCACCGTGAAGGGAGACGCAAACGGCAGCGAATTAATTGTCCGCAGCAGAGACAGGACAATTCCTGATACGCCTTTTCGCGGGCTTGAATCCAGAATCACCAACAATGAAACAACAGAACTCTTTACAGGCTGCCGGGTATTGTTCAACTATTCAGTAACCGGGTCCGTAGCGAGAATCCGTGTTCGTTCCAACAAGGAAAAATAAAATGAAACCCTTAGGCCTGATGATGTTTGTTGCAGCGCTTCTATCCTTACAGACAATGCCAGTGCATGCCTGTGAAACACGTATTCAGCACAGCATAGAAGAAATAAAAGAACTTCGTGCCATGCTTCAAAAAGCAGAAGCGGACCCGCTGGACCGGCTGTTTGCGTTTGAGGAGCTGGCTTGTTCGGAAAGACCCACCATTCGCAATTACGCCATTAAGGAAGGGCTCGAAAATCTATCTGATCCGTTGGTACGAAATGAAATCATGCTGCGTGCAATGCTTCAAAAAACACGAGTGGATATTATCCTTGGAAATAGCAGAACACTCACAACGGAAGACAAGCGGTTTATTAATCAAAATGGCGGCGTGTATTCCAAGAAAATCACGTTTCGATCAACTGAATCCGGTTGTGTTAGTTTGCGTAACACCCGAGGTTGTGATAACAGCTATGGTCTTTACATACGTGGTGATCAGGTGGAGCTTAACTATAGCCAGGTTTCGGGAGAATTCCGCTTATCAGAATCAAGTGAACTGGTTGGCACCATACGCGCTCAAAATCACGCCAACTACACTCGTATTCCAGCAGTGATAAAACTTTTCTAGGAAAAAGTAAATCGATTTGGAACCGTACCTATGGTTTTACACAAGCATTAAACAGTACCGATTAAAATCGAAAGGCTTGAAATTGCAATGCACGCAGTCGTTACGACTACCCGCCTGCGTATCTCGGACTGGGTCGTAGTGTTATATTGTGCTATTTGACCCTGAGCGACGATTGTGACTATTCCTAGTCTCTGAAAATAAATCTATGAATCGATGAGAGTGTCTAAAAACTCACTCAGTTCTTCGACCTCTTCTTTCAGGTATTTGTTGGAATCCAGATACCATTGCTCTCCTTCTTTTTCAAAGAAGCCGATGTAGTATTTGAATGAAATTTTGTGCTTTTTGTCCAGAGCATCGGCAGCACTGGATACCTGGTTCAGAGTTTGTGAAAGCGCGATGCCAGTAATATCGCCATCGCGGTAGTCCTGCAAAGATTGGTTGGCTAATGTCATATCGATTTTCATATTTTTCTCTACTATTAAGACCAGGCTGAAAGCTGTGACCACTAATCATTTACTTGTTGATTATACCGATGATTACCGTCGATAGTCGCCCTTAGTTATCGGTACCAGTCCGGTGATTCCCAGGGACTTTCCGTGGCGTTTGAACGCTCTGTCCAGCATCGGCATCATCAGGTCTGTCGGAATAGTTGAATCTATACCAGCAACAAAAGGCGGTGCTAATGCGGGCTTACTATTGTCTAATATCTTAAGCCCGAGTGCATCAAGAAAACGCCAGCTCAAAGCGTCTATGGCTGCAATGTCGGCACGGCCCGCCTTAAGCTCACGCACACTGTTGTGGTGTGAGCCGCTTTCATAGATTATATAGTCCTCAATACCGCGAGATTCTAACCATAGTTTCATGGCCACACATCCTGAGTGTGATGTTCGGCTGTTGATCACTACACGAAGGCTGTTAAGCTCCACAGATTTGCCATCAACCCCCGAATCTCCAGTGACTATATGGCTAAAATAATAGCCCGGCTCAACCTCGTATGCAGAGATTACCGGCGCTGCAAATGGAACCATGTTGATTGCGTAATCCTCAAATAGATCGGGGCCACAGCACTGACTTAATATCAGCGAAGGTTTGCCGAGTAAGGCACGGTGTGGTGTTGTATGGTCCAGGAACTCAGGGGCATGCTCTACTCCAGCCGAGCGCAGATCTGCCAAAACATCCTTCCAGATAGAATCCAGGATTGGTTGCGTTTCCGGAAAGCGATACCACGGCAGTGCAGCGGGACTATCTGTACTAGTTAAGTGCACGGGAGTTTTACACTACCGGTAATGCGTTCTTTAAAATCCATAACTTCGAATCAACTTAAACTTTTTGCATGAATAATAACTCGTAGTTTCCGATCTGCTACGGTTACCCAGGGCGGAGGAAGTTACTGAGCGCCCGTCTAAAAGACAGAATGTTATTTTCGCTATTTTAGCAAACCTCTGTGCTAGCTGATTGATCGATTAGCTGTCGATGCCAGCCCGAAAATCACTCTCAATATATTCGTTGAACTGGCAACAAGTTCGCTTCAATCAGTACTTATTTTTTATGGTAAATAAGCGAAAAACGGTGGTAATCTATGAAGGCGATTTACAACCACACTACTTTATTACTACAAGCAAGGGTAAAGAAATGGACAATGCAGTTCAGGAACGCGAAAGCCAGAGCAACGTCGACATTGAAGATCTTGAAATTGACAAGAGCATCTACGACTTATACGACCAGTACTGTCACGGATTCATCAGCCGAAGAGAGTTCTTAAAACGTGCCGGTGGAATAACGATAGCCGGTGTGTCGGGCCTTACCATGGCACAGGCACTATTTCCGCGCTACGCCGAAGCGCAAACAATCTCCTTCACCGATGAAAGAATCAAAGCCACTTACGTTAAGTATGCGTCACCGGGTGGTAACTCCGGCGAGATGCGGGGCTATATTGTGGAACCAACCGGCAGCGGCCCGCATCCATCGGTGTTGGTCATTCACGAGAATCGGGGCTTAAACCCATACATTGAAGACGTGGCTCGAAGACTGGGAGCGGCAGGCTTTTTAGCTCTGGCACCT
>CAZYRP010000144.1:0-13140 GCA_964649465.1 uncultured Granulosicoccaceae bacterium | reverse complement strand
CGACAGTCATCATGGGCACCATCACAGCCATCACGAGTGGGCGGTGCCTATATATAGTTACGAAGGAGAACTCACAGCGGAGAAAGGATACGCACTACTGAGCAATGTCAGTTCGATGCTGCAAAAAAATGGTGAAATTAAACTTAATGACCACAGCATTAAACCGATAGATCCTGCGTATTTTGCCATTCTCCATGAGGAGACTGACGAGGGATATCACAAGCTTACCCTCGAGGTTCAGTGGTGGCCGGAAGAACAGGGTGCTGATGATGAGCAGTCCTCCGAAGATCAGATCCCGGTCGTAGCGTAAGTTTATCGGTATACCCTGATATAATAGAAACACTGGGTATCAGTATAAATATATTGGTTAGGCCTTATATATTTAGGGTCTGGCCTTGCAATGCGACAGTGAGGTAGGTTCATTGATCGGTCCAATAGGTGCCCCATGAGGATTTTCAATTAACCCCTGCTTCCAGGTCGACAATGCATCACACCTGGGTTTAACACGACCATGGGTTGCTGCCGCGATTTAACAAATAAACACTGTCAGTCCACCGGTACCACAAAGCTCGGATCTGATGGTAAGCTGGGTATGACAATGAGGGGCAACACTATCACACAGTTCGGAATTTCGACGGCTATGCTGACGCCGTTTCACGATGACAACAGCCTGAATATTGATCTTTTCTGCGCACATGCAAAAACGATGCTTACGCGCGGTGCCAATGGCGTCACGTTGTTTGGAACCACTGGTGAAGGTGCGTCGATCGGGCTACATGAGCGGACCGATGCAATTGCTGCGATGATTGCGAGCGGAGTACCCAAAGATGCTATGACGCTCGGGGTGTGTGCTTCAGCAATTGCAGATGCGCTATTGCAGGTTGAACAAGGGGTAGAACACGGTGTATCTCAGTTCCTGTTGTTGCCACCGTTTTATTTTAAGGGGGCTGAAGATCAGGGACTTTATGATTGGCATGCTCAGTTGTTTGCATTGGCTGATCTACGTGCGAAGTTCATTTTGTATCACATACCACAGGTAACTCAGGTGCCTTTGTCGGTCGATCTTGTGTTGCGATTACGTGCAGACTTCCCGGACCGGGTTATGGCGATCAAAGACAGTGCAGGGCAGTGGGACAACACCCGTGCCTTGTTAGATGCAGCGACAATACCGGTTTTGGTTGGCGATGAACGACTGTTACACAAAGCGGCAGCCATGGGCGGTGCCGGATCTATTTGCGGTATGGCAAACTTGCACACAGAACGGATACGCAGACTTTTTGACACGCATACGGAAGATGCAAATCTATCCAGTATGGTGACGGCAATCGTGTCAGTGCCAGTGATACCAGCTCTAAAACAAGTGATGGCTGCGATGACAGGGGATGCAAGCTGGGCCAATCTGCGTGCACCGTTTCAGCCATTGTCAGCTGAGGACAGTGCTGTGATTAAGGCTAAGTTTTCTATAGAACCTGCTGCATGAATAATACATCCAGTCGATTGTTGCGCGAATTTGTGTTGCCTGAACAGGTTAGATCGGTTCGGGCTGAACATGTTGCTGTTGCTAAGTCACATTGTTAGTGTTGCTTTTGGGGTACATGTTAAATGCCACCACGATCATCCTGGTCATCGTCTCACTGTTTCTGCCAATCTGCCGCGAATTTGGAATAGACTTTGTTCATTACGGCCTTGGTTAACGATCGACAGTTGGCTTGCGCAACCAATGCACCGACGCTACAAAGGAGTGGTGTTGGCAAGTTTTGATTCAGCTCGTAAATTAATTATGTTGGCGATTAAGATGATGAATGCACCAATAAAAACGGATAACAATAGAGGTTCATCGTAAAGTAAAAACCCAACCACTGCGATCAATGGTAAACGTAAAAATTCCAGTGGAGTTACAACAGTTGCTGCGGCAATCTTTAATGCGTTGGTAATACAAAAATGAGCAACCAAACCGCACACCCCAACTAACATTGCCCAATGCCAGGTTTGGCCATTTAACATCGCGATATCACCATCGTATCCGGCGCAAAGCAAGCCAAACAAACCTTGCAGACACACCAGCCAGAACATAATGCAGGTAACTGTTTCTGTGCGAGCTAGTAATTTGGTACTTAAAGTAGTGCCTGCAAATCCAACTGCACATAAGGCCGCAGCTAATGTAGCTCCGTTTAAAACTGCAATATCGGGGCGCGCAACAATCAATACGCCAATAAAGCCGACAATCACCACCATGACCCGTGTTAGTGTCCATTTCT
Source organism: uncultured Granulosicoccaceae bacterium (assembly GCA_964649465.1). GTDB lineage: Bacteria > Pseudomonadota > Gammaproteobacteria > Granulosicoccales > Granulosicoccaceae. The sequence goes on along the minus strand of CAZYRP010000144.1, from coordinate 10,882 downwards.
CCCGCAATACAAATGGCGCCAGCAATGCCACCCAAAGTGGTGTGGAAAATTCCAATGCGAATAGTTGGGACAGTGGAATCAAAGCTACCGCAAAGAGCCACAAATTTTGTCCGGTAAAGTGGCAAATGTTGCGAATTATATGCAGGCGAGCTTTGCTTGCATTGATTTGTCTGAGCGTGCCGGCTTTCCAGCCGACGACAAGCACCACGACAATGCCCAGCAGCGAGCGATAAAGCATTATCTCGAAGGTATCCAGATGCCCGTACAAAGCGCGACCAGCTATTGCCATCATGGTGAAGCTGAGCATCGCGCCAATCATCCAGATCGCGGCTTTGAAAGGATTGGAGTTAATGATGCTTCAGTGCTCAGTGTTTAAAGTTAAAGGTACTGCGACCGAATACCTGCGGCAATTCAAATAGCCCGATGTGGTTTATCTGGACTGTCACGCCGGATGTGTAAATAATGCCGATGCCTGCTCAGCAGTTGAGGGTACTAAGAAAAGCAGCACTCAACTCAACTGCCTGAAAGTCCAAACGTAACGAAAGATGATAATCTATAGGATCTGATACTGGGGAACAATGCTTATGCCACTTACACAATCAATTTCAATTGGTCAGCACAAAATCATCGCTATCACTGACGGGGAGTTTCAATTCGGTGCTGAGCTGTTTCCCGGTACTGACGAAAGTCATATCAACAAACTCCTGGCACAGGCTGGCGTCGACGCCATTCAAACCAACTTCAATGCTTTCGTGATCAAATCACCCGATCGAACGATGTTGGTAGACGCTGGCCCACGCGATTTGTTTGGACCCACCTGTGGAAAGTTGCCCGAAGGCCTTGCCGAAGCCGGGGTTACTATCGGTGAGATCAGTCATATTATGTTGACTCACATGCATCCGGATCATATTGCCGGTGCAATTTCAGCAGACGGCGCTGCCATTTTTGAAAATGCGACCCTGTTGGTTAACGAAGATGAGCTCGCATTCTGGAACAGGGACGAATCTTTTGGTGACGAAAATATGGATCAATGGCAGCAGGTCGCTAAAAGTGTGGTCGCAGCTTATGGTCCGCGAGTTGAAACGTTTGCATCGAATGCAGATTTGGGCGGTGGTGTGACAGCCGTTGCGTTACCAGGGCACACCCCTGGACATTCAGGGTTTCGGGTTGATGATGGCAATGACAGCTTGATCATGGTGTGCGATATCGTTCACGCCCCCGACTTACAGATTGCTGATCCGGAAATTGCCATCGCCTTTGATATCGACGCGGACACGGCGCGAGAAACACGAAAACAAATGTTGGACATGATTGCTTCTGATGGATTGAGGTTCACCGGAGGACACTTGTTGGCACCTAAATTTGCCCACTTGCAGCGCGCTGGCAAAGGTTACCAAGTTGACTAACTGCCAACTTGATTAGCTGCCAACTTGATTAGCTGAAAAGGGATATCGTTTGCCTAACCGGTGATCGCGAAGGTCGGAGATGTGGTTTTACAGAGACAGGACACTGCAAAATAGCATGGATCCACAAGTACGTTATGAAGACTGTAAATAATCCCGGCTATCCAGTGTAAATTATGACTACGTCGAAATTGGAGTTTCGTGAGGGTGTAAAGACCAGCCTGCCATTCATCTTGTCGGTTTTTCCATTCGGAATGGTGGTAGGTACCCTTGGTGTGAACAGTGGTGCAAGCTATGCCGAGGTGATGCTACAAAGTGTTCTCTTTTTTGCTGGTGCCAGTCAGACTGTGATGTGGGAACTTTATCCAGCGGGTCTTTCACTTTTGGTGATTGCGCTGGCTATCTTTGCTGTGAATTTCAGATTGGTTCTTTACTCGGCCGCTATCGGTCGTCGGCTTGAACCTTTATCGAAGCCTCGAATGTTTGCAGCTCTGTTTTTGTTGCAGGACATTTCTTTAGCTGTCGGGTTGCGTCGTGCAGATACATCTGCAGGGCTTAGCTGGCACTATTATATGGGCTTGAGTCTGGTGATCTACTTTACGTGGATTGGCTCTGTAGCTTTAGGTGCGGGTTTCGGCGTTTTCGTATCGGATCCACGTGCAGTAGGACTTGATATTATTGTGCCCGTGTATTTCCTGTGTCTGGTAATGGGGTTTCGTACAAAACCAAATGCTGCGATAATTTTTACGGTTAGTGCAGCAACGGCGGTGCTGGTTTTCGTATTTGTTGGTGCGCCGTACCACATCGGCGCAGGCGGGTTGCTGGGTATGGCAGTCGCCGCCATCCTTGCGAAACCCCCGGGCCACCACAATTGATTGGTAATCATGGCTGACCTGTTCGATCCGTTTTTATTCAAGCTAATAATAGTTGGTGCAATCGTGACTCTCATCAACCGGCTTGCAGGACACTACATTCTTACTCGCTTTGAGCCGATTAACTATCGTGTGGAAGCAGCGCTCGAAGCCGTTCCAGTCGCAGTTATGACAACCCTGGTCGTTCCCGCAGTTGTGAATGGTGGTTGGCCTGAATGGTTGTGTTTTGCTATTGCTATGATGCTTTCCCTGCGCGTATCGTTCACGATTGCGGTATTCGGCTCCCTGGCAGTTTTGCTGGTGATCCGGCAGTTTGTTTAAGGTTGCGCAGATAAAGGGTTTAAATGACAAGTGTTGACGATGCTCGCACCAGACGTAATGTTGCAGTCCTGGTAGCAGCGCAAGCCTTTCTTGGGGCGCAAATGCCCATGGTGTTTGTTGTAGGTGGCCTTGCTGGTGGAATGCTGGCTGGCAATCTGTGTTTTGCAACATTGCCAATCTCACTGATTGTATTCGGTTCGATGACGACTGCCCCGTGGCTTTCTCCGTTAATGCAACGCAAGGGGCGCCGAGTGGGGTTTGTCATTGGCGCAACAGGTGGTGCGATCGGTGCTGCAATCTCGGCTTACGGGCTTTGGATCAGGTCGTTCGAACTTCTGTTGCTTGGTTCGTACTTCACCGGCATCTATATGTCGGCACAGGGTTTCTATCGATTTGCCGCAGCCGATACTGCAAGCGACAAGTTTCGACCAAAAGCCATCTCTTACGTGATGGCTGGCGGTTTGCTGTCGGCAATCATAGGTCCTCAGCTCAACAAGCTGGTATTCAACACAACTGCTTTTCCTGTTATAGGAGAGTCGTTGCCTCTTATCCCTTATCTCGGGACTTACCTGGCTATTATCGTTATCAATCTTGTCGGGATGTTTCTGTTTATATTTCTGGATCTGCCAGACGGAGACCAGGGTAACTCGTCGTCAGCACCTGTGCCCCAGGGCAGATCACGCATTGAGTTGTTGCAGAGCCCAACTATTCTCGTCGCTGTCATTTGTGCAATGGTGTCCTATTCATTGATGAACCTTGTAATGACATCCACACCGCTGGCTGTGATGGGATGTGGTTTCACAAACAACAACGCAAACGATATTGTTTCTTCACACGTACTGGCCATGTTTATACCGTCGTTTTTTACTGGTCACCTGATTGTGCGTTTCGGTGCACCACGAGTTATTACCGCAGGGCTTGCAATACTCGGGTTTGCCGGTGTTGTCGCTCTGGCAGGTGTCGAGCTTTCCAACTTTTTTGTGGCACTAATTTTACTGGGTGTCGGTTGGAACTTCGGATTTATAGGTGCAACCAGTTTGCTTGCATCTGCCCACGCAGCGCACGAACGGGGAAGGGCACAGGGCATGAACGATATGATTGTCTTTGGCTGTGTGACGCTAGCGAGCCTCGCATCCGGGGGGCTGATGAATTGCTCTGGCGGTACACCGGTCAATGGCTGGAATGCAGTAAATATGGCAATGGTGCCGTTCCTGATGCTTGCAGGCGGCGCGCTGGTTTGGTTGGCGAATCGCGACGGAAAGTTGAGTTAGCGCTGAAGGGTAGCGCTCTAGGCTCATAATGCAGAGACGTGTGCCGATTGGATGAATATGCATTATCAGCTATTGCAACCAATATCAGAGCTGCTGCCTGGACAGATACAGATTTATCTGTAAATGAGGGGAGGCAATTCAACGAGGGTCTTGCAATGCCACGCGGACGAAATCAAATCTGATTTTTACCAACCAAAACCTTTTCAAGAAACCGCTCACTACGTGAATGCGCTAATTCCGCAGCTTCTGCCACGTAGTCAGCTCTTGCATCATTCGCAAACGCATGACCGGCCTCATACATATGCACTTCCATGGCAGGAAGATAAGCCCTGGTTTCGGCAATTACCTCCGCGGGCGTATGATCATCCTGAGTGCCAAAATGTCCCAACACGGGCGCTTTGATTTGGCAGTCCAGATAGCTTGATAAGCGAGTACCGTAGAAACTCACAGCACCGGCAATATCAAGTTTTTGTGCAGCTCGAACCGCGAGCCCGCCACCCCAACAAAAACCTATAACAGCAACGGCATCATCGTCTAACGCTTCTACAGCGGCTTTTATATCCAGCAGGGTTTCATCGAGTTTTGCTGCAAGCATTAAATCGCGCTCGGTAGCAGCCTGATCAAAAGAAATAACTGCATCGCGCTGTTGGCGATCAAACAGTGCCGGAACAATAACGTTGTAGCCCAGCGCTGAGTAGTGGCTTGCAACCCCTTTAAGCTGATCGGTTACTCCGAATATTTCCTGAATAATAACCAGGCCGCCCTTGTGCCGGCCCTTAGCTTTATCGATCCAGCATGATAGTTTATGACCGTCTTCTGCGGTAATTGATTCGATCATGAATGCGCTTCGCAATCTGTTGCAAGTCACTATCATACCCGGGCTGTTATCGGATGCGTTAACTGCAGGCGGAAATTGGTGGTTTGGGCCTGAACAAACAACAGTAGACAGCATGCAATGGTGGTCGACAGATTTTTATGTTGTATACATCGAGTTACGTTGTGTTTATTTAATTGAAACAGGAAGAAGATAAGCAATAGCCACAGTACATAACCTGTTCTTCTTTGACCTGTTCTTCTTTGATAAGAAAAACATTTGCCATAGTGACGTAGTAAAAACAACCCCAATCGATACTGTAAAGCTGCTGTTCCAAAACAATATTCTGACTTATCTCTGAAGAGATATAGCGGTATTTTGATTCGCGGCAAACCGCTCATCACCGCGGAGAATGGGTCTGCACGGTATGCTGTCAACAAATTATTAGTTGTCTTGTGAAAGCAGCATCACTTCAGTGTATTGCAAGAGAGGCTCACGTACGCTTCAATTGATTTGGGCAACAAACTACGTTAAATTACGGGGTACGGAGAAGAAAAACTAAATAGCGAATACGGTTGCCACGAGCCGCGTGTTTGTACAGCAGAGCACGAAACCTACCGCAAATAACCCGCATATTTGCTCGCTCGACGTCAAGTACACCGAACAGATACCTGCTCCGCGTCGGTTCCAGGTCGCTTGGTGCGCTCGCACCTTCGAGCTCCGCCGTGATTGGAGAATAAGAATGACAAGTAGTTTGCCACCAAAGAGCGGCTTGTATGACCCTGTCCTCGAAAAGGACAGTTGCGGTGTAGGCTTTATTTGCGATATTAAAGGCCGACCCAGCAACCAAATCCTGCGTGATGCGCACCAGATGAACTGTGCGATGGAACATCGTGGTGGTGTTGGCTTTGAAGTCAACACCGGCGATGGTGCTGGCATTATGACCGGCATTCCCCATGCGCTGTTCGCTGATCAGGCGAAAAAGCATCTGGGCTCTGCGTTACCCGCACCCGGAAATTATGGCGCCGGCATTATATTCCTGCCGCACGAAAAATCCGCGCAGCGTCGCTGCATGGACATCATGGAAGAGGAAATTGTCGCGGTCGGTGCCACTCTGATTGGCTGGCGCGATGTGAATACCGATGCAGATGCCGCAGATCTGGGCAGTGCCGCCAGGGCCGCAATGCCAGCTTTCAAACACTTACTCGTGGCGTCAGATAATAACGGTGATGCGCTGGAGCGCATTTTATATCGCATTCGCAAGCACTCCTCGTCACGCATAAGAAACGAGGGTGTAGTTGCCAGCGATGAACTCTACTATGCCTGCTCATTGTCCTCACGTGTCATCGTGTACAAAGGCATGGTCACACCGGAACAGCTGTTCCGGTTTTTCCCGGATCTGCAAGACCGGAAATTTGAAACGCACTTTGCAATGGTACACTCGCGCTTCAGTACCAACACTTTTCCATCGTGGGATCGCGCGCAACCGAATCGCTTCATGAGCCACAACGGGGAAATAAATACCCTGCTTGGCAATGTCAATTGGATGAATTCGCGCCAGGCGCTCGCAAGCAGTGATCTTTTCGGAGCCGACCTTGAAAAGCTATTCCCGGTAATCGAACCTGATTGTTCTGATTCCGGCTCTTTTGACAATACGCTTGAGTTCCTGTCAATGAACGGCAGGCCGTTGCAGGAGTCGGTCATGATGATGATTCCGGAAGCGTGGCAGAACCACAAAACCATGTCTGCTGAGAAGAAAGCATTCTATGAATTCCACTCTTCCTTTATGGAACCGTGGGATGGCCCGGCATCGATAGCGTTCACAGATGGAACTGTCATTGGCGCAGTACTCGACCGCAACGGTCTGCGCCCATCGCGCTACTACATCACTTCAGATGACAAGTGCATTATGGCCTCAGAGGTTGGCGTGGTAGATGTTGATCCGGCGACAGTAATTGAAAAAGGGCGTCTGCAGCCAGGCCGCATGTTCCTGATAGATTTCGATGCGGGCCGTATGATTCCCGATGACGAAATCAAAATGGGTACTGCAGACCGCGAGCCATACGCCAACTGGCTTAAAGAACAAAAACTGACACTGGCGAACTTGCCAGCTGCTTTAGGCGAAGGTCTGCAAGCAGAGACGCTTACTAATCGCATGAAAGTGTTTGGCTTCACAACAGAAACCCTGCAGTTCATGTTGCTGCCACTGATAAAAGAAATACGCGATCCACTGGGGTCAATGGGTAATGATGCATCGCTTGCTGTTATGTCTGATAAACCGCGCATGCTCTATGACTATTTCAAGCAGCGCTTCGCGCAGGTAACCAACCCGGCTATTGATGCAATTCGCGAAGAAGTCATCATGGCGCTTGAATGTTTTATTGGCCCGGAAGGCAATCTGTTAAAACCAGAGGCCAAACACGCCAATAGACTACATGTGCCGCATCCGATCATTAGCAATGACGAGCTTGCGTCAATAAAGAATCTTGATCATCGGGGCTGGTGTACTCGCACTATAGATATCACTTTCGCAAGTAATTCCACTAGCGAAGGGCTAAAGAGCACGCTCGAGCGAATCTGTCGTGAGGCCAGTGATGCAATTGCTGAAGGTAACAGTCTGATTGTGCTTTCAGATCGTCTTGTCAGTGCAGAACGGGTTCCGGTCAGCTCGTTGCTTGCTGTTGGTGCTGTGCATCATCATCTGGTGGCACAATCGGAGCGCTCGCGAATTGGTTTGGTGCTTGAAACCGGTGAAGCCCGGGAGGTACATCATCATTGTCTGTTAGTAGGCTATGGCGTTGATGCAATCAATCCGTACCTTGCTTTTGAAGCGCTGTGGAATTCGTATGACGCTGGTCACCTTAAAGATGTTGCGCATATCAACTCACATGAAGATATCGTTGCGACTTATCGCAAAGCGGTAGGTAAGGGCATGCTCAAGGTAATGGGCAAAATGGGCATCTCGACTCTGCAGTCTTATAAAGGCGCACAGATTTTTGAAATTGTCGGTCTTGATTCTGAAGTAGTTGACTTCGCGTTTGTCGGCACCGCCAGCCGTGTAAGTGGCGTTAATCTTTCTGTACTTGCAGAAGAGATGCAGCGACGACACCAGTTGGCCTATGAAGAGAATGTATCGGTGTTACCGAATCCCGGTGATTTTCACTGGCGACGCACCGGCGATACCCACATGTGGGAACCCAGGTCTATCGCCAAGCTGCAGCTGGCGGCCAGAACCAATAGCGAAGACGCGTATTGGGAGTTTGCCAAACAATCAAATGAGAACAATACCCGCAGTGCAACTTTGCGCGGTCTGCTTGATTTCAACTTTGATGTTAACGGTGGCGCAGTAGATATCGAAAACGTTGAACCCGAATCTGAAATCGTTAAACGTTTTGCCACCGGTGCCATGAGTTTTGGCAGCATTAGTGCCGAGGCGCACGAAACACTGGCGGTTGCGATGAACCGCATTGGCGGCAAGTCAAACACCGGTGAAGGTGGTGAAGATGCAGAGCGCTTCAAGCCACTCGCAAACGGGGATTCAAAGCGTTCTGCAATTAAGCAGGTAGCAAGCGGTCGCTTCGGAGTGACCATCAATTATCTGAGCAACGCAGACGAGCTTCAGATCAAGATTATCCAGGGTGCCAAGCCCGGTGAAGGTGGTGAGCTACCGGGTGGAAAGGTTGATGATTACATCGCCAGGCTGCGCCACTCGACACCTGGTGTTGGCCTGATCAGCCCGCCGCCGCATCACGATATCTATTCTATCGAAGATATGTCGCAGCTAATTCACGATCTTAAGAATGCCAATCCAAAGGCACGCATTAGCGTTAAGCTGGGTGCCGAAGTAGGGGTCGGTACCGTGGCCGCGGGTGTGGTAAAAGCCAAGGCGGATCACCTGGTAATAGCCGGTGACAGCGGTGGCACTGGCGCATCACCGCTGACATCCATCAAACATGCGGGTGTTCCGTGGGAGCTAGGCATAGCAGAAACGCACCAAACGCTGGTATTGAACAACTTGCGGTCGCGCGTTGTGTTGCAAACCGATGGCCAAATTAAAACCGGTCGCGACGTCGCGATAGCAGCATTGCTGGGTGCCGAAGAATTTGGTTTGGCTACCGCACCGTTAATTGCTCTGGGTTGCATTATGATGCGCAAGTGTCACCTGAATACCTGCCCGGTTGGTATCGCCACGCAGGATCCTGTGTTGCGTAAAAAGTTTGCAGGACAGCCCGAACATGTCACCAACTATCTGTTCATGGTGGCGAAAGAACTTCGACAGATAATGGCACAGCTTGGCTTTAAAACACTCAATGAAATGGTTGGCAGAGTCGATGCGCTTAAGACAGAAGATGCACTTAGCCACTGGAAATCACGTGGTGTCGATTTATCGTTGTTGCTGGAAAAAGTAAAAGAGCCGGATCAGTTTCTGGGATCGTATCAAATCCATAAGCAAGACCATGGACTTAACAAAGCGCTCGATAACCGGCTGATTGCACTGGCCGCACCTGCCTTATTAAACAAGGAAAAGGTTTATCACGAGCTACCTATTATCAACACCAACCGCGTAGTTGGTGCGCTGCTGTCTAACCGCGTGATTCAGGATGTCGGTGAGCAGATGCTTGCCGACAACACAATTCATTTTAAGTTTTCTGGCAGTGCCGGGCAGAGCTTCGGAGCCTTTCTTGCCAAAGGCATTACGCTTGAAGTGGAGGGCGATGCCAACGACTTCGTTGGAAAAGGCCTGTCTGGTGGCAGAGTCATTGTTTATCCGCCGCGCAAAAGTAACTTTGAAGCCCATGAAAACATAGTCGCTGGAAACGTAATTCTTTACGGTGCCACCAGTGGTGAGTGTTATCTGCGCGGCATTGCTGCCGAGCGCTTTTGCGTGAGAAACAGCGGTGCACACGCGGTAGTGGAAGGGGTAGGTGATCACGGTTGCGAATACATGACAGGTGGCCGGGTTGTTGTACTGGGTAACACGGGCCGTAACTTTGCCGCCGGCATGAGCGGTGGTGTCGCCTATGTATATGATCCGAAAAACCGGTTTAGCGAACGCTGTAATCGCGAAATGGTTGAGTTAGAAATACTTGAAGGAGCGACGGACATACAAGAGCTTAAAACACTAATACAAAACCATCTGACGTATACAGAATCCACAGTGGCCAGGCGCTTACTGGACAATTGGGAACAAAGCGTCACGCAGTTCGTGAAAGTGATGCCCACTGACTACAAACGCGTTTTGCAAAGTCGCAGTACACAAACAAAGCAACTCGAAGAGGTGGTCTAAAGATGGGCAAGACAACAGGCTTCATAGAGATTGTGCGCGATGTAGCACCATACCGACCACCGAACAATCGTCTCAAAGACTTTAACGAAATATATACAGAGCACGATACAAAGCACCTGCAAAACCAGGGCGCACGATGTATGGACTGTGGCGTACCGTTTTGTCAGTCAGATGATGGTTGCCCGGTGCACAATCTGATCCCCGAGTGGAATGACCTGGTCTATCGTGATCAATGGCGTGCAGCACTCGACCGATTGCACAAAACCAATAACTTTCCGGAGTTTACCGGCCGTGTTTGTCCGGCTCCCTGCGAAGGCTCGTGCGTACTGGGTATCAACAGCGATGCAGTCACCATTAAAAACATTGAAATGGCAATTGTTGATCGTGGATTTGAGGAAGGCTGGATCAAGCCAACACCACCGCTAAGCCGGACCGACAAAACCGTTGCAATAATCGGGTCCGGTCCCGCGGGTCTTGCCGCTGCAGAACAGCTTAACAACGCAGGCCACAATGTCTGTGTTTATGAACGCGCTGATCGCATTGGTGGCTTGCTGATGTACGGCATTCCAAATATGAAGCTTGCAAAAAAAGAAGTGGTGGAACGCCGTGTGCAATTGATGCGCGATTCCGGAATTGATTTTCGCTGCAATCAGAACGTTGCTGACGGCAGCGGCGGCTCGGTAGATATTCGAACCCTTTCGAATGACTACGATGTGGTGTTACTTACTACCGGAGCAACAGTGCCACGTGATCTTCCTATTCCCGGCCGTGAGTTCAGTGGCGTTCACTTTGCGATGGAGTTTTTAACTGCCAACACCAAAAGCTGGCTCGACTCAGGGCACGCAGATAAAGAATACATCTCTGCCAAAGACAAAGACGTAATCGTTATTGGCGGTGGCGACACCGGTACCGAC
>CAZYRP010000143.1:0-13326 GCA_964649465.1 uncultured Granulosicoccaceae bacterium | reverse complement strand
TTCACTGTCAGGTAAGACCATACTAATTACCGGTGCTGCGGGCGGACTTGGCAGTGCTATTGCGCGACGAACGGCTGCACTCGGTGCAGAACTGGTGCTACTGGATAATAACCAAAACAAACTTAATCAACTTCACGATGAACTGGAAGCAGAGCACGGCAGGCAACCAGGGCTTTATCCGCTTGATTTACGTGGCGCAAACACTGATGACTACAAGCAACTGGCAACCACTATAGAAGAGACTTTCCACGGACTGCATGGAATTGTTCACACCGCAGCCATACTTGGGCAGATTAGTCCTGTTGATCATCTGGATGCAAAGATGTGGCAGGAAACATTCACCACAAACCTGCACGCGCCGATTTTACTTACCCAGGCACTACTGCCGCTGATGAGAACTACCGGCAATGGCAGCATCGTCTTTACCACTGACAGTAAAAACACTGCCTACTGGGGTGCTTATGGAATAAGTAAATCATCAATTGAATCTGCAATGCGCATAATTGCTGACGAACTCGATACCGCTGCCGACAATGACGGCAACATTGCAGTAGCCTGCAACGCAATCAATCCCGGACCAATGCGAACAAACCTGCGAAGCTCTGCGTATCCCGGTGAAGATCCAAATTCAGTTACGACGCCGGAAGATAAAGTGCCAGCCTATCTGTATCTTTTAAGTGATGAAAGAAAATCGACCAATGGTGTGCTTATAGAGTTATAGCGAAGCCTGTCTGAATAACCCCGGCTCGGCGACTAGGTCTTACACCAAACAGCATACTCATTGCCACATGGATCGCAAAAGTGAAACCTTCGACCTCCCGGAAAGGAGAATATTTCCTGCACGACTGTGCCGCCACAATCCAGTATTCTTCGCTGAGTTTCCTCAAGCCGTTCACTTAAAAACACTACCAGGGCACTTCCGTCTGACGCCACAGATTTTTTATCAGACTTATAAAAACCCCCATCAACTCCCTGGTTCGCAAATGCAGTATATTCATCGCCAAAATCTTCGAACTCCCAACCAAAAGCAAGCTTGAAAAACTTCTTGTTGGCGGCAATATCGCTCGCAGGTAATTCAATGTAGTCAATTTTCTCGTGAATAGTCATCGGTTCTCACCTTTAGTCCCTGAGCATCTTTTAGAACAATAACGCACCTGATCCCAACAGCGAGCCCACTTTTTACGCCAGCTAAAGGGTCTGCCACAACGCTCACAGATCTTCGAAGGCAAATTGGATTTTACCATTCGCGTACGTGACACCTGCTTACCGGAACGCTTAGCTACCAGGGTAACACCTCACCGTCATAGCTTAGAAACTTGCCGGTGTCCTCTGGTGTTAGTCGCGACAACTGGTTGATCAAATACTCCGCAGTTTTTTCAGGTGTGAATAACTTTCCGTCCGGCACATTGCGCTGAAATGGCGCTGATAAGTCAGTTTCTGTAGTGCCCGGGTGCAGTGCTGTTACACAGACCGAAGGCAGTGTGCGACGCCACTCGATACTGAGGTTCTTAATTGCCATGTTGAGTGCCGCTTTGGAACACCGATAGCTGTACCAACCACCTAAACGATTGTCTTCTATGCTGCCTACTTTGGCCGACACCGTTGTAAACTGGCGGGTTGTTCCCTCTATTTCAGTTGCACTACTCAAAGCGTTTTTAAAATGTTTTGCTACTAGCAGAGTCGCCAGCGCATTCAGTTGCATATTGCTGATAAAAAATTCCGGATCAATAGTACGCACGGTTTTTTCGGGCATCTTTGATCCACTATGCAGCATACCTGCTGCATTTATTAACCAGTGCACCTGCTTAAACTGCGCAGCGTACTCACTAATACTCGCTTCTGAACAAAGATCTACCGAATCCCAGGATACATTATTCTCGCCCATCGGCGGCGTGCCGTGCCAGGTGGCAAATATCTCGGCATCCGGATACATCGCAATCAACCCATTAATAAGCGCGGACCCAATCCCTCCACTGCCACCAAATACGATTATTTTCAATCCATTCCAAACCTGCTGATACGAATGCGCAGCTTAGATCTCTTCCGCCAATCCGCGCAACTGTTAAACAGCGAACAAACAAGGATCGCAACCAGATCACCAGTGTGATTTAGATTCACATAATCACATAAAGATATGTTTATATGTATATTTCTTGGTATATTTCTTCAATCTCCTTGATATTCGATACGGAAAAATGAATAAAGCCAATATTATCAAAGTGTTAAAAAACCGCATCCTGATTCTGGATGGCGCAATGGGCACGATGATTCAAGAACATGAGCTGCAGGAAGCAGATTATCGGGGTGAAGAATTCAGCGACCACGGTTCGGAATTGCGCGGCAACAACGACCTTCTGTCGCTTACTCGCCCGGAACTGATCTCGCAGATCCACGAAGACTATTTGGCGGCAGGCGCAGATATTGTCGAGACAAATACATTCAACGCTACCCGCATCGCGATGGCCGACTACGGTATGGAGGATCAGGTTGTGCGGATCAACCATGAGTCGGCCAGGCTCGCACGCTGTGCTGCAGATAAATACTCTACTCCGGACAAGCCTCGTCTGGTGGCCGGTGTACTCGGGCCAACCAATCGAACCGCCTCCATTTCACCAGATGTGAATGATCCGGGATTTCGCAACGTTACCTTTGACGAACTTGTTGCCAACTATCGCGAATCGTCCATTGCATTGCTTGAAGGTGGTGCTGACATTTTAATGATCGAAACCATTTTCGATACGCTAAATGCAAAAGCTGCAATCTTCGCAGTACGACAACTTATCGAAGATACCGGCGTTGATACTCCGGTCATGGTCTCGGGCACAATTACCGATGCTTCGGGCAGAACTCTAAGCGGGCAAACCACAGAAGCCTTCTGGAATTCAATCCAACACGCTCAACCAATATCAGTAGGTCTTAACTGTGCACTCGGCCCGAAAGATCTTCGCCAGTATGTGGCAGAACTATCGCGAGTCGCAGATACCTCCGTCTCTGCTCACCCCAACGCAGGCTTGCCAAACGCATTCGGTGGCTATGATGAAACACCGGAGCAAATGGTTGAACACATTCTGGAATGGGCTGAATCCGGTTTCCTGAATATCGTGGGTGGCTGCTGTGGCACAACACCATCGCACATCAAAGCAATAGCCGAGGCATTGGAAAACGTTAAGCCACGTGCACTGCCAAAACCGGAAATCGCTTGCCGCCTGTCGGGACTTGAGCCATGCACAATTAATGCGGACAGTCTTTTTGTCAACGTTGGTGAACGCACGAATATCACCGGTTCCGCTGCATTCAAAAAACTGATTGTTAACGGTGACTACGAAAAAGCCCTGGAAGTTGCCAGACAACAAGTTGAAAACGGTGCGCAGATTGTTGATATCAATATGGATGAAGGTCTGCTTGATTCAAAAGCCGCTATGGAGCGCTTTGTAAAGCTAATCGCAGGTGAACCCGATATTGCAAAAGTACCGTTAATGATAGACAGCTCCAAGTGGGATGTTATAGAGGCCGGGCTAAAGTGTGCGCAAGGCAAGTGCGTAGTCAACTCAATTAGCATGAAAGAAGGCGAAGAAGAATTTATCCGCCATGCTCGCCTTTGCCAGAAACATGGAGCAGCAGTAGTGGTTATGGCGTTTGATGAAAACGGCCAGGCAGATACTACTGAGAGCAAAGTTCGCATCTGCACCCGTGCATACAACATACTGGTTAACGAAGTCGGCTTTCTACCACAGGATATTATTTTCGATCCAAACATTTTTGCAGTCGCTACAGGCATTGAAGAGCACAATGACTACGGAATAGCGTTCATTGAAGCGACACAACAAATCACAGAAACATTGCCACACGCCATGGTTAGTGGTGGTGTATCCAACGTATCGTTCTCGTTTCGTGGCAACAACACAGTACGCGAAGCAATTCATTCAGTGTTCTTGTATCACGCAATCAAAGCCGGAATGAAAATGGGTATCGTCAATGCCGGTCAGCTGGCAATTTACGAAGACATTCCGGCCGATCTCAAGGAATGCGTTGAAGATGTTGTACTCAACAAGCGCGACGATGCAACAGAAAGACTACTCGAAATCGCCGACAATTATCGTGGTGACAATGCAGAAACAGAGGTGCGCAATCAGGAGTGGCGCGAATTACCTGTAAATGAAAGATTATCGCATGCGCTGGTTAAGGGCATTGCTGAATACATAGAAGAAGATACCGAAGAAGCAAGACAGCAATACGATCGCCCTCTTCACGTCATTGAAGGGCCATTGATGGATGGCATGAACATCGTTGGTGATCTGTTCGGTGAAGGTAAAATGTTTCTGCCGCAGGTAGTAAAGTCTGCACGCGTAATGAAACGTGCGGTTGCCTGGCTGATGCCTTACATGGATGCTGAAAAAGAAGGACAGGAAGCACACAGCAACGGTAAAATCCTGATGGCAACGGTCAAAGGTGACGTTCACGACATTGGTAAAAACATTGTTGGTGTTGTACTGCAGTGCAATGGCTATGAGGTTATAGATCTTGGCGTAATGGTGCCAGCGGATAAAATTATCGAAACCGCCATAGCTGAGAAGGTAGATATTATCGGGCTTTCCGGCTTAATCACACCATCACTTGAAGAGATGGCCAACTTTGCCAAAGAAATGCAGCGACGCGAGCTCAATATTCCAATTATGATTGGTGGTGCCACCACTTCAAAAATGCACACAGCAGTAAAAATTGCACCACACTACGAACACCCTGTGGTGTATGTCCCCGATGCATCACGAAGCGTGAATGTGGCAAGTAAACTCCTGAGCGATGATCAGAAGACTGCGTTCTTTGAAGAAGTCAAAGAGGACTATGCAAAAGTACGCGAACGCTTCAGCCACCAAAACGCACAACGCGAGTTGCTGTCTCTGGAAAAAGCCCGCGCCAATTCATTTAAAACAGACTGGGCATCAACACCCCCGGCCAAACCGAACATGACTGGTGTAAAAGTTATTAAGGTTATTTCATTCGAAACGTTACAACCCTATATCGACTGGACACCATTCTTCCATACCTGGCAGCTCAAGGGTAAGTACCCAAGAATCCTGCAGGATAAAAAGCTGGGCGAGCAAGCGACTGAGCTTTTTGCCGACGCACAAAAAATGATCCAGACTTTTATCGATCGTCCCGAAATTAAAGCTACGGGTATCGTCGGTATTTTCCCGGCCAATACAGTCAACGCCGACGACATCGAGATATACAGCCATGAACAGCCAGATTCGATTGTCGCCACCCTTCCCGGTCTGCGGCAGCAAACGCTGGTACCGGAAGGCAAACCCAATATTGCGTTAGCTGACTTTGTAGCTCCTGCCTCTACAGGTGTTACCGACCACATTGGTTGCTTTGCAGTAACCGCAGGCATCGGCCTCGATCAGCTTATAGAAGAATACGATCAGGCCCACGACACTTATTCAAGCATATTAGCCAAAGCCATTGGTGATCGATTTGCTGAAGCCTTTGCCGAGTATTTGCATCGCGAGGTGCGCATAAACCATTGGGGCTACGCATCAGACGAATCACTCACACAGGATGAAGTCATTGCCGAAAAATATCGTGGCATTCGTCCTGCCAGTGGTTACCCGGCCTGCCCGGATCACACACAAAAACCAGTGCTATGGGAGCTACTGGACGTTGAAAAGCACACCGGCATTTCTCTCACCGAGTCACTGGCGATGTGGCCCGCATCTTCTGTCAGTGGCTGGTACTACTCTCACCCGGAATCACGTTACTTTGGCGTAGGTAAAATTGGCAAAGACCAGATCACCGATTATGCATCGCGTCGTGATATGAATATCGAGGTAGCTGAAAAATGGCTGGCACCCAATCTTGCTTACGAGCCGACTGGTGAAACCAACACAGTGCTGAATAAAACCAGAGCCGCCTAGATTTTTCCCGGGGCCCTGGTAACAGGGTCCACCGGGAGTCACCTCTTTTTGCTTAAAGGTATTTGCGGTATCCTCTCGCGTTAAAACAGGCACCGAAAGATATGGACACCTTGATAGTGCTGTACAACAGGATGCCGTGAACACGACGGTAAGAATACGAACGAGTGAAATTGCACAGCATACAACACTCACATATCCTTTGTATTCGTCCTAATCCCGGAACCACCTTGAATCAGAATATTTCCAACTTCTCCATTATTGTTGGACTATGCGCCGGGACTCGCTATAACTTTGAGGGTTAGACAGTAAGCAAGAAACAGCTCACACATGCATTTAGGCTATTGGCATGTATAACTTTCTGCTTCTAATAGGCAGGTTAAAGTAACTTCGAGGAATACATCAGACGATTCCTGTGCGTGTCGCTTATCACAATCTTCCCCCTGGCTAACTTCCATGATGCGACGCCTTAAGCACTTGCGATAACCGGGTGTCGGTGAACTCTGCGATATACCTTAGTTTCCGCAACCAGGGCCGATATAGCGAGATGTTCTGCCCGAAATTCCTTCCAGGCGATGATCACATTTCTCAGTAAACACAGTGTTATAAAAACAGTGAGTTGGCTGGGTCTGGCGCCACTCATATTACTCGTACTATACCTAAGACTAAATGCTGGTGGACACTCACCGCATATGGATGAATATGACTATTTATTTGTCGGCCGTCAATTACTCTCGGGATTAACCTGGCCGACATACAGCTATATATTCGGGTCTGATATAAGTTGGTATCTATTCGGTTTTTTTGAGAAACATGTAGGTGGATTTGCAGGGGCACGTGTTGCAGCGATTCTATTAGGCGGTTTGTCCCTGCTGGGCTGTTTTGTTTTTACGCTGCAACTTTGGCCATCAAAGTCACTCGCTTTACTCAGCACATTATTTCTTGCTGCCAGTGCACACCACATATTTATAAGTACGCTGGCTACGTATGACATTGTGAGCTTCTGTTTTTTTACCTGGGCGCTGGCTACCGCGATGTACACAGCCAGTAAAAAAAGCTACAGGTTTGCTGTATTAAGTGCTGCGCTACTTTCAATAGCTATTGTCTGCAAGTACACGACTATCCTGTACTTACCCCTTATAGGCCTGTTCATGTTGTACTCTGTTCCACGCCAGGCAATGCTTGCAGCCGGTGCAATTTCATTGTTCCTTGCAGCCTATGTGGGCATGCATTTCAGCGAGCTATCAACTTTATATCAAGTGCAAATCGTTGGCGTGCACTCCGCAAACTCGACCAGAGTGGACATAGCGACAAGGGTGATTCAGCAATTGAGCCTTCCGCTTTGGCTGTGGGCCTGTGCTTTTACTTTCTGTTTTAGGAGCAAGCGAACACGCACTATAAAGATATTACTATTGCTATTGGCATTTTCAGTACCCATGCCGGCATATCATTTTTACAGCGGAAATCATATATCCCTGTATAAGCATCTGAACTACAGCGCACTGTTTCTTTTTCCAGCGGCTGCGTGGGTGTTGTTTGAAGCGGTTCGGCAGCCTCCCTCTAGATTCCGAATCACGGCTTTGCTATTTCCGGTTTTTGGCATGAGTTACTTGTGCTTCAATGTGATACAGCTTGGACACATTAAAAATGCTTACCCCAATACCACAGAGTTAAGCCGGGTAATTGAGAGGCAAATCAGGAAAGACAATACCATCCTAAGTGAAGATCCTTATATATTCCGCTATTTAACATCAGACGTAATCTCGCAGGAAAATATTAAAGAAACCACATGGCTGGACAACAACCTGGACGGCATTCACTCTCCCCGGGATGTAAAAAACGCCCTATGGGATCGCAAGTTCGAACTGGTGTTACTTACCGACCAGATTCACGCGGATAAAAATTTGGACTATCGACATATCCTGTCGCAGCGAGGGTATATTGAAATCTATAACCAACCTTACTGGCTCTCAAATGTGATGACGACTAACACAAACGGCAGGTTGACATTATTCAAACGACTGGATACAGCTGAACATCATGCCTTGCAAGACTAGTGATAACTTATACTCATATTAGCCACTCTGCGTGTTAAGTGTTCAACTATTGCAGCGTAAATTGTAGTAACTGTGTTTTACGCCGTTAAACGGCAGTAAACATAAGAGAGCCATTGCTATTACGGACATTGTTATCCACTACTCACCGAGCCTGATCGCTTTAATTGCACTATCTATCCTGACCAGTAGCGGTTCGCAACTATGTCAGAAGCTTGCAGCAACAAGCAATAAAAGGAATACAAGCTTCCTGGGTAGTCGGCACTTTTTCATAAGCTTGCTACTGCTCGCCATCAGCCTTGGAGCCTGGTTGATGGTATTGGCACGAATGGACGTGAGTGTTGCCTATCCGATGCTGAGTCTGAATTATCTGGTTGTCCTGATAATTGCGAAGTTCTATTTCGGAGAAGAAATACCGATCCATCGTTGGCTGGGCACATTGATTATATTAGCGGGTATAGTTTTGTTATTAAGTTCAGATATCAAATGAATTCTCATGTTTTCGCATTAATTTCTGCTATTGCCGGCGGTGCGCTGGGGCAGCTATTGATGAAGCATGCGATGAGCACATTCAGCTGTTTTGGTACAGAGTGCTCACTTAGCCTGCTTCTGCAGCAGCATGGTGGAATACTTCTTCTGGGTGCCGGAATATTTTTATATTTTCTATCAATACTTTTTTGGATATTTGCGTTAAAAAAATTCCAGTTGAATTATGCCTACCCTATGCTGTCCTGTGGCTATATCGTTGTGTATCTGGGTGCGGCATTGCCACCTATTTCAGAACCACTGACAACACAAAAAACACTGGGTGTCATGCTGATACTTGCCGGAGTTACACTCTCGGCACAACAGACAATCGATAAGAGGCGCGAGGTATAGTGGTGGAAATTGAATCAGATCCGATGGTGACCGTTGTAGTTCCTGTATTCAACGAGCAGGAACGAATAGCTAAGTCATTGTACGAAATAAAGGACTTCCTCAGCCAGCAAAGTTATTCCGCCAACTTGCTTATAGTTGATGACGGCAGTAACGACATGACGTCGGAGATTGTGAAGTTTGTTGATATCTATGGTGAGGAGATGAAAAATCAGTCCAAAGGTATGCTACTGGAAAATATTAAAAACGTGGGTAAAGGGTACTCGATCGCCAAGGGTCTATTGGTTGCACAAGGTGAATATATAATATTTACCGATGCTGATCTATCTACCCCAATCGAGGCTATAAACCAGGTGTTCGATAAGTTTGATGATGGCTACGATATAGTCATTGGCTCCAGAAATCTTAAAGCGTCGAGTGTTTCCAACAGACCACTCGGCCGGAAAATCACCAGCAAGAGCTTTAACCTTATTACCCGCATGATGGGCTTGACCAAAGTGAAGGACAGCCAGTGTGGTTTTAAAGCTTACAGGAAGAGTGCTGCCCGCATAATAGCAGATCAGCAGAAAACTATCGGTTTTGGATTTGATGTTGAGCATCTGTATATCGCGAATAAACTAGGGTACCGCGTAGCTGAAGTTCCTGTTAACTGGCGACATGATAACAACTCGACTCTGTCGCTATTAAGTGACTCTTTCGCTATGTTAGTAGATCTAATAAGAATACGATGGGTCCATCGAAAACTATAAGTTATAGATAAACGCCACTCTCGTCATAAAGTAAATTAAAAAAGTTAAAGGAACTTAAGCCGCACACTCATTGAGCCGATTCTAGGACCATCGCGCGTCTGGTGGCTGGATTACAGACGATTCCTTACTGTTATCGAGGTTCGTTCAATGAGAAAACTCTTTTCATTATCTGTTTTACTTGCTGTATCTCTATCTCAAAACTCATGGGGTGCCGCATTTGAAGATTGCCCTTCACAGGCATTTCTAACACAAGGCACTGTCCCGACTACTTATGGTGTCAATCTCGTTACCGGTGGTTACCGTGTAATCGCGAATGATATGGGCACTAATGCCTCTGTAAACGGACTCGGTTTTAATCCTGAAGATAGATTTATTTATGGGTGGAGTTACGAGCACAATGTGCCAGCACGCGTGCACAGCGATTTCAGTGTTGAGCCGCTCGCAGTGGATAACATTGCAAATGTTAGCTTTTATGTTGGCGATGTTTCTGTAACCGGCAGTAAGTACTATGTGTACCGTCGTGGTTCCGCCTACGGTTTGTACGTCATTGATTTGGATCCGGATTCGGCGGATTATCTCCAGATGTCGCGTATCATTGACGGGCAATCGCTTAGTCTCCGTATCGCCGACTTTGCTGTGAATCCCAATGACGGATTTGCCTATTCTTTGGACAACCGAGGCGTCTTATCAAAAATTGACCTCGCGAACGGAAGCAGCGAAGTTCTGGCTGAAACTGACATAAGCGGTAGTTTTGGTGCGGCATACTTTGATCCGGACGGCAATCTTTACCTGAGTAGAAATAGCGACGGTATAGTCTTCCGTATTGGCATAGATTCGGGAAACTACGTACCAGTCCAGTTTGCGAACGGCCCGTCTTCAAGTACCAATGATGGATCACGCTGCGCTTTAGCTCCTGTGGCCGGTGAATCCAATACCCTGGTGGATTTCGGTGACGCTCCGGATTCATATGGAACCTACCTCGAATCAAACGGCGCAAGACATGGCCTGGAAGACGCAACACTGTTTTTCGGCACAACTGTCGATGGTGAAGCCGACGCATCTGCCAGCCCGTTAACAGACGATGAGTCTGGTGATACGGATGACGAGGATGGCGTTCAGTTTGCGACCGCTGTAAAAGAGAACTCACAATCAGTTGCTCTGGTCGAGGCAAGCAGCCCAGGCTACGTCAGTGCATGGGTAGATCTAAATCAAAATGGTACGTTTGACGATTACGAGCAGATACTTTTTGATGAACTCGTAACACCCGGTATGCAGGCTTTGTATGCAGATATTCCGATTGGGGTGGTGCCGGGTGATACCTGGGCTCGATTCCGTATAAGCTCGGTTACCGGATTGCAGGCTACTGGTGGTGCACCCGATGGAGAGGTAGAAGATTTCCCTGTTTCCGTTCACGAATCAGACGTTGTCACAAACTACTATCCATCATCAAATGGTTGGTCAACCCTTGCTTTCGAGGACAACTGGCCACATGAAGGCGATTACGATATGAACGATCTCGTTTTATATCTTCGTAGCGCGGTTTCAAGCAATGCGGCAGGTGTAAAGCATGTAGCTATTACTGGCGAGGTAGCTGCTGTAGGTGCTGCATACCATAACGGATTTGCTGTTCGCCTTCCGGGTGTTAACCGGGATGAGGTGGATATTGCAGGTACAACACTCGAGATAAATGGTAGAGACGTGACAGACCGTGTTGTTATAGAGGAGGGGCGTCAGGAAGCAATACTAATAGTAAGCTATAACGTGTGGGATTTTGTTGGTTCAGGTGAGTTGTGTACGTTCTACAGAACCGAGGCCGACTGTGGCTCTGATATACAGATGACCTTCAAGGCCAACATACCTATGTTACAACCTGTAGATGCAGATCTGCGTGGTTTAATGGATCCGTTTCTTTTTGCAACTCCCGGGGCGTGGCATGGCAATCATTATGTAACAGCACCCGGACGCAGCTATGAAATACATACTAAGAATCAAGCTCCGACCGAGGCTTTTGATTACAGTTTGTTTGATGATCCCGGTGCAGACGCATCAAGTCCGTCAGCACAACAGTTTTTCCAGACAGCTAACGGTATGCCCTGGGCGCTGGAGATAGGTACTCGCTGGCACTACCCACTTGAATATCAGGATATAAGTCACGTTTATAAGCAGTTTGCGCCTTTCGCAACAACTAGTGGCTCTGTTAATCAAAGTTGGTACCAAATCGAAAACGCTGAACAAGCATTTATTTTCACCCACTAGGAGATATACGATGAAGAATACAGTATTGATAATAGCAATCGGAATCGCTCTCACAGCTTGTGGGGGCGAGGCCGAACTGAACAGTGCCCAGGTAGACAATGGCTCACCTGATGAGACTTTGGATATTGGAGCGGCAAACGAACCTTCTGTTGTCACAGCTGAGCCTGTTGAAACAACGGATCAAACGACCGAGGCAGAAAATACTGACGCGGTGGCGACCAATGAAGTGGTGGTACCTGCTGTAGCCGCCGACTCAGAATCGCTAAGTGTATCCAACACTTTCTCGTTCGCTACAGCACGTACTGTGGACGTGGATTTTGATCTGGAGGAAGCTCGCAATCACACAGCGTCCGTTTCAATTTGTACGTCATTTGAGCCTGAAGGTGGTGTTTTCGGTGTTGACTATGACTCCTGCGCTGTTCAGGGAGAGATGGTCAATGGTGTTTTTCATCACTCAATGGAAGTCACAAACGATGTCGAATCTGTTGCCGGTGTGGTCTGGTTTCAGAACAACGCATTGCCACCAATGATGCAGGTTTTCTCTGTCGCTCACGATACGGCTCAGGCCGCTGGTCTGACTGCAAAAGACAGAACAGTGTCGAGTTCAGGTGGTGCACAGAGGATAGTCTGGAGGTAACAGCGTTTCCATTCATCTGGCATGATCCGGAGATTCTCCGGATCATGATTTAACGTCCTTAAAGCAGGCTTACCTTAAGATAATTCGAACTTGCAGTGCGCATGGCATATGCATCAAGCCAGACCCGGCAGTTGTTGGCAGAATAATAGACACATTCTGGCTTTGCAGGGAATTTTCAGGCAATCCGCAAACGTATCGCGAATATTTTAGAAAACAGGATTACGAGCGATAGCACGCCGCTACATACGTCAGTCTGTACACCGACAGATACTTCGAGGCCTGCAACTACAACAGTTAAACATCCGTTTTAGCAGACACAACTTGACTGCATCGGGGAGCGCGACTCGTTAACCTACCCTCCCCCAAATACTCTAAGCGCTGCCCACCTCACCACCAACGTTGGTAAAAGGTTTCGACCGTATCGCGCAGGAACGGGTTAAAACTCAATTTTCTGGCGAACAAACCAACCCTGGCCGTTAAAGATAACGCGATAGATATAGACGGCAACCAAACTGAGGATGCTGTGAGTCATGAGTTGTCATCAAAATTTGTTGAATTATCAAGCCGATACGTCACTTCGAAGCGATATTCCCCGAATTTATCTGTAGACTACACGTCCTTTCCTTGCGGTAATATTTTAGTTTTTAGCCTCTGTTAGAAGCTCTCTTCGATCTTCCCGGCACAAATGCGGTAGTACACTTCACAGTTTTTATCTCTACTACTTCACATTATCTGTCGATAGTGTAATATTTGGCGCTTTCATGTAACATGAATGATACGCAGCACTCATCGATTGTCAGTTAATTTTCTTATACTCCGCCCAACTTACAGGTACCGATTGA
>CAZYRP010000142.1:0-13375 GCA_964649465.1 uncultured Granulosicoccaceae bacterium | reverse complement strand
CACGACTTAGCACAGCCACCGAGATTTGGTCGTGGTACCGGGCAACACATGGCGACAAAGATTCGCTTGTGCGAAGCCACAGGAACCGCCAATGCTGAAGCACTGTCTCAGTGCGTTGAATCGGTAGCTGGTAAATCTACATTGGTTTTTATAGTCAGTGACTTTCACTTCCCTATTGATCAATTGGAGCAATGTCTCGATCCGCTTGCCGGTACGCTTATCGTACCCATCGTAATATGGGACCAGGCGGAAGTTGTACCACCGGCCGGCAACCACTTGTTATCGGTGCGACAAATGGGAGGTAATCGCCGCCGCCATATCTGGCTAAGCCCCGATAGACGAGCAGAGTGGCATAAAAATGTAGTAAAGCGAAAAAATCAGATTGCAAAGGTGTTCGCACCCAGAGATGAACAACCGTTTTTTATCACCAATGGATTTAATGCAGAAAAACTTTCGCGCTATTTCATGGAAACGAAAGCCTGATGAACAGGACTTTCCAGAATATTTTGGCTCGGAACTTATTCAATCGGGTTGTTATGCACATCAATTAACACAATGGCGTTGGCCGAGTTACTGGGCAACGGCTTGCAAGTACAGAACCCGACAAGATCTTTCGGTTATTTTGTTGGCGACACGCTGGAACAAAAAATCAATCTCGATTCTGGCAATCTCATCGACCCGGAGCTTCCGAGTGAGCAACGAGTGAATGAATTTCTTTACCGTCTTGCTACCAAAGTTGAAATCGTAAACAAACAAAGATGGCTGCATATCCGTTACCAGATTATCAATTCACCAAATCAAACAACCACGATAAATTTGCCTGGCCATACGTTTAAATCAAAGTCAGATGAAGAAGTAGTACTCCCCCCATGGAACTTTAATGTAGCGGCACTAACCACTACTGACAATGTAACAGATGAGAATGATGGCGGGCTGTCACCACTCGATGATATCGCAGGGCTTACACTGGTAGAGAAACGTGATAACAAAGGATTAAAGCTTAGTTTTGCCGCATTACTATTGACAATTTTATTATGGCTTACCTGGTGGATAGCCCGCCATTTTAGAGATCTGCACACTTTACCCTTTGCCAAAGCCCATCGGATAATAAAAAAACTACCGGCAGACGAAAGAGATACAAATAGCGATTCCTGGGTTGCACTGCATCACGCCTTCAACGAAGTCGCAGGAAAAACCATAAGTGCAGGCAATACAGACAAACTCTATGCTGCGGCACCATGGCTTGAATCAGAGAATAATTCTATTGAACATTTTTATAAAGTATCGTCTGGCAGATTTTTTAAAGGATCAAACACCACGGAAGAAGTACCGGTCAATGCGTTAAGTCGCACTTTGTATCAACTGGAAAAAAGACAAGCAAAAAGACAAGTAAACAAACCAACAAAAAAAGCAAAGAGTAAACGGGAAAATCACAATATAAAAGCCCGGGTGAAAGCTTAGTAACGTGCCGAGCCTGGAATTTCAATCACCCTTGTTACTGCTTCTGTTGCCACTGGCACTGTTGCCATTGCTGCCAAACCGACGGGACTCTCTGCCTTTTACCAGCATCAGTCTGATTCCTGTTGACACAGTAGGACCGCAACTGAATAGAATCTGGAAGTCTGTTGCAATGCTAACTATTGCTCTATTAGTGATCGGACTATCCGGTCCAAAAAGCTCGGAGCGCTTAGTGGAGCATATCGGACGAGGAGCAGAGATCTCAATCCTTCTTGATCGAAGTGCCAGTATGGACGGAGAGGTAAGAAGACCGCTGATAAGAGACTATCAGCCTATACAAGTGCAAATGACAAAAAACGGCATAGCCCGGGAAGCACTTGGCTGGCTATTAGATCAACGACCCGAAAACCGCTATTCGCTTTCGCTGTTTAGTGTGGTGCCGATGAGAATCACAGATTTTACTGATGACACCGGCCTTTTACAGGCGGGGCTCGATGCCACTGCGATAGGACGCGGGCCTAAGGAAACCAATATGGGTGAAGCATTATTGTCAGCAATTGAAGGCTTTGACCAGCGACCTTACACTGGCAGTCGCGCGCTTTTGCTGGTCTCCGATGGTGGAGCCAAACTCGATGAAGAAACAAGAGCTAAAATATCAACAGGCTTGCAACGTAACAAAATAAGCCTGTACTTTATCTACGTACAAAGCGGTATTAACGCACCTGATTTCGATTTGGTCGGCACCGATGTTAGTGCAAGATCAGAAGAAGTTGAATTGCATGTATTTTTCTCTGGTCTGGGTACCGACTACCAGGTATTTCAGGCAGACGATGCAGCGTCGATGAGTGAAGCTGTAGCTATTATAGATAGTCAGCAAAATCTCCCGTTGACCTGGTTCGAACGAACTCCCGGAACAGACTATAGTCGCCTGCTGTATATCATCGCTCTATTATGCTGCGCGATGCTCGCTATCATAGCTTTCATTCGACTGGAGAAATATAAATGAGACGCGCAACAGTACACGGGTTTTTCGCGAGTCTCGCTTCAATATTCTTGCTACTCACGTTGTGGCAGGCTTACGCATTGAAAAAGAACCAAAGCGTAGTAGATGCTATCGGAAACGTACCTGCAAAAATAACTGACGACTATACCGATGATTCAGCTAAAACTACTTCGGATAAATTTGACGAGTCTTATCCGGAAGTATTGCTAAGTAAAGCCAGCGCACTCTCTGCAGGAGGCCAATTCGAACCCGCCGAAACGTTGCTGGTGAAACTTATAGACCAGTATCGATCAGAGCCGGTCGGAC
Organism: uncultured Granulosicoccaceae bacterium; assembly: GCA_964649465.1. Lineage (GTDB taxonomy): Bacteria > Pseudomonadota > Gammaproteobacteria > Granulosicoccales > Granulosicoccaceae. The sequence goes on along the minus strand of CAZYRP010000142.1, from coordinate 10,608 downwards.
AGGCAGCGCGCTATAATCTGGCCAATCACTATTTAAGAGAGGGCTTGCGCCGCGATCAGCCCGGTGCAAAAACGCGCCCACTAGTGGAACTTGCAAAACAACGCTATAGAGATGTATTGCTGATTAACCCGCAGAACTGGAACGCGAGACACAACCTCGAACTGGCGTTGCGGGTCTCACCTGAAATTGCAGGCGGTATAAAAGATAAGCGCCCTCCAATCAAAAGTGTCGATGTAGTTGTCCCTGATTTCATACTGAGGGATTTGCCGTGACTCATCACCCGTTAGTTACCCGATTTTTCAGCGGCAGTGGTTTAATTGTTTTAGCGCTCGCATCACTGATAGCCTGCGTTTTGTTAAAGCCGAGAGTGCTACCCCGGCCAGCCTACAATTTTCAGCTGACTTACGATATCTCTCAAAGTATGAACGTGCAGGACTATATCGTTGATGAAAAGGCAAGCAGCAGACTTTCGATTGCAAAAAAAGCAACAGCCGAGTTACTTCAAAAATTGCCATGCGGTTCGAATGTTGGTTTTAGTATATTCACTGGCAGACGGGTCGTCACATTAGTTACTCCGGTAGAAGTTTGCCAACACTACGCAGGCTTGCTTAATTCACTCAATATGATTGATGACGATATGCGCTGGACTGAGTCAAGTGGAATTGGCAAGGGACTGCATCAAAGTATTCGATCTGTCGATGGCATCGGTAATTCCACACGGGTAATTTTTATGACAGACGGACAGGAGGCACCACCTTTGCGCGCTGATCACCGAGGTATGCCGAACACCGATAAATTTTCAACTCAAGGCATTATCGTCGGGCTGGGAGGCACAACACCAGTGAGCATTCCAAAAACTTTTGATAAGGATGGGCGAGTAAGTTCGTACTGGCAGGCGCATGAAGTAGTGCAACGATCAGATACCACGCTCGGACCAAGCCATGAGGAGTTATCAAAGCGGCAGGATAACCATCTCAGCAAACTCGGCAGACTGGCAAATCTAATCTATCTGCCACTCGATGCAACAGAACAGCTTGCAGATACTGCGATGGTGGAGTCACTGGCGCATCAGAAGATGGTGTCGGTAGATCTGCGCTGGATTCCAGCAAGTATTGCGTTGTTATTTTTATGTTTGCGTTTTTTTCCAATTGGCTTTCAATTTTCCCGCAAAAAGTCTTTTTTGTGAATGGCGGCAGATGAGGTATTTTTTTGCCAAAATGCGGGAATAGCCTGATTTTTTACCGATTTTTATGATTCCAGATACATGCAACTAACCATGCTCCCGGGCATTAGCCAAGTTTCATGTGCCGGCTTGAAAGCAGCGGTTCAGTCAGCAGGCATATAATGTCGGAACCAGTACAAATTAGGCAAAAAACACCGAGAATTATGCTTCCGGTTTGTTTATTATTTACACGTTGTTTTTCGGGTTACATTAATCTGACGTGCTACTTCAATAGTGAGGAACTATGAAAATACTAACAAAAATTTCATCAATAATACTGATTCTGATGTTCGCAGCCAGCGGCAAATCAGCATTGGCTGCCGATCATGAAATCACTGCTCTGGCGGTGAAATTTAATCCGTTATTCATTTACATCGAAAAAGGCGATACGGTCAATTGGTCCAGTATGGAAGGTCACAATGTCGAAACACTCGATATCATGGTGCCGGAAGGACAAGAAAAGATAAACTCCGAACTTGGCGCTAATGTCAGTGCTGTATTCGAAACTGAAGGAATCGTTGTTTACAAGTGCACACCACACTGGGGCGCTCGCATGGGCGGTATTATTGTGGTCGGCAAACCGGATGATCCAGGCAAAATTATCGACGCCTATACGGCATCTATTGAGACGGACAGAGCTGGTCTGCTACCCGTCAAAGGTTTACTCAAAAAGCTTCGCAAAGACATGGAAGCCAAAGGACTGCTTTAACTCACTCCGGGCTTCACACTGAAAAGCCTAAACTCACTTTGAAAGCAAGAGTGCACTCGCACTCTTGTTTTTCATAGCCACCCGCCAGGATTATCGCTTCCATTGAGCGAAAATCGGGTTATTAAAGGTTTCATCCGCCAGAATTCTCACATAAACTGAAAACTCGGTAAAAATGAGGAGGAAGAAATGACACATAAATACAGCGGTGGATGTGCGCACATAAAGTCCTACGCACATGGAGAGCCTATCGACAAACACACTTGCCATTGCTCTGTGTGCAAACGTGTGACCACCCAGCCTACAACACACGTTGTTTTTTTTAACCACGAAGATGTAGAGCTCAGAAGTTCTGTAGCACTCGACCGGCAACCATTTAACGCAGAAAACCCGGACGGACCACTGGAGCTCTGCACCTGCAGCGAATGTGGCACACCGATCATGTTGGATGATAAAGAGGCACGTATTCGAGCTATTGTGCCAAATCTAATGGGGTACGATTCGCAACCTCTCGCTGCTGACTATCACGCCTTTTATGATCCGGCTACCGGTGTACCAAAACCCAACGACGGCTTGCCAGTTCACTCTGGTTTGCGTCCGGATTTTGTTTGGCCGATATCTCGGGCCGTTACCTGATTGAACAGTGTTATCGGTTGACTTAATGACAACCGGCTTTACTGCAGGAGCAAAGACATGCTCCTGCAGTATGCAGTTAGTTATCTAACCATCCTCGACCCAGTCGCCAACATATCGCGTTAGCTCCAGTTTTATCAAGGGCGACAGATTGACAATCACGCCCTTCCCTTAAAACAGTAACATCAAGCAACATCATTTGATTGCCTCAGTCTTAGGGTATTGAGCTTGCGCATCCACCACACTAGCTATGTTGGATACCGCCTCGCCTTATACCACCCTACATGGGGTCAACAACCAGAACACTAAAACAACAATACTTCTGGTTATCATTTCGTGTATGTAGGGATGCTAAACACCGTCGCCAACATATTGACTTAACTCCTGTTTTATCGAAGCAACAGATTGACTATCACGCTCTTCCCTTGCAACAGTTACATCGTATGCTTTCGCTACGTGTGAAGGAGACTCCGAGACAAACAGAATACGATCGGATAGCTCAATTGCCTCGGTCAGATTGTGAGTTACCATCAATGCAGTACAGGGTCGTGCCGACCAGACATCAATTAACAATTTACGCAGCCTGACCGCAGTATGCTCATCAAGTGACACAAACGGTTCGTCCAGAATAAGAACTGCAGGCTCAACAACGAAGGCTCTGGCAATTGCTACCCTGCGCGCCAGACCGAGAGATAATTCAGCCGGGTAAAAGTGACGGTGTTCCGAAAGACCCAGCGCCGCAAACAGCTCTGACAATGTTTCTTCCGCTACGCTATCCACAGCCAGCCGGATATTTTGCTCGACAGTACGCCACGGTAATAATCTCGGCTCCTGAAAAACAGCGGACAGTCGTTGCCCGGGCTTAGTTTTTACTGAGCCTGTAAATTCTGTATCCAATCCAAGAATGCACTTAAGCGTTGTGGACTTACCGCAACCGGAAGGTCCGACAATACTGGTAAAAGAGTTGGGACTACACTCAAACCGTAAGTCTTTCAGCACGTCTATTGACGCACCTTCACTGGTGCTAAAGCGCTTGTCTATTATATTCACGTCAAGCACCGGTAGCTCTCCAGCGTCTTGCGTAACGATCGAGTGGCTGCAGTATCAGATACTCAACCAGCAACATTATCGCTACAAAAAACAATGTATACGCAAGAATGGTTGCGACATCGAACAACTGAAAGTACAGGTGAATCTGAAAGCCAACGCCATTAGAACGACCCAACAGCTCTACAACCAACACAATTTTCCAGATCAGAGAGATTCCTGATCGGGTAGACGCAGCAAAATAAGGCTGCAACTGAGGCAATACGACGTGCCTGAGTGTTTGCCACCTGGAAAAGCGAAATACTTTTGCCATCTCGGCATACTGCAGTTCCAGTGAACGTGCACCTTCCCGCACAGTGACTACCACATTGGGTATTTTATTCAGTGCTACAGCACCGACAGCTGCGACTTCATTAAGCCCGAACCAGATATAACTCAGGACGATAATCACCAGCGCTGGTATGTTTAACAGAAGGATTACCCACGGATCGAACATTCTATCCAGCAGTTCGTGTCGGCCAAGTACAATACCAATGACCGAACCAATACCCATTGCCAGAACAAACGCTGCTGCCACACGCGCAAGCGTTGCCGCCATGTGATAAAACAACTCGCCGGTACCGGCCTCAGTGGCTATCGCACCTGCTACCTGCAACGGGGTGGGCAACGCCCTGCTTTGCGCATACCAGGCAACTACTGTCCATAGCAGCAAAATTGCAGCAATCGAAAATAACCAAATTGGTAGACGGCTATACCCCGACGACTTACCCACTTGTGCACAGACCAGTGTGACTAATCAGTGCCCATCCAGAAACAAGCCAGTGATCAAAATTTTCGTAGGGTGGATCAGCCTGCACATCCACCAATGCCGGCCTTTGTGGTGGATGCACAGGCTTATCCACCCTACGTTCTTTTATCTTATTATTAATCGAATAGGGTTTCAGGATAGGCACTAATTTGCTTGGTGAAATTGAATTTATAGACTGTTGGTTATTTTAATTCGGGCCAGTAAGTCCCTTCTACCATTACCGGAGATGAGCCAACCAGTTTAGCGCCACCAAGTTCCGCCAGAACTTTATAAATTGCGCCGGCGTCTTCAATTTCATCAGCGATCGGTCGATTCGGAATACCTTCTCTAAACCGGTCACGCAGTGTGATTAACGCCTGGTCCTTATCTTTAATTGCACCGCTGCTGCCAAGCCTTGTCCACTCGTCATCCGAATCATTAAGAAGCGCTTTGGTATCGCGCGAGGCTTTGATAAAGCCTTTGGCAAGATCTGGATTATCCGCTGCCCATTCATCTGCAAATACATAACCGATGGCAGACACCGGACCCTTGGAACCAAGTTTGGCTGCTGCATCTTCAGCGCTGACCAATCGATTAAATCCATCTGCCTCAAGGCGCGCACTGTAGTGCCAGAAATTTAGCATGGCATCGAGTTCACCTTGTCTGGTCTTTTCTGCAAGCAGTGGCGGCGCTCCAAAAACGACTTCATTCTCACCTTTCAGATCAAAACCGTGTTCCTGTTTTGCCATGCCCTGCAACAGCAACCAGCTTTTATCCAGTGGGCCGCCGGCAACACCAATCTTCTTACCTTTGAGGCCCTCGAGTGAATCAATACCGCTGTCGGCCGCAACCATGATCGCTCCAACACTCGATGAGTAAGGTACAAAGGTCAGCTTCTGTCCCTCAGCACGCTGTCTTGAAACCCACAACCAGTCGGCTACGATCACATCGACTTCACCACCCTGCAGCGCGATGCGAGTCGCATCACCACCGGCATACGGGACAATTTCTACATCCACACCATTCCTGAGATCGAATTCAGCGTGCTTCATTGACTTCAGTTCCCAGTTGACCGTGCCGAATTTCAGCACCCCAACCTTTACTGTTTCTGCTTCAGCCAGCACACTGTGAGTAAACAGTCCCATGACGGTCGCAGCAAGCCACGCGGTGACCTTCTTTTTTAGTGGATATATCATTGAATTCTCTCCCGATAGGCGTGAATCCTATCGTGGATTCACATACAGGGTAAAAGGTTACCGTCGACAGTTCAACGTCACATTGAAACGCAAGCGCCCCGGTCCCGTCGCCCTCACCGTCACAGCTGCTTTCTCATGAAAATCGCTAGATCAAAATCATCAGACGACTATTCAAAATCCTATGCCAGACTGTCAATGTGTTATCCGGGTTGGGACTCTGTCCAAATCCTGTTTGAAAATTTTCCAAATAAGGAGCAAAACCATGAAGTGGACAACACCCAAAGCTGTTGACGTACGATACGGGTTCGAAATTACGATGTATTTCGCTCACCGCTAAACGAGAAAACGCCCGGTATACCGGGCGTTTTTTTCATTCCGGGCTCAACTAAGGGACGGCTATTCTATAAGACCGAACCCAGCCCGACCGGAAAACAGTGAAAATCCATATTTTAGGCTCCGCTGCCGGTGGTGGGTATCCTCAGTGGAACTGCAACTGCACAATGTGCAACGGAGTCCGGTCAGGCTCTATTAATGCAAAATCCCGAACCCAGTCGTCGATTGCCATTAATGCAAATGAGGGCGCTGATGACAATAAATGGGTTTTGTTTAACACATCTCCCGACATTCTTACCCAGCTTAAACAAACACCTTCGCTGCAGCCGGCAAACGGCGTTCGCGATACAGCCATTGAAAGTATCTTTTTACTGGATTCGCAGATAGATCACACCACCGGCCTGCTGATGCTGAGAGAACACAGTGCAGCACTGGAAATATGGTGCACTGAGCAGGTTCACCAGGATCTTTCAACCGGCAATCCACTATTTAGAGTGCTGTCACATTATTGTGATATCAACTGGCATCAGGTAACACCGGGTGAAACCTGTGCAGAGGTGCCCGGGGCAAAGAATATTGAGTTACAGCCACTACCGTTAATCAGCAACGCGCCGCCCTACTCACCGCGACGTGATCAACCGGTACCCGGAGATACACTGGGTATGTTGATGACCGATCAGTCGAGCGGCAAAAGTATTTTTTATGCACCCGGCCTCGGTCAGATAGAACCACATATCTGGAAAGCAATGCAGTCTGCAGATGTTGTACTGGTAGACGGCACCATGTGGACAGACGATGAAATGCAAAAAGAAGGCGTTGGAAAAAAAACCGCCCGTTCAATGGGGCATCTGCCGCAAACCGGAGACGGTGGCATGCTGGAGTGGCTTACGCAACTGCCGGACTCAACACGCAAAGTTTTAATTCATATCAACAATACAAATCCAATCCTCAATGAAGACGGCCCGGAATACGCACAATTGCGCAACAGCGGAATTGAAGTCGCCTTCGACGGCATGTTACTGGAGGTCTAGTTCAATGATACTCAATAAAACGGCAAAACCGGTTCTCGACAAACAGGAATTTGAAGCAAAGCTGCGCGCCAAAGGCAAAGCCTACCATATTCATCACCCGTATAATGTCATGCTGAATACCGGCAAGGCTAACCGCGAGCAAATACAGGGCTGGGTAGCAAACCGGTTTTATTATCAGCAAGCCATACCTTTAAAAGATGGCGCAGTGCTTTCAGCGTGTGATGATAAAGACATTCGACGAGAATGGATCAATCGCATACTCGATCACGATGGCCACGGTGATGACGAAGGCGGGATTGAAGCATGGATAAAGCTCGGTGAAGCAGTCGGTCTTTCAAGAACCGAGATAACTGATCTTAGACACGTTATTCCCGGAGTAAAATTCGCCGTTGATGCCTATGTTGATTTCGCACGCACTCAACCGTGGCAGGAATCTGTTTGCGCGTCACTGACAGAATTGTTTGCACCCGCCATTCACAAGCAGCGTCTGGCTAACTGGCCGGAACACTATCCATGGATCGAAACATCAGGTCTGCAATACTTTAGAAACCGGGTATCTCAGGCACGAAGAGATGTCGAACACGGACTCTCAATAACACTGGAACACTTTAATACCTACGAACTGCAAAGCCGGGCGTTTGATATTCTGCAGTTTAAACTCGATATATTGTGGCAAATCAGTGATGCGATGTCGGTGCGTTACGGGCTACCCGACTGGCCGGCTTTACCAACGCTCGAACAAGTGAGTGAATCAATCGCAGACACGGTTAATGATACAGACAATCAAAATGAACAAACCTGAGCTGACCAATATACCTAGCATCCAAACCGGCTACCGGCTGCAGCACGAAGAGGCTCAGGAGTCATGGGTACTGCTGTATCCCGAGGGCATGGTCAAGTTGAACGAGAGCGCTGCGGAAATTTTAAAGCGCTGTGACGGTGAAAGAGATATCAATCAAATAGTGGCTGTACTGGAGGAGGACTTTCAACAAACCGGCCTACAGGATGATGTCTTATCGTTTATGCAGATCGCTCTGGAACAAAAATGGGTCAATCTAAATAATGGTTGAAACAGAACCGCAGGAAAACAAAGAAACCTCGCAGCCAGGTATCGCACAACCAGGGCCACCAATGTGGCTGCTGGCCGAACTTACCTATCGCTGCCCTCTGCATTGCGCTTTTTGTTACAACCCTATCGGCTTTGACAAAGTCGATAATGAACTGGACACCGCGGGCTGGTTAAAAACGCTTAGACAGGCTCGTGAACTCGGCAGCGTACAGGTTGGTTTTTCCGGTGGTGAACCATTAATGCGTCCGGATCTTGAAGAACTCATTACAGAAGCAAGGCAGCTCGGCTACTACACCAACCTGCTGACGTCTGGCGTTGGTCTGAAAAAGGCTCGCGCAAAAGCCTTAAAGGAGAGCGGGCTCGACCACATACAGCTTTCCTTTCAGGACTCCACCCGCGAGTTAAACGACTTTTTGTCCAACACCCGGACCTTCGATCTCAAACGCGAAGTCGCAACGATGATCAAAGACAACGGCTGGCCTATGGTGATGAACTGCGTCATTCACCGCTTGAACATCGACTACATTGACAAAATAATCGAGCTCGCACTCGAACTTGGCGCAGAAACACTGGAACTTGCCAATACCCAGTACTACTCATGGGCCAGACTCAACCGTGACCAGCTGTTGCCGTCGCACGATCAGATTAAAAAAGCTGAAGAAGTTATGAATCGTTATCGCGATCGATACGGTGACAAGATTCGTATTATTTTTGTCGTACCTGACTACTACGAGTCACGCCCCAAGAAATGCATGAACGGTTGGGGCAATGTTTTTTTGACCATCATACCCGATGGTACTGCACTACCGTGTCACACAGCGCGCATGTTACCGGGACTCGAATTCCCGAATGTTAAAGACCACAGCGTTAAACACATTTGGTATGAATCTGACACCTTTAACCACTTTCGTGGCACCAGCTGGATGAAAGAACCTTGCAGGTCCTGCCCCGAAAAAGAAGACGATCTGGGTGGTTGCCGTTGTCAGGCCTATATGCTTAGCGGTGATATGTATGCAGCAGATCCTGTGTGCGACAAATCACCGCACAGAGGCGAGATTGATAGTGCACTTGAGCTTGCGCAAAGAAATCCCGTTACCACGGCCACAGAGAAGCCACTGGTATTTCGGGACCCCAAATCGTCACAGAGCCTAAGTGTCGGCAGAGACGGTGCCGACATCCTGCTACCGGATGCCTGAAACAGCTTTACAGGCAGTTAATCGATAAGCAGGACTAAATAAGCGCCGTAGCAGAGTCTGTTAGTGGATATAGAAAAGCCGTTGCTATAGCATCGTTTTATTGTTGCGAATGTCGCTGATCTGCCATGAAACTCAAAATGCAAATCGTCCTGGCGCTGGTGCTGGTTATAGCACTCATCGCCTGCGGTCTGGCTTTTCAGCAAGTCAGGGCAATTCGCAACAGCATTGCTGAAGAAACCGAAACGGCCGGCAGCATCGGCACGCAAATGCTCTCCAGAGTCAACGAGATTTATCAGTCTCAGGGAGTCAGACCGATGCAGAGGTTCCTGACAAGGCTCGGCCGCCTGCGCGCCCACGACATTGTCCTTCTGGATGAGTTCGGCTTTGTTCTTTACCGCACGCCCGCGACAAGCTACCTGGAGGACACCAATGTGCCACAGTGGTTTAGTAGCGCCGTGTCACCGCAGACCGAAGCGCGTGAGTTTGAAATTCAGGGTGCCAAGCTACTGGTACGTACGGAAGGTTCCCGCGCCATATCCAAAGCGTGGCAGGAGTTCCGCATTCTCTTTGCTGCCATTGTAGCGGGCTTTATAGTGATGAGCCTGCTCGCCTGGTGGCTGGTTGATCGAGCCATGCGACCTTTCGATAAAGTGACCGCAGCACTTAGATCCGTCGGTCAGGGGAACTACCATGTCCGTCTGCCCGAGTTAAAAAGTGCAGAAGCCAAAGAAGTTGGCCAGAGCTTCAACACCATGGCAAGCAATCTCGAAGCCAGCATGGCGGCATTTGAAGCTGAAGCGATTGCCAAGTCTGAACTGAAGAAAAACCGTGAGCTGACTCAGTCGATTCGCCAGCGTATTGAAAATGAACACAGATCACTGGCACAGGAATTACACGACGAGATGGGACAACATGTAACGGCTATTAAAAGCATGGGCATGTCGATGCTCCGGCGTGACCCCGCAGATAGCGTTACGGCAACGACAGCCGGCCATATTGTTGAGTCAGCAGACAGTATCCATGCAGTGATCAGACACATGCTGGTGCACCTGCGACCCGCATCTCTCGATCAGTTCGGTCTGGTCGATGCAATTGAAGATCTGGTCAGTGACTGGGGGGTGAAGCATCCGGCTAAAAAGTTTAACCTGCGCTGTGCCGACTTACCGGATAACATCAGCTCTGACGTGTCCACAGTTATCTATAGAATTACTCAGGAAGCAATGACCAATGCCGTTCGTCACTCAGGTGCAGATACAATTAACGTGCAACTGGACGCAGACAACGCTCACTTATACTTGCAGGTCACGGACAATGGTCACGGAATCAACCCGGACGACGAGCCCGGCTTCGGTATCACAGGCATGAAAGAAAGAGCGGCCGCCGCCAGC
>CAZYRP010000141.1:0-13513 GCA_964649465.1 uncultured Granulosicoccaceae bacterium | reverse complement strand
AATCAAAACGCCGCCGGGTACCGGGACAAGCGCCCCGTCACAAAGGCTGTTCATGGCTTGAATGAAGAACGGTTCTACCTTTGCTCGTTCGAATAACGCTCGAGATCCAATACCCATAGAGTAAGCGCCGAATGCTTTACCATGTGCAATTTTTGGTCGAAGTGCGCTGGTGCCGTCCTGACTTTCACTTGCTTTAATAGTGCCGTTGGTACCTAGTACAACGACGGCCAGTGGTTTGAAGCCTTTCGCTTCCTGTGTTGCCAGTGCGTGCTTGATGATGTCTTTGGCCTGACTAAGTGTTAGTTCCAATTTTGTTCCTTTTTATTCTTAGCTTGATTCGTGTAAACGGGTTGGGGGTTGTTCTGCCGCTGTTTGCCCCTCGTGGTAGCGAGGTACTCCTAATTCTCAGCAGCCTAAATCACAGAAATACATTTGACCGGTACACTAGCCCATATCTCTGCGTAATTGCACTTTAAAAAATGCACACTGTAAAATAAACAATTACCGTTGCTAGCTGCCGTCCGATGAATACCTAAAATTAAGTATTGTTTTCGAGACCTGTCCGTTAGCCTGTTGCGGTTTTTCCAGCAGCGACACCAGTGTGCTATTGAGGTACTTTCTGCCCGACAACGAAAGTGGCGAGATCGGAAAACCGTTTTTCACTCAATTTACACCTTGAAAGGTAGTTTCTATAACTGTGTAAGTTAGCCAGGTTGCCGCTCTACCAGTTCATTTTTGACATTGATTCTGCTGACCAATTGTGTTGCTGCCAAGCAGTTCGAAAGACACGCCTCCGCAGTCTGGTGTTGGCAATTGATTGCGACTGGTATTGCCCTGAAGTTGAGTATGTTCAAGCGTTACATTGATATTTTCGCCTTTCGTCGACATGCCACCAACCCCGGACGCTGAATTACCCTCAATTATTGATTCGGATACCGTCAGGTCAGCTGAACCTGTGGTGGTGAACGAATGAACACCACCGCCGGTATTACCAGCAGAATTGTTGCGTATTTCCACTTCTTCCAATCGCACAGTGGCAACATCGCGCGTTAGTATTGCTCCGCCGGAGAATACCGCGTCGTTCCCGCTGAAAATGGTATCTTCAACGATCAGTTCCAACGCGCTACCGTCGTACACTGCCAACCCACCTCCGGCAAACCCGGTGTTGTCGGTAAATCGGCTCCCGCTAATGTGTACGGTGCCAAATAAAGAGATGATCCTGACTGCACCTCCCCATCCACCACGATTATTTTTGAAAATCAAATCATCCATAGTTAAATTGCCACCACGAAACTCCATGCCGCCTGATCCCATTGTTGGCGTTCCTGAAACAATACGATCAGCGACAGTCAGGTGTTTAAGTACAACCTCTTCTGCATCTTCAGTAACAACAATCAACGCCGATGGTGCTTTTCCCTCACCGAGTAGTACGGTATTCGCGCTGGAATCGCCCCGCAGAGTAATGGACTTGTTTATGGTTATTGATTCCTGCCACAGCTCATACCTCCCCCCGGCAATATTCACTACATCACCTGCTGCTGCACTATCGATTGCGGACTGGATATCGCAGTGAATTTCGGGGGCGGCACACAACGAATTGTCAACGGTTAACTCTGCTGCTGAAGCAGTATTAATGCTAGCTGCCAGCAGCATCATTAACAGCGAATATTGCATTGTTATTCTCATCCGGGAATTTAGAATTCGACCAAAGGCGTCAATATTGACTAAACGTATCGTTCAGGTATTTGGAACACTCTGTATGTATGAGTGCGCCACGAATTTGTATTTTTATAATACCGTTGCTGCCTCATCTGCGTCTGAATATTTACATAGGCCTAAAAAGCCGGGTCAGGAGATATGCGGCATTCGCGCTTTGAATGGATTAATTAAAACTGCGAGCTGGTCTGAGTCAGTGGAACTTTAAACAACAAAGTTTCAGGTGCCAGACAAATTTCGTCACTACATGCCTGCAACTGAAGCTCTATATCTGCGGTAATGGTTGCTTCGTCGTTCGGGGAAATATCTTCTGGTAAGTTACCGGTAATCTCAACATTGCCTTCGTACAACGCAAGCTCTGATCGTTGAAAACCAAGCTTTCTGACAATTGGTTCCGGGTAGCTGACACTTTGCAATGATGTGTCATTTACCTGCGTGAGCCTAGTTGGTATCAGGTAGTCCTGCAGCGGCTTTTGGGCATTGATATGCCAGCCCGGTGCAATATCAATACTCAGCTTAATTAAGCCACCTTCAGATGACGACACTGATGTTTTTACCTTTCCTCTTGCGGCATAGCGGTGAGCGCCGGTCTCACCATTTAATAAGTCGCTGGTACCAATCAAAAAGTAGCCGAAGCTCCCGCTTTCGCGAGCCAGCCTGTTGGAAAAAGCAGCAACCAGTGACTCAGCACGCTGACGGTACTGATCATCACCTGTTCTATGCCACAAATGAACCAACACCCTCAGTGCTATAGAGTTGCCGGTGGGTGCTGCATTATCGAACAGGTCTTTAGGGCGGCTGGGTAAACTTGCACCGCCTACTTCTGCCTGACCAATAAAGTATCCGCTATTGTTTTTGTCCCAAAAATTCTGATTCATTATTTCAACAAACTTTATCGCCAAATCCAGCCATTGTGATTCACCATTTTCGTCATACAACGCCAGTAAGGCTTGCGACAAGTAGGCGTAGTCAGCTTGCGAGGCTGGTGTTGTTGCACGATCTTCAAACTGGGCACGCCACAATCCTCCATTATCCCGGACATTATTCTCTAGTAGAGCGTCTATAGAGCGCTGAGCCGCTTCTATGTACTGTGGTTCACGCAGGGTCCGACCTGCTTTGATTAGCGCTGAACTCATCATCGCGTTCCATTCGGTAATGATTTTGCGATCTGTCAGTGGAGGAATCCGTTTGTTCCTATACTCAAGTAACACTTTAGAGTACTTGTTAAGTCTGGATGCCAGAGTTGCTTCATCTAGATCGTAGGTTTCGGCAACATATTTCAGTGAATCTTCGAGTCTTAAAATATTTTGATGCTCGAAGTTGCCAGCCTCACTAACGCCCCAGATTTCCATCGCAAATTGTGCTGCTTCTGCACCAAATTTTTTGGTAAGTAACTGAGAAATTTCTTCCGCCTTCCAGATGAAGTACAAGCCTTCGCCACCTTCCGAATCTGCATCGGTTGCAGAATAAAACCCGCCATTGGCGGAGGTCATATCGCGGATGACGTAGTCTGCGATGCGTCTGGCTGTACGTGCATGCTCCTGATTGCCGGTTAGTTCAAAAGCCTGCAGATAGATCTGCAATAAACTGGCTTGCGTATAGAGCATTTTCTCAAAGTGCGGGATCAGCCAGTCGGGGTCAATCGCATAGCGATGAAATCCACCACCGACCTGATCGTGGATGCCACCAGCGGCCATGCGGGTTAACGAAAAATCGACCGCTTCAAGCGCATCTGCATCACTGCTTCTTTGCGCCAGATCGAGTAGAAAGTACAGGGAAGATTCTCTTGGAAACTTTGGCGCCGGACCAAACCCGCCCTGAAAATTATCATAGTCACGCATTAGTGAATCACGCGCCCGGGTAATTTCGGACGTACCTACCTTGTGAGCCTCACCTGTCAGAGCGGTGTTCTCCTGCATGGTCGCAGCCAGGCTAGCAGCAAACTCGGTAAGCTTTTGCCGCTCGTTTTTCCACAGGCCATCGATCTCGTTCATGATCTGACTAAACAGGTCTGGCGGCATATAAGTGGCCCCATGAAACAGCTTGCCATCAGCTTGCAGGAAGGCTGACAAAGGCCAGCCACCACTTCCGGTAGTCAATTGAAGCCCGAGCATATAAATAGCGTCTACGTCGGGCAACTGTTCACGGTCTACTTTTATTGCGATGAATTGTTCATTCAGCTGTCGGGCAATGTCTTCGTTCTCGAAACTCTCGCGCTCCATCACATGGCACCAGTGACAGGTAGCGTAACCGATTGACAAAAAAACCGGTTTATTTTGCTGCTTTGCTTTCTCAAATGCCTCCCTGCCCCACGGATGCCAGTTGACCGGGTTATGGGCGTGCTGCAGCAAGTAAGGAGAATCTTCTTTTATCAACCGATTGATGTATCGAGGTGATCCGTCGGCCGCAAGGTGAACTGAACGCGGAGCGTAGTTCGTACCCCGATTTGTATAAGCTGTAAAAAGTTCGTCTTTTAGCTCATCGCTAATGTCTGCCAATGAACTTTCAACGGTGGTGTGGGATGGTTGGAGCTCGGGCTTTTCCTGTACGGCAGGATTTCCCTGAGAAGCACCGGGGTTTGCTATTAGTAGTGTTGCAGCAACAATCGCGGTCATCACAGCAGTTTTAGGGTATGACCGATGGATCGTTTGTTTCATCAGGTCTCGTCCGCTACTGTTGCAATGGCGAAGACTACATCCTGTGAGGGGTAAGCAGCAGAGCGCTGCTTACCCGAGAACCGTTTTATTGCAGACGGATTAGTTTTACAAGCTGCTGAAATAGGCTGCGAGATCCATCATATCCTGTTCGCTAAGCCCGGCTGCCATTGGTGCCATGATGGCTGATTGGCCGCCCTTGCGCTCGCCGGATTTGAAGGCTTTGAGCTGCGCCACAATATAGTCCGGTTTTTGGCCCGCCAGGTTTGGAAAGGTTGGGCCGGTGCCAATACCATCTGCACCGTGACATGCAGCACACACGGCGGCTTTGCCTTGTCCCGCACCCGCATCTCCTGCCGCGTTAGCTGTTGTGCTGGCAAGAACTGCGAATGCTGCGACTAATATGTATTTCATCTGTAAAGGTCCTGTTAATGATTGGGTAGCATCCTCAGATTAACAAGAACTGCACCCGAATTGGAGTCTCGAAAGGACTCCCTTTTGTTAACGCGATACCACGTTGTACTAACTGCCGCCAACTTAACGACAAAAAGCCCTAATTCACGCATTCGCGAGACGCTCAAGTTCCGGCTTATCTTCGAGTTTTATCGTGCCGCGTGATTGCTCAATCCAGTGACGACGTTGAAACTCGGAAAGTTGACGCGAAATAACCTCTCGAGCCGTACCAAGCTCCGCCGCCAGTTGTTGGTGGGTAATATGAACGACTGATTCTCCAGCGGAAAGTTCAATGAGTTTCACTGCTAATCGAATATCAACGCGTTGAAAGGCGACATCCTCAATGGTATGAAAGAGATCAGCGATTCGCCTGCCATGCGCTGAGAATACGAACTTTCTGAACTCAGCTGACTGGCCCACCAGGTTGTCAAAAAGGCTCATTGGAATTGCTACTGCCTCTACGTCTGTTTCTGCGATGCCCTGCGCAGTGTAGTTTTCAAAGGCCAGTAGACAGGCTGTCGTAAGCACGCAACTCTCACCAGCGCGCACTCGATAAAGTACAATTTCGCGGCCGTTTTCTGACAGCTGCTGAACACGCACAGTACCGGTAATCAGTAACAGAAGACTGTCTGGAGTATTACCGACTCCAAAGATAACGGTATTTTTTTCTACGGTCATAACAGAGCATTGCTCTTTTAAAAGCCGTTGCTCTGCGTCGCCCAGGCTTGCCAGGCCCTGAAAAGTATCAATCCAACTCATGGTTTTAGTGTACCTTTTTTCTGCCGGCAGGCGATGAAATTGGAGGGTCTTTTACAACATTAAATCGCTATTAATTTCTTCGCAATGCTCGCAAGCGCTCCCCTGGTTTGCGACTGTGCATTTTTGTGAAAAAGCTGACTGATCGGGTTATCTGCCACCTGGTCGTAGATTTCCTTTTGTCTATTATTTATCGCTAACTACCTGCCGTTTAACGCACTGAAAGCGCTGAACACGCGTACCGGGGTGGGGAGTTATTGTGGACAACAGATTGGCAGCAATTCTGCCAATCCGTTTATTACTACATGTGAACCAGGCTACTCTGGCTACTGCTAACCCGAATGCTGATAGCCCGCTGTTAACCCGATGCTGTTAGCTCAGGGCAGCTTTGAACATATCTTCTATTACAGCCGGACTGGTTTGCGCAATAACCCGCGCTATTTCCTCACCACCCTTAAACATCACGAGTGTCGATCGCCGGCGCACTTCCAAGTCTTTGGTTAGTGCTGACTTTCTATGTGTGTCCCAGTCTGCACGGAGAATGGTAATTTCTGAATACTCTGGCTTAGCTATTAACGCACTCACGGTGCGTTCTTGACTACTACAGGTGGGTCACCAGTTAGACAGAAAGCCAACCATAAACGGCTTGCCGCTCTCAAGCATTTCTGCATAGAGATCCTGATTAAAGTCCACAAGACCATCGCTTGCGGCTGCTGGCTTTAGCGCGGCTAATGTCGCGAGTCCTGCAGCGTATTTAAGTACTTCACGTCGTTCCATTTTTTGGTTTCCCAATGAAAAATTTGATGAGTAAGAGGCGTGGCAATTTTGGCGCGATGCCAAATACTGATGCCGCGACTGTTTCTTTAGCCAGCAAGGTGCCAACGCACTGTGCTGCATTAACTGAACTGATTTTGTGCCACATTGTCTCCGAGAATATCCGGCTAATGTCTGCAGCGCCTGCTAGTTACTGCGGAATGAACTGATTCCAAGTATCTTGAATAGCGGGCAAAAGTTAAGTAGCCCCGTGGCAAGCATGATGACGCCGACTACAGCTGCAACAATGCCAATTGTGGTGCTGAGACCGCCGAGTGCTAAAAATGCTGCTGCCAATAGTACTACGCCTGCTATCAAGCGAATTGTTTTGTCAACTGAACCTACGTTTCTGCCCATTTCTGTGCTCCTTATGTGTGATTACGGATCATGGCCAACTACACAGTATTGCATAGGCTAATGATCTGATCGGTGACAAAGTCACTTAACGTTTTTTGTTATTGTTCAGGAAACTCAGGCTACGAGATGACCGGAACAACGGGTAATCGCCACCCTCATAATTTGTCTGGCGACTTAAAGTCGCGATGTCTGCCTTGCGCTCACCCGGTATCTGTTGAGCTTTTCAAATTGAAAATAGAACTGCAGGACAAGACCACCTTATGATTCGAGGTCATAAGGTGGCCAGACCTTCAACAGACAGTCAGAGACTAGTTTCGGGTTATGGTTACTTCAAGAAGCCTGCTGCCAGCCTCGAAATCGAAATCAGGATTTTCCGATCCCGACTGCCCCGGGTGCATGGTAATAGAGCCGTTTTCATCGTCAGTGATGTTGTCGCTATTACCATCCGGGCTGCACGGTGGCACCCAGTAATTTAACGCGAGCACATTGGATTCTGATCCTGCATCAAATATTGGTGTAACAAATGTTTCTGTTACATCTGCAGCTAATGTGTGCGCGTTAGCGGCACTGAAACCATCGTTGGTACACACAACCATGCTGACAATTGTCATTCTCTGATCATCAGACTGTAAATCAAGATCAACCGTTGCAGTCATACCGGGCAACAGAGGACCCGGGTTTTCCGGGTCGGCAAAACCGACAGCATGTTCGCTTACACGACCCTGATCGGTAAGATACCCGATCAAATCCAGCATTGGTCCATTATTGCCGTTTTCAGCTATCGCGATAATCTGACTACTTGCAGGTTGGCCAACTTCAAATATGCGTGCGCCGTTATCAGCGTCAGGTGCATTGTGCAAAATTACAATCGGTGGTGTCATTGGCTGACTCGCCGAGGTGTTAGTCAATGTAACTGTCAAACCACCGGTGGCGGCTGCAGCAGCATCAACCAGCTGACCGCGAATTTCACCCGGTGCATTAGCTTCGGTATGTACGTTGATGTATAGATTGCCAGCTTCGAACAGTGCAATCGCATCTGCATCAAGTGCTGCACCTTCCATCACTGTCCACACAGACCCGTCGGCATTGCTTTCCATTCCGGCAACAATAGGACCAGCCATTCCCGGACCGCCAGCATGAACATGAGCTGCAGTAGCAGGACCGGTTAAACCGGAAACACTAACCGAACCAGAAATAGCCCCCGTATCAGTATTAACGGTTATGGTTGCCTCACCAGAAGCACCATCAACATTTGCAGGTGGCACAGTAATTTCGCTGTTGAGAGAAAATGAGACGGTTTCTACCATCATCGAACCATCGTCCATCATAACCGGTGAATCTTCATCACCGGCGATACCAATGACCAGATTGCCATCATCATTGGTTGAAAGTGTCAGGTTAACCTCTTCGCCATTGGCAAGTTCAGCCTCTATTCCGTCGAGCGAATCTGCTACGCAAGCGGTCAGTGACAGAATCACAGCCGCACTGGCAAGACCGGTTGCCGTGCGAAATGATTTATTACCGAAAGTTGGCCTAAATGTACATGTCATACTTGGTGTTCTCGTTTGTGAAAGTGGTTAACCCGCAATGGGTTTATAAAGATTGTTCCTGGTTTGCAATGTCAACACTCATTACTCACCTGAAAATATTTAATCAGTACAGTTTTGTTGATGTTGAACACTAACGATTGATGTCCGGTTCGACAGTGATAAAGTCACTTAGAGTCGAACCTAAAAGGTGTCCAACATCACACACGTAGTTAAAATCAATACTGTTGTATCAGACGATGATCATGTCAGTTGCACTGAGCACTGGTAAGACCAGCGGTGGCGACTTTAGCTTATCGTTCCTTGCGTTTTTTATTAAAGTACTGATTATTGTTGAGAACTTGTATAAGTAGTTGCATACAGCACAAGTGCCATAGCTAAATGCATGAGGCGCGCTGCTATCACAGGAGATGCACTTTGTATTTTCGTATGCCAGAACAGGGCCTGCTAACTGAAAATATTCGCGGTTTATAGGTAACTTAAGGTATAAAAATATTTTAGATGAACAATGGAATGTTTTAACGCAGGTAGAAAGTGGGGTTAAATCTAAGAGCTGTTGTCGTTACGCTGTTGTTGGCATGAATATGTCAGGTTACGTGCTTTGGCGTGTTTGCTCAGTAGCTGACGCCTATCCACACAGATCGCTTGCAAGGCAGACTTCCACAGGTTTTTGCCTCTTTGGAGAACTTTTTCCGCCAAGCAAAAGCTCAATGTACTTTTCAGCAGCAGCCGGTTCAAAAAAGCCAAACTGCTGAAAACGAATCATGCCGTTGCGGTCAATGATCACCATCTCGGGTGTGCCTTTGGTCTGATAGCGTTTTTTTGTCTCCGGCAGATAATCATCACGGTGTCGATCAACGCCAACTGGCATTGTTATGCCTTTTTCGACAAGATATTGTTTTAACCGATGCACGGTCTGATAATCATGTCCCTCGAACACTGTGTGAATTTTTAGTAGTAAAAGCTCACCAGCACTGATTTCGTCAGAGAATCGATCCTGCCATTGTTGCATCAACGGGCCGGTGAAGGTGTTGCATCCGGGGCACCACAACTGGAAAAAATCGATCACAATGACACTGTCGCGATTACTTTCAATGCTACCAGGGTCAGCGTTGAGCCACTCTGAAATATCCCAGTCCGGTGCCTGACGTGGCTCTACTATTCCCTGTAGTACGGGTAAGTCCTGATCTGCGCCCCACCCTGCTGGTGCGAATAACATTAAGCTAATCACTGCGGCAACCATGGTCTTTAGCCATCGTAGAAGAGACGGATCTTTAAGTACTGTCTTACAGTAAAAGTTGGCCACAGAATCCTTGTATATCAAGTCAATTGATATTCAGAGGTTGTTGGTGGTTTTGCAGTACAACCTCACTATAGAACACCGATAAAAATCACGGTGCTGAAACGGTTTTATTGCCCTCTTTAATCCAGTGGCCAATGCCTCTTTGATGGTTGTACACTGTTTCAAAATTCTTGCCCAACCAGTCACTCACATTAAACGACCGTGCACCTGATTGACAGATTAAAACGAATGGTTCTTCCGGATTAATGAGTTCCGATAAATCGCCGAGCCACTTTTTCGGGTCGTAATTACCTTTTGCATCAAAAAATGTCAGCAAATGACTGCCATCGATAACGCCAGTTGATTTCCACTCATCAATGCGCCTGACATCCACGACCGGAACACCCGCGTCAATAAGCCCCTTAAGCTTTGCGTTGTCGATATCTATACGATCCGCAAATGCCGGTGTAAGCCAAAGTGGGGCTACAAGAGCCAGTAATAGGTATAGATTTTTCAATTTACTTTCTGCAATAAAGGTCTGACCGACTTTTGACAATACGCCAGACAAATAGTTCCAGGTCATATAGCTGCCAGTCACAGTCTAATTGTAATACGCAAATATCAACCATACCGGAAAACATGTACGGGGTCAATGCAGCTGACCCCGTATCTATTCGTCGCGGTATAGTACTGAATTAACTATCTGTTACTGAGCTACAGGTGTGAAATCAAAGTCCCCGTCCTGACGCAGATAGAAAATACATGTGGTGTCGGACGCGCAGTTCATCTCGTGCGCTGTCATTGCCGGTATGGAAAAGTATCCACCTGGCTGTATGGTGGTTGGATTGGTTTGATTAAACGGCACCGGGACCTCTACGTCACCCAGTAGTACAAAGCCACGTGCTTCCAGTGTATGGAAATGAGGTGGTATGCCCATTCCGCCCTGTACTCGTACCAGTGTTCCGTGTTGAGTGCCATCCTGAACGCTAAAGTCACCGACCACTGCACGGAAGTCTACTCCGGGGATACCAACGTCTACAAAGCCTTCAGTATCACTGAAAGGCACCTCAGTGGCCTCTGCATTGCGAGCAGCGGTACCCATTTCAACCGCCATATTGCCTGTTGGTGTTACATCGAACGGACCGTCCTGGTGAATAAGAAATACACAAGGTTCAACCATCGTTGCGGGACGCAAACACCCCATCAAATGCTCTGTTGCCGGAGGTGCAAAGCCGCCGCTGCCGGTTACCATTACAAGCGGATTCATTTCATCAATCGGTACTGGTATCTCCATTGGGCCGTCAATTACGACTGAATAGGTTCCTTCGGTATGAAAGTGCGGAGGAATAGCTCCGCCTGCTGCTACCTGCACAAAAGTTTCATGGGAACCGTCCATCGGATCGCTGAACGCCTGTGCAAGAGCAACACCCGGAAACGGCGTGTCCTGAAACTCAACCATATCAGGCGTAACAAATACGGCAGCAGGATCAGCAGTCACTATTGTGCCGGTTTGCATGTTGGTATCAGTGTCTGTCATTGCCGAAGAATCATCGTCACTGCTGCTACAACCGGTGATAGCAATTATGCAGCTTAATGCAATTAAGTGTTTCATTAAGGTCATTTCCTGAATAGTGGATAAATTTGTAGCACCGATTAGATTAAACGGCACAAGATGTATCACGATGCAACGAAAGAATTAATCTTTTCAGTTACGTGCATAATTAGGGGCTATTTTCAGGTGTAGTGTAATGACTGCCCGTTGAGCAATCAGTGATAAAGTCACACAGAGTGTGATTTGTGACCTTTAAACATTGGTTGTAACAATTGTCAGTGCTGATGATCAAACATGCTTATACGAAAACTATGGTTGCCTGAACAAGGGACAATAAAACAACAGAGACAGAGATGAATGAAGTCTGGAAAATTAAAGGGAGATTGCTTTTATGAGAAACAACTAAGATGTTGAGGTAAAAGCTTAAACCTCTAAGGTGCAGCGCTTAGGTTTTATGTATCAAAACAAACATGATATGAACACGCATTTCAATTGCCTATGTACGGAGTAAGTGGAGCGATGCCTTTGATCAGCGAGTCTAGCCGCCGGCTACCTCCGGCCAGACTGCAAGTACATCGCCTTCTGTCAGGCCACCCACCTGATCCCTGTTACTGCAATTGATATCTATACCGTTCACCAACACCAGGTGTGCTTCTTCCGGGGTCACCGTAAACAGTTTGAGCACCTGATGTATGGTTATGTTTTCGTCTACATCAATGTCAACCGCGTGGCTCACCGCTTCAGGTGGCAATTTGTGCTGCAGAGTCGCGAATAGTTTAAATGTTATTTTCATTTTAAATTCCAATGAAGTGATATTGCGAAAGACACTGTTAATGAGTTATTAACTATCGCGGCTCAGATCAATTCGCACAGATATGCCGTAAGTGCAAATTCGCTAATTAGAATTTTACAGATAAATCCTGTAACCATATCGGCATTATATTAAGTAGCCAGGCATCAATTGCGTGATTCCATTGTAGCAACAGGCCGATACCAACAAGTATCATCACCACACCCATGATTGGTTTTGCCCATGGCATCCATCGCATCAGGCGATCTTTGCGTTTTGTCAGTAACTCCTTGGTGCCGTAGGACAGCGACAAAAGAATAACGGACACACCCAGTCCGAAGGACAGCATAATAAGAGTTGCCTGCCCCAACCCATCTCCACTGGCAGCAAGCCCAATAGCACCACCCAGCGTAGGCCCGACACACGGTGACCAGACAGCCCCGAGTAGTACACCAATAAAGAACTGGCCACCCAGCCCGCTGGACTCAGTACTGTCTATTTTTGCATTCGCACCCGAAGCCAGCGGAGCGATGAGGTTAGAAAGTTTTTCCTGAGCACGCGGCAGCAACAGTACAATTCCAAAGATGATCATGATGGTTGCTGCAATTCGATTGATCAGTATTTCATCGAGACCGATTAAATGGCCGAACGCGGTTACCAGTACTCCTACAACGGTAAAGGACACAGTGAGCCCGAGTGCCATCATGACGGGGCCTAAGCGATGGCTTTGTAAGGCACCAGCTATGATCACTGGCAGCAAAGGCAGGACGCAAGGATTTATCAGCGTTAGAACGCCAGCCAGAAAGGCCCAGAAATATGTCATAGGTAGTATTCGAGTCTATTTAAAAAAAAATTTAGTTGTAATCCGGCCACAGGTATCCCTGACTACTGCCCGATCGCCAGATGCACTCAGGGAATGCAGATCAGCGGTAGCCTGCTGATCCGCTAACTTGTGATAAATCCGGGTTGGTCAGCGGGTTAGCCAACGACAGCCTTAAACATGTTCTCAATAGTGTCTTTATTGTTTTGTGCAATGACGCGAGCTATCTCCTCGCCATCCCGAAACATTATCAGTGTTGATCGTCTGCGTACTTTTAATTCTTTAACCAGTTCTGATCCTCGATATATATCCCAGTCTGCCCGGATAAAAGTGATATCAGAATACTGCGGATTGCTGTCGATTAGCACACTCACGGTGCGCTGTTGGCTCAAACACATTGGTCACCAGTCAGACAGAAATCCTAATATAAAAGGCTTGCCGTTTTTCAGCATTTCCGAGAAGGTATCGGGATCGAAATCGACATAGCTTTCAGCAAGTGCAGGTTTTATCGCAGCGATTGTCGCACCTCCCGCCATATACTTAAGCATTTTTCGTCTTTTCACAATTGTCTCCTGGTTATCGAATACCTTTAGAGCGAAACGAGCTCGGTGGAACGATGTAAAGGTACCCTGATGGTACGTTCGAAGTCCATTTGCACTGCCGTATAATGGAATAATAAAAATGATAAGAAGTTATCCGGGTGCGTGCCAGCGTGTGCTTTGTCTGAAAGCAAAGTATCACTATCAGCCACAACAATGAGAACCCGAAGGCAC
>CAZYRP010000140.1:0-13642 GCA_964649465.1 uncultured Granulosicoccaceae bacterium | reverse complement strand
CCACAAAGGGCCCGATCAGAAAGTAAAACCTGCATAAACTCCAGGAAATTAACGAGGATGCAGAAGCACCTCAACCCGTCGGTTTTGCTCTCTGCCAGAGTCACTATCGTTATTTGCTATCGGGCTAAACTCACCGTACCCAATTGCAGATAAACGACTCGAATCAACACCATTAGCACTCATATAGCGCACTGCGGATGCAGCCCTGGCAACACTGAGCTCCCAGTTACTTTTAAAGGTACGGGCAAGAGCAGCACCAATTGGTACATTATCGGTATGACCTTCCACTCTAATGTCATAGTCGGTAAAACCAGCCACTTTGGAAGTAACAGTACCAAGGACTTCCCGACCAGTATTACTTAGACTGGAACTACCCGTACCGAACAATCTACCGCTGGCAACGCGAATACCGATTGAGTTGTCACCTCGGACACCAACCGTAGCTCCTGATACACCTGCAGCTCTAAGCTCGTCATCAATAATTGCGGCAATGCCTTCGGCACGCTGCCGTTCCTGAAGCAACGCATCCTCCGCACTTATTTTGCTCGCCATAAGCTCATCAATCTTGCCACGTGCAGAACCGAGTTGACCTTCAGCATCAGTGAGCTGGCCGCGCAGCGCATCGAGCTCGCTTTGCGCTGAGTCACGCGAAGCACTTAGCGCTGCAAGCTGACCGTTAAGCGCATCCATATTGGCAGCAATGCTGCTTACCTCGCCCTCAAGCATCTGTGACTTTTGACCATTCGCATCACGAGCTTCAAGAGCCTCGGCTAACTCAGCATCGAGTACAGCCTTCTGCTCTTTAAGGCCTGCAAGCTCGGCACGAAGACCATCTGCATCACCAGCAGACCTGGCAGAGGCACTGCGCTCCGCTTCGAGCTGCTCAAGCAAATAGTCTCTCTCTTTAACCAACGTATCACGCTGTGACGTTAGTCCATTAGAAGACGTGGTTAATTCAGCAAGTTCAGCTGTCAGAGCATCTTTGTCTTTAGTTAACGCAAGCTTTTGGCTATTGAGATCACTAATTGACGATTCAAGCTCCGCCAGTTTGGCACTTGCCGCGGCTTCACTATCAGACATTGTCGCTTTAAGATCGTCCCGCTCACTGGTGATAGCATCGCGCGCGCTCGTCATATCAGCTAACTTAACATCAAGTTCGCTAATCTTTGCTTCAGCTTCGCCTTTACTGGTATTCGCGATGTCAACATCTGAAATCAGTGCGGAAATATTCTCCTGCAATTTCCCACGCTGCGACTTCAATGCTGCCAGCGAGTCAACACCTTCTGCATTTTGTTTTTCGAGCTCATTACGCTCAACAGTCAGGGTTTCAATCTGACCGTTCAGATCATCTATCTGACCTTCAAGCGTTGTGATTTTGTCTGAGCTCTCACCTTTCAGTGCGTCCAACGCACCCGAAATACCATCACGCTCTGTGGTTAAAGCTGCAAGCTGCGACTGGAAATCTGAAGACGCAGTAGCACTATCTGCTTCAAGCGCTTCCTTCTGCGAGTTCAATTCATCCATCTGAGCCATCAGCTGATCACGTCTTGCCGTCAGATCAGAAACGCTGCTATCAAGCTCCGAAACTTCCGCCTCAAGCATACTGATCTTTTCAACTTTGGCAGCATCCTCAGCATTCAGGCTATCTATCTTGCCCAATAGATCATCACGCTCTGTAGTCAGAGTTCCAACCTGGCCGTTTAGTGATTCAATTTCACCTTCGAGGCCTGTCACCTTGTCACCACTGGATAGACGCAGCTGATCCAGCTGACTGGAAAAACTGTCCCTGGAAGACATCAGGCCCGCAACCTCTGTGGCGCTGGTGTCCTTAACCTGAGTCAGCTCACCTTCAAGAGCACTTTTCTGTTCAAGCAAAGAATCTCTCGCCGCCGTCAGATCAGTGACCTCTACATTAAGAGACTCAATCTGGCCCTCAAGCTCACCCACCTTACCGTCACTGGAAAGTTTCAGTTCATCCAGCTGACCAGAAATACCGTCACGCTCAGACATCAAGCCCGCAATTTCGGTGGAATGGTCGTCTTTTGCCTGACTCAGCTCACTTTCGAGTGTGTTTTTCTGTTCTAGCAAAGAATCCCTGGCCGCTGTTAGATCAGCGACTTCAGTGTTAAGAGATCCGATTTGGCCCTCAAGCTCACCCACCTTACCGTCACTGGAAAGTTTCAGTTCATCAAGCTCACCTGAAATTCCATCACGTTGAGACAGTAACCCGTCTATGACACTTGAACTTGAGTCTCGCAAACCAGCCAGATCAGTTTCCAGTCCCGCTTTCTCCTCAAGCAATGAATCACGTGCGGCAGTTAAATCATCAACTTCTGTATTCAGTGATGCCACCTGACCTTCAAGCTCACCTACCTTGCCATCACTGGAGAGTCTTAGCGCATCGAGTTCACCGGAAAATCCGTCGCGTGCGGACATCAGCCCCGAAATTTCGGCAGAACTCGATTCCTGCAAGCCGGCAAGATCATCTTCCAGCCCTGCTTTTTGTTCAAGCAGTGCATCACGAGCGGCAGTCAAATCATCAACTTCGCTGGAAAGCGACGCTACCTGATCCTCTAAACCAGTGATCTTGTCAGCATTCTCTGTCTTGGCAGTCGTCAATTGTCCATCCATTGCAGACAATTTCCCTTCAAGTTCGGTACGCTCGGAGTTCAGGTAATCCACCTGGTTGGTTAATGTTGCAACCTGAGTGTTTAATTCCGACGAGCTCTCTTCTGATGAAACCTTAAAAGCATCCATCTCAGCAGTCAGCGCATTCTTCTCTGAATCAAGTGACGCGAGACTGGATTCAAGCATCGTGACTTTCTCGGTAAGCTGGTCACGCTCGGCTGCCAACTCTTCAATTTCTGCTTTTTTGGCGGCAATTTCAGTGTCGAGCACTTCTTTTTCACTTACAAGATCACTGGCTTGCTGCGCTAACTCGGCATTCTTGCCGGTCAGATCTTCATTTTCCGCTTTGAACCCTGCAACTGATTCAGCAACGCTGGAAAGCTCGTTTTCAAGACCATCAATCTTCGCCTTTGAAGTAGCCTGCAGTCCGGCATAGGACTGATTGAGCTTGTTAAAAGCCGCCAGGCCTTCCGAGTTACTGAGGCTATTTACTTCTGCAGTTAACTGGTCACGCTCTGAACCCAAAGTGTCGAGCTTCGCGAGCAAATCATCGCGTTCTGTTTTTACTGCATCGTGCTCAGCAACCAGATTTCCGGACCGTGCGTCTATTTCTTCAACCCGCACCTGCAAGGCATCGCGCGCGGCTGTCAGCTCACCGATTTCAGCCTCAAACCCTGCCGCCGCTTCAGTACCTTCGTCGCTCTTTGAACGCAGCGCTGTAATTTCTTCAACAGATGCTGCCTTGATTGCTTCAAGTTCAGCAATAGCCGCTGATTGTTCGTCTATTTTTGCCTGTAAATCTGCGGCTCCGGCAAGTGCTGTTTCCTGCTCAGCTTGTTTGGCTTCAAGCGCTTCAACCTTTGCCTGCCATTCCGCTACCACAGACTCCTGTTCACCGGAGGCCGCTTTGAGCTCGGCAATTTCGGATTCATAGCCTGTGATCTTGGTATTAGAAGACTCAAGATCCATCTTAGCTGTTTCATAGGATGCCTCTGTTTGCTTGAGACTGGCGATTTCGTTGTTCGTACTGCACTGTTTCAGTCCCGAACCAAGGCCAAGTAGTGCGATTAGTCCAGCAGCGCCGTACTTCACAGATTTGCGCAGATTGTTCTCATCTGGCAGCAAATGACGATCACGGATGTCTTCGTTATAAGCAGCATGACCATCACGACGGTTATTATCATCAACCATGAATAAAATTCCCCTGTTACTAGTGATTTCTTAAATTTGGACCAAAGACGGCTAAAACCGGGTACACATACGGTATCGATTAGGACAGCCAACCTTTCCTTGCCGTCATTATAACCCTATGCACAGGCATCCCGGCCATAAGAATCAGGTCAAATATGGTAAAACCACCCGTGAAAGTGGCTCAGTACAATCACCGGGGAATCAGCCTTCGCACTCTAAATCTCTGCGCGCAGGCACGGCTTTGCGGGTATTTCACCAGCAATTCGTCAAGCCGCTGTCGGAGCTCGGCGGGTTGCACCTC
This sequence comes from uncultured Granulosicoccaceae bacterium, assembly GCA_964649465.1. Lineage (GTDB taxonomy): Bacteria > Pseudomonadota > Gammaproteobacteria > Granulosicoccales > Granulosicoccaceae. The sequence continues at coordinate 9,522 of CAZYRP010000140.1, read as the reverse complement.
ACTACTCAGAAAAGCACCGACACAGTTGCCGTAAGTTGGCAACGTGAATCCATAGCGGCAATCTACTGCCTTTCCAACGACGTTCAGATAGGCAGCGCTTGAAGCACGCAGCTGAACCGGGTCCTCAAAGTTGATTATCAATGCCCCATCGGGTTTAAGGAGATTGCGCAGCGAACGAAACCAGTGCTCGGACGCTTCAGCAACTCGGACAGCCTCGCCGTCCTTTTCGGTAAAAAGATCCTCAATCACAACGTCGAATTTTGGTCCGCTATATGAAGCGACCCACTCCATGGCATCAGCCTGCTGCAACTCGACGTTGGCCTGGTTAACGCCAAAGTACTCCCTGGCAATTTTTAAATGCATCGCATCAAGCTCTACACCAATCACCTGCTCAACCGGAAAGAATGACAGGTATTGACGAATGACCGCACCACCTCCAACACCAAGCAGCAGTATCCGTCTGACAGAACCTGCGGGTAAGAACAACGAAGGCAGAAACAGAAGATCCCACACCCCGCCAGACAACGGCCGTTTATTGTTCCACTGGCTGTGAAAAACCTTATTCTTATATAACCGAACAGACTGACCGGCTGTTCTTACCTGATAATGATCATCACCGGAACTGCTCTGCCACACTATTGCCACGTCAGACTGACCCTGAAAACTTCGCCTGCACTGATTTTTTTTTGCGCACCGTCTTTGCAAATCTTAATTTTATTGCAGCGATAATCATACTTAAATTACTCAATCAAAAGCACAGCTGCTACTATCGCACAACTACCCCTCCCCCAACTACAACCCCTGAGATACCCGTGAACATCCACCTCCGTGCACTTGGCTGCAGACTCAACGAAGCAGAGCTCGAAAGCTGGGCGCTCGAGTTTCGCTCTGCGGGACACACACTGGTTAATGAAGCAATCGACGCAGATGTCACGGTAGTCAACACATGTGCTGTAACACGCGAAGCGGTAAGAAAATCACGCAAGCTTGTAAACCGTCTGCGGCGCGAAAGCCCGTACGGCAAACTGGTTGTCAGTGGTTGTGCTGTTTCTACCGGTGAAGCGGGCACTGCATCAGATCTCGGTATCGATTTGCTTATCGACAACAGCAAAAAGAAAGAGCTGGTTAAGACTGTCACCGACACCTTGCCCATCAGCATAATGCCTGAAGGTGCGACGTTGCCTGCAGAATCGTCACTATTTGCGCGCAATCGCCAACGTGCATTTATAAAAATTCAAGACGGCTGCCGTTATCGATGCACCTATTGCATCGTGACAATGGCACGCGGTGAAGAGCAAAGTCGGCCACTGAACGATATCATTGATGAAATCAATCAACTACACCAGCAAGGTGTTCAGGAAATTGTTTTAACCGGCGTGCACGTGGGTGGCTACGGATCAGATATCCAAAGTAGTTTAACGACACTGGTTCAGCAAATACTGCAATGCACCGACATACCGCGAGTTCGGTTTGCTTCTGTTGAACCATGGGACCTCGGCGATAACTTTTTCACACTGTTCGAAAACCAGCGATTAATGCCACATATGCATCTGCCTCTGCAGAGCGGTTCTGATGCAGTACTCCGACGCATGGCACGCCGCTGCAAAACTTCCGAGTTCGCATCGCTGGTAAAACAGGCAAGATTATCCGTCCCGGGCTTTAACGTAACCACAGATATTATTGTCGGCTTTCCAGGTGAGTCTAATGAGGACTGGATCGATACAATGAACTTCGTCGAGACAACCGGATTCGGACACATACATGTGTTCAGTTTCTCACCTCGTGAAGGTACAAAAGCTGCCACCATGAGTAAGCCGGTTGCTGAACAGACAAAGAAAGACCGAAGCGCTGAGTTGCGTGCGCTGGCAAACAGACTGCGACGTGAGTTTATCCAGCAACAGCTGCAAACCGTTGCAACAGTTCTTTGGGAAGGCCGCCCGAGCAACACCGAAGCATCAAAGGTTTTTGGCTATACCGAAAACTATACTCGCGTCTGCACCGATTCTAAAAATGCACCTGAAGCTGGCGGTGTGGCGGACTGTAAATTAGTCCAGATAGACTCGCAGGGCCAATTTGCTCTGGCACAATTGCTGTAGCTCAATTGTTCCGGCCTTATCAGGCGGGCATAAGAAGTAAAAATGCAACCCTGGCGCCTCAGAGAAAGACTTCAGGACAGATATTGAGAGGAAAATTCAGAAGACTTGTTGAAACTGACGCGTCACTCCGTTGAATATATACCGGTTCAATGGCATACCGCGGGACCCGATAACGACACACCATATTCAGCGTTTTTTCCAGCCAGACGCTTAACATCATTACCTGAAAATATTGTGAAGTTCACTGTGTGCAATTTCCACATTTCTGCTCGAGCTGGTTTATACTCATGCGATATCGAACAATTCATTAATCATGTCGTGTCCCAACCGGCACACGACCGCGGCCAACTGTCCAAATTACAGCGGCCACCAATTTTATCCTCCGCGTCAGAACTAAGAGATCCGCATGCCAGAACTTCAGGACACCGATCCACAAGAGACCCGTGAATGGCTCGATGCGCTTGATGCGGTCATCGAGCATGAAGGCCCCGAACGAGCTCACTACATTCTCGAAGCGCTCATCGATCAATCCCGACGCTCAGGCACTAACCTGCCATACAGCGCCTCGACTGCGTACATCAACACCATTCCACCGCACCTTGAAGCAGTCAGCCCCGGGGATCATGAGATCGAACAGCAACTGCGAGCGATCATTCGCTGGAACGCCACTGCTATGGTGCTACGCGCTAACCGTGAAGATGGAAGCCTTGGTGGCCATATCTCGAGCTTTGCGTCAGCCGCCACTCTCTATGATGTTGGCTTCAATCATTTCTTCCACGCCCCCACCCCCAGCCACGGTGGCGACCTGGTATTTGTACAGGGCCACTCGGCACCCGGCATCTATGCACGTGCCTTTCTTGAGGGCAGACTAAGCGCTGAAGATCTCGATAAGTTCAGAAGAGAAGTCGACGGCGAAGGTCTTTCCTCCTACCCGCATCCCTATCTGATGCCCGACTTCTGGCAGTTCCCAACGGTATCCATGGGACTCACCTCAATTACCGCTATCTATCAAGCCAGATTCATGAAGTACCTGCACGACAGGTCAATGACTAAAACTGATAACCGTCAGGTTTGGGCGTTTATGGGTGACGGTGAAATGGATGAGCCGGAATCACTCGGTGCGATCTCGCTTGCAGGCAGAGAGAAGCTAGATAACCTGACCTTTGTCATTAACTGCAACCTGCAGCGGCTTGACGGCCCGGTGCGCGGCAACGGAAAAATCATTCAGGAACTGGAAAGTGTCTTCCGCGGTGCAGGCTGGAACGTTATTAAAGTGATATGGGGCTCCTACTGGGATCCACTGCTTGCAAAAGATCACGATGGCAAATTAAAGCAACTGATGATGGAAACGGTTGACGGTGAATACCAGAACTTTAAAGCCAAAGACGGTGCGTACACGCGTGAGAAGTTTTTTGGCAAATATCCCGAAACTGCCAGCATGGTGGCCAAACTATCTGATGAAGATATCTGGCGCTTAAATCGGGGTGGCCATGATCCACATAAAATTTATGCAGCCTACCATGCTGCAACTCATCATGAAGGTCAGCCAACTGTCATATTAATGAAGACCGTTAAAGGCTATGGCATGGGCGAATCGGGTGAGGGCACCAACTCAACTCACCAGCAAAAGAAGATGGCGCTGGAGTCTTTAATGAATATGCGTGATCGCTTCAATATACCGTTAACCGATGAACAGGTTGAAAACTACGAGTATTGCAAGCCAGACGAGGACAGCGAGATTTCCAGGTATTTAAAGCAGAAACGCGAAGACCTGGGTGGATTTTTGCCGCAAAGGCAAAAATTCGCAGCGCCTCTTGAAGTACCCCCACTATCTGCGTTTGAACCTTTGCTTAAAGATTCAGGCGATCGCGAGCTATCCACAACAATGGCTTTCGTAAGACTGCTAACCATTCTTACAAGAGACAAAAAGATTGGCGAGAACGTAGTACCAATTGTACCCGACGAAGCCAGAACCTTCGGCATGGACGGCATGTTCAGGCAACTGGGCATCTATTCATCAGTTGGGCAGCTGTATACGCCTGAAGATCGTGATCAGGTGATGTTCTATAAAGAAGACAAGACCGGTCAAATTCTCGAAGAAGGCATAACAGAAGCAGGTGCTATGTCTTCATGGATTGCCGCATCCACGGCCTACAGCACACACGGTGTCAACATGATTCCGTTTTATGTTTACTACTCAATGTTCGGCTTCCAGCGCATTGGTGATTTTGCCTGGGCCGCCGGCGATATGCGTGCACGAGGCTTCATGATCGGTGGTACAGCTGGCCGCACCACACTAAATGGTGAAGGACTTCAGCACGAAGACGGACACAGTCATGTACTAGCCAGCACCATTCCTAACTGCGTTTGTTATGACCCGTGCTTTGCCTATGAAATGGCAGTCATCATTCAGGACGGCATGCGCCGCATGATGCAGGACCAGGAAGATGTTTTTTACTACATCACTGCGATGAATGAAAACTATCAGCACCCGGCCCTGCCGGAAGGCGCGGAGCAAGGCATTATTAAAGGGATGTACAAGCTCAAAAGCACAGCACCTGATGCCCGCTACCGGGTCAACCTGTTGGGCTCGGGCGTCATATTGCGTGAAGCAATGGCAGCTGCTGAAATGCTTGAAAAAGACTGGAATATTGGCAGCGACATCTGGAGCGTTACCAGCTTTACAGAACTCAGACGTGACGGTCTGGCTGCAACCCGTTGGAACAACCTGAACCCGACCGAAACCCAGAAAGTACCGTATGTGGCGGAGCTGCTAAACGAGTACCCGCACCCGGTAGTTGCAACCAGCGATTACATGAAAACACTGTCTGATGGTTTACGTGAGTTTATTGATGCCCCGTATAAAGTACTCGGTACAGACGGCTTCGGTCGCTCTGATACGCGCGAGAAACTACGCGATTTCTTCGAGATAGATCGACGCTATGTTGTAGTCACTGCACTTAACGCGTTGCGCGAGCAAAACATGTTGGATGCAAGCGTTGTTAGCGATGCGATAGTCAAATACCAACTTGATCCAAGCAAATCCAATCCGGTCAACAGCTAAAGCGGAGACTAAATATGTCAACACCTATAGACATCCGCGTACCGGATATTGGCGAGCATGATAGCGTTGAAGTGATTGAAATACTGGTGGAGGTTGGTGACAGCGTCACTGCAGAGCAATCACTGATCACGCTCGAGAGTGACAAAGCCAGCATGGAAATTCCGTCGACAGACGACGGCACCATCACTGAGCTGTTAATCAAAGTCGGCGACAAAATATCTCAGGGCGATGTGTTCGCACGTTTATCAGCAATTGCTGGTGCTGCAGACAGTGCCCCTGCACCAGCTGTGACAGAGGCACCAGCAAGCAAGCCTGCTGAAGTTGCTCCGACGTCTGGAGGCAATACCGAAACAAGCCAGGTGATGGTGCCGGAAATCGGTGACTTTGAAGAAATTGAAGTCATCGAAGTACTGATAAGCCCGGGTGATACGGTTGAGCTGGATCAGTCACTGATCACGCTTGAAACTGACAAAGCAAGTATGGAAATACCGTCGACAGTGGCCGGAACCGTAACATCAGTACCCCTGTCTGTTGGCGATAAAGTCTCTCAAGGTGACCTTGTTGCAGAAATAACCGGAAGCACCGCAGAAGCTCCTGCGCAAGCGGAAACTTCTGTAACCTCAAAAGCTCCGGAGGCAGCAATCGCTGCAGCACCAAAACCTGCTGCCAACAAACCGCAGTCACCGTCATCACCTACACAGAAAATTGCCGACGAGACGTATCGTCGTGCGCACGCCAGCCCATCGGTAAGGAAGTTCGCCAGAGAGCTTGGCGTTGATCTGACCCTGGTCACGGGTAGCGGACGCAAGAACCGCATCTTAAAAGACGATGTTCAACAGTTTGTTAAATCCGCAATGAGCTCTGCCAGCAGTAATTACGGCGGCGCTGCTGGCACAGGTGCAGGCATACCATCAATCCCTGAAGTCGACTTCAGCAAGTTTGGCGAAGTGGAGCGGGTAGAGATGACGCGCATCAATGTGCTCACCTCCGAGAACCTGCACCGCGCCTGGCTAAACCTGCCAATGGTGACTCAGCATGATGAAGCCGACATCACAGAGCTTGAAGCTTTTAGAAAATCAATTAAGCAGGAAGCAGCAGATGAAGGTATTCGAGTGACAGGTCTGGTATTTCATATAAAAGCACTAACCGCCGCACTTAAGAAATTTCCACGCTTTAACTCTTCTCTCTCAGCCGATGGTCAGTCACTTTTTTACAAGAAATATTTCAATATCGGAATCGCAGTCGATACACCAAACGGATTGGTGGTACCGGTACTGACAGATACAGACAGGAAAAGTATCTATGAACTATCTGAAGAGATGAGCGATCTAAGTTCCCGAGCACGGGAAAAGAAACTCAAACCTGCTGAAATGCAGGGCGCGAGCATGACTATCTCAAGTCTGGGTGGCATCGGTGGCACAGCATTCACACCTATTGTGAACCCGCCTGAAGTCGCGATTCTCGGTATCTCCCGTGCAAAAATGCAACCGGTGTGGAATGGTGAGGAATTTACTCCGCGCTTTATCTGTCCACTTGATATCACCTACGATCACCGCGTGATAGATGGTGCCGACGGCGCACGCTTCATGGCGTACTACTGCAAAGTGATCAGTGATATTCGAAAGACCATGCTTTGATGATCTTACCATTCAAGTTATCACTTAAAGTCTCTACTCAATTTACACAGTCACGGAGTACACGTGGATAATCCCGTAACAGTTTCAGTACCTGACATCGGTGATTTCGCCGATGTTGAAATCATAGAGGTTCTGATACACGTCGGCGACAGCGTCAAAGTCGAAGACTCACTGATCACCGTTGAAAGCGATAAAGCGAGCATAGAAATCCCTTCACCGATCGACGGTGAAGTCACTGAGATTCTCGTATCAGTTGGAGACCGTATTTCGCAAGGCACTGCTATTGCGGTCATCTCTGCCGACGCAACAGACACAGCACCTGCGGCAGCGACGCAGACGGCTTCCACCCCCGAAACAGCTAACAGCACTGCCGCCACCAATACTGCCACCGGCAATGCTAACGACACCTATGATGTGGTTGTGATTGGCGCAGGCCCCGGTGGGTACACTGCGGCTTTCCGCGCAGCAGATCTCGGTCTGTCAGTGCTTCTTGTTGAGCGTTTTCCGGAACTTGGCGGTGTATGCTTAAACGTTGGTTGCATTCCCTCTAAAGCCCTGCTGCACACAGCGCAGGTCATTAATGAAACACGTGAGATGAAAGATCACGGCATCACTTTTGGTGAACCGCAGATTGATCTGGATAAACTGCGCGGTTTCAAAGAAAAAGTAATCGGACAACTGACCGGCGGCCTCAAAGGGCTTGCCAGGCAACGTAATGTCGAAGTGGCAACCGGCGTTGCCACTTTCCAGAACTCCACACAGCTGAATATTGATAACAACGGCAGTGTGCGCACAGTTAACTTTGCAAATGCAATCATCGCAGCCGGTTCCTCAGTGGTGAAACTACCGGGCTTTCCTTACGAAGATGATCGACTGATCGATTCCACCGGCGCACTTGAACTTAGCGACATACCTGAACGCTTATTGGTAGTTGGCGGTGGCATCATTGGCCTTGAAATGAGTTGCGTCTATCAGGCGCTCGGTTCAAAAATTACTGTGGTAGAACTTTCGGACGGATTAATACCCGGCTGTGATCCCGATCTGGTGAGACCATTCCAAAAGCGAGTGTCAAAACTATTTGAGAACATCTATACCAGCACTCGCGTGACTACAATGGAATCCACAGCTCAGGGCATCAGCGTTTCTTTTGAAGGCAAAGACGCACCAACAACAGATACGTTTGACAAAGTATTGCTCGCAATCGGCAGATCACCAAACGGCAAAATGGTTAGTGCCGAGAACGCCGGCGTGGAAGTTGATGAACGGGGATTTATCAAAGTTGATAAGCAACAGCGAACCAACGTCGCCAACATATTTGCCGTTGGTGATCTTACAGGTCAGCCGATGCTGGCACACAAGGCAACTCATGAGGGCAAAGTGGCAGCAGAAGTAATCTCCGGCAAGAAGTCTTTCTTCGATGCCAAAACAATACCTTCAGTGGCATATACCGACCCTGAAATTGCATGGATGGGCCTCACTGAAATAGAAGCCAAAGAAAAGGGAGTTGCCTATGAAAAAGGCACATTCCCGTGGGCCGCCAGCGGTCGGGCGCTAAGCATCGCAAGGACAGAAGGGGTCACCAAAGTTCTACTTGACCCGACCACCAAGCAGATACTGGGTGCCGGCATGGTAGGCACCAACGCAGGCGAACTGTTGGCTGAAGCAGTTTTGGCACTTGAGATGGGAGCCGACATTGAGGACATTGCATTGACAGTACACCCTCACCCTACCCTCTCTGAAACGCTGAACTTCGCGTGCGAAGTTGCGGAAGGTACCTGTACCGACATCTATGCACCGAAGTCAAAATAAACTGTAACTGCAAGTAGGCCTGCCTGCTACAACATAGCACCGCATAAATGTCTGCCTGTTGTACACTCAGTGCCACTAAAATCACACTAACAGAGTATCAGGGCAACCATGGCCGATGAACTTCGCGACGCAGCACTGGATTACCATCGTTATCCAAAGCCTGGCAAACTTGAAATAAGCGCAACCAAAAATATGCTAAACCAGCGCGACCTCGCGCTGGCCTACTCCCCCGGTGTTGCCGCCGCTTGTGAAGCAATTGTTGAAGACAAAAACGAAGCCGCCAATCTGACTGCACGCGGCAACCTGGTCGGTGTGATCACCAACGGTACAGCGGTGCTTGGTCTCGGTGCAATCGGACCACTGGCATCAAAGCCCGTTATGGAAGGCAAGGCCGTGCTGTTCAAAAAGTTTGCCGACATCGATGTATTTGATCTTGAGCTGGACACAACCGATGCGGATCGATTTATAGACGCAGTCTCTTTAATGGAACCGTGCTTCGGTGGTATCAATCTGGAAGATATCAAGGCACCCGAGTGCTTTGAAATAGAGAAAAAACTTAGCGAACGCATGAATATACCGGTGTTTCACGACGATCAGCATGGCACCGCGATTGTTGTTGCTGCAGGCATTACCAACGGCTTGAAGATCGCTAAAAAAGACCTTGGCAAGGTAAAGCTTGTTTGTTCGGGTGCAGGTGCTGCAGCACTTGCGTGCCTTGATTTACTGGTTGCACTCGGTGCTAAAAAAGAAAACATTACAGTCATTGATATTGTCGGCGTGGTGTACAAAGGCCGCACTGAACAGATGGATGAATACAAAGGTCGCTATGCAAAAGACACCGACAGCCGCACACTCGATGATGTCATAGATGACGCAGATATTTTTCTTGGGTTGTCGGCACCCGGAGTGCTCAAAG
>CAZYRP010000139.1:0-13825 GCA_964649465.1 uncultured Granulosicoccaceae bacterium | reverse complement strand
AGCAGCTGGTTGCGAGCCTGGTCCAGCTTGATTCGCAACTCTGACAACACAGTGTCACGCCCATAGCTTTCACTCAAATTGATAAAGTGATCGCTTTGCATGACGCGATCCACTGAAGGTAGCTGGTTAGGGTGTACTAAATTCTCCATCAATGTTCTGACTTTTCCTCAAACATTCCGACTAAATAAAAACGCAGAGATCAACTCAATCGCGCCATGCGTGTGGCACAGTGAATTTTGTGCCGATGTCGTTTATTTTAGCATCACCGGAGCACATGAATCGATGCCTGAGCTCGCGCAGCTGGCGTCCCAATAGTGTGTCTTGCCACAGCCAGTCGTACAATTGCTGACTGGATGGAGAGTTGTGATCAGCCAGGGCGGCCTCTATGTAATATGCCTTAAGATCGTCAATCGCAAGCCTGAACATCAAATTTTCAGAGATATCTTCTCTTAGCTTTCGAAAAGAGTTCTGTGTATAGACTTCATCAAAAAGTGTGGCGAGTTCTGTTATCGGGATTTTCGCGACACCGACAGATGTTCGACTTTTATCAACACACTGGCACTGATACGAAGGCTTTAGCTCAGCGCATTCCTCAGCAATTGTTGCATGGTCTTTAAGCGCTGGAGCGGACCATGCGGGGCATGCAACTGCGCGCGGGTCATTTTTTGCGAAATCTTCAATTGTAGTATTTCCTGCAGTTTCTACCAGGCGTAATGCCTGTTCCAATACCTCATGCTGAAACTCAGGATTTGCCGGTGGTCCGACGGGTCGACCAAGCTCAAATGGAACCCATAGTGCTCTGGGTGGTGCCATTTTTTCGAGGTGTAATTTAACTAATCCAATGACCACGGTACTGATACCTGCTTGTTCCAACCAATGTGCAATTGCGCTCACGGCGCGAGTACAGTTTGGTCAGACAGGAAGCAGACAGGCCGTGTTGATGCCGTCACTGATTAATTCCTGAGCCAGTTTTTCAACATTTGGTTGCAGCTTTTCAGGTGCTGTTGCTCCCATAAACGAATAATGCTTAGCGGATACCCCATCGATAATTTTTTCTTCTGCGAGCTGTCTGAGTATTTCTCTTGGAAATACAGAGTTGATGTCCTCTGCAAACGATGTGCGGTCGAAGTTGACAGAAATGTGATTAATCAACAGATCCCTGTCAGGCCAGCTGTTTTCGATAGTGCGGTAATCTGCGGCGCTACCTTTGACGTTGTTATCCTTGCGCTTCATTAATCCTGCAGATGAAATAAGCGCCACACGGCAGTTCTGCAGTGGCCTTGGCGGTACGAAAGCACTGTTCTGGAATTCGGGGCAATCGAGCGATTCCAGACTCTCTCGCTGCGGTGCCACCATTTCGGTCAGTCTTGCCATGGGTTTCTCCGTGATTGCGGTATTTATCGGAAGGAGACAAAATACCGGGATACAACTTTTGGTAATTACAATGATAGTCATTACTCCCCACAAAAGCGCTAAGAGTTTCGCGCCGGTCGCTAATCAATGATCATCGCCACTGCCGGGCATGTCGATCACGGCAAGACGTCGCTGGTGAGGGCGTTGAGCGGAACTGATACTGATCGGCTGCCGGAAGAGAAAAAACGTGGTCTGACTATCGATATCGGTTTTGCGTATTTTCGCATTGAGCCTGAAGCACAAACCGACGCTGAGCAGACCGGCGACGAGCAGGCTGGCGGCGCGCAAACTAGCAGTGGACAGCCGGTTGCACTGATTGACGTGCCGGGGCATGAAAAATTTGTTCGCAATATGATTGCCGGTGTTGGGCTGGTTGATATCGCCGTTCTGGTTGTAGCGGCTGACGATGGTCCCATGCCGCAGACACTGGAACATCTGGCGATTCTTAAGTTAATGGACGTAGATCTGGTGATGCCGGTGGTGACCAAGATTGACCTCGTCGATCCTGAACGGGTGGAACAAGTCGAGGACTTAACCCGGGCAATCCTGAAATCTGCTGATATTGCTGCAACAGAAGTATTCTCCTTAACGGTCAATGACCGGTCTTCCGTGCAGCAGCTGAAGTCTGATCTGCAGGACTGCATTAAATCTCAGCCGGTGCGTACGACCCGCGGTCGTTTTCGCATGGCCATTGATCGCTGTTTTACGCTGGATGGAAGTGGCACGGTAGTAACCGGTACTGTCGCCAGTGGCAGGGTTGAAAAAAATCAATCGGTAACTTTGCATGCTGATAACCCCGCTAATGGCAAGTTTTCAAGAGTTCGGGGCTTGCACGCTCAAAATACCGAAGCACCGCTGGCTATTGCCGGACAAAGATGTGCGTTGAATTTAAGTGGTGAGTTATCCAGGGCAGACATGCAGCGTGGTGGATGGCTGGTTGAAGAATCTGTAACAGCGCCAACCAGTGTGGTCGATGTTGTGTTAACGCCTGCTACGAACTTTGAAAAAACCTTAAGCGATGCGTCGCGAAAATCCCTGTTGCCGATGTTGCAACATTGGACACCAGCGCACTTTCATATTGGTACTGCAGATATTCCATGCCGCATAGCACTACTTGATTGCACGGAGGTTGGACAAGGCAGTTTTGCACTTGCCAGATTAATTTGTGAGCGAAAATTTACGGCATGTCACGGTGACCGATTTGTACTGCGCGATCAGTCTGCGCGCAAGACTATCGCCGGTGGCAGGGTGCTGGATACGATGCCGCCCAGAAGGGGACGCAGCAAACCTGAGAGATTAAAGCATCTACAGGCGTTAAATACAGGTGAGTCAGCTGATGTATTGAGTAATCTTCTCGACCTCAGTATTTATGGTATTGATATCGAGCTGTTTTCCGATCAACTGAATTTAACACCAACTGAGACCGATGAATTGCTTGCAGGCGATCAGCTGACGGTAATCCGCTCAGGTCTTAATCGCTGGTGTCTGCGAGAGACGCAAAGCACCATGTTGCAAAATCAGTTGCTGGAAACGCTTTTAGCGTATCACGATGAAAAGCCTGATCGACCGGGGGTGGATCTTGCCACCGTCAAGCGTGCGGTCTCAAGGCAACTGGATTCAGAAGTACTTGAATACCACCTGCAGCACCTGATTGAAAAAGGTAAAGTAGCCAGAGCAGCTTCAGTGTTCAGACATGCCAGTCACGAGATTTCCATGTCGCCGTCCGATAGTAAGGTCTGGGACAAAATCGCTCAGGAGTTAAAAGCGGCCGAGCTTACTCCATTGCGAATAACCGAGCTTGCAGATGTTATAGATAGAAGTGTGGAAGAAACACATCAGTTTCTTTATCAATGTGTGACTCACGGTAAGGTCTATAAGGTGACTGACAATAGATATTTTTTGCCACAGACGTTGCGTGATCTGGCGGCTATAGCAGAGAAACTTGCAGCAAAAGATACCTTAACTGTAGCCGAGTTTCGTAATAACTCAGGTGTCGGACGAAATCTTGTTGTGGAGCTGTTAGAGTACTTTGATCGGTGCCGATTTACTCAGCGGATTGGCGATAAACGTCGGGTGTTAAAGCCTGCTGAAAAAGTATTCTAGTATGCACCATTAATCATGGTCGATATCACAGACGATTTAGCGATCGAGCTGAGTCACCAGGGAATCGCTGTTGTTGTACTGCATAGAGAGCAGTAGTCTGCCGGCAAACTGCATCAAATCTTCCTCGCTATGTGCATAGCGCCCGTCTATATGCACCAGATAAGGACCGCTCGTTGCGGTCACGACCTGTACCGGGTACTCAGCTTGCACAAGACCGTTTTTGATGTAGCTGCTCGCTGTTTGCATCTCTATTTTTTTTAGACCCACATACTTGTTTTCAATTTCAGCGCTGTGGTGTTCTTTTTTCCACTGATCTATATCGACCAACGTACCTTGTAACTGGTTGTATGTTTTCAGCGTGTTGTCGAATATTAGCGCGGCTGTCTTGCGTGCTGTTCTGCCGGTATCTGTCTGAAGTGCGATAACTGCAACCGGAATGGGTGTGTCGCTCGCGTGATCGTAGTATTCATGCTTTGTTGCGGCGAGAATTTTGGATGTGTAAAAGTTAACTACGGGTTGCCGTGCTGCCGGATCCAAAGTAAATGCGGCTGCTGCAAGTACATTGCGTTTCAGGCTACCGGTGCTTTTTTTGTTCCAGGGCTTTTCGGATTCTTCAATTGCGCTGGATAGTGCGTCGTTGCGTCTCTCTCGTTCCCGATTCGGGAATGAATCCGGGTCTATTATCTGAATTGAGTCTCTTGGCGGTTCTTTAAATGCCAGTGCCAGGGCGGAACTGCTGTTTTCGCGTTGCAGTAGCTGATCAATAAACCGTTCGCCTTCTTTGTAGATAAACTCCAGGTTTTTGAAGCTTCGACTTTGCAGGTACTGCAATGCCGGATCATCCGTAGCACCTGTGCTAAACATGTAGTTGTTGAGCCCGTTAAACGCGGCACTGCATCCGTGTGATTCGCAAATCTTCCGAGTTTGCCATTGCGCGTGTCCTTCGACGACCGCTGATTTTGCAAAGATCTCCTGATACGACAGGGCGTTGTGTTCGAATGCATTGTATTTCTGATCATCAGAGGCGTGGACCAGTTCGTGAAAGAGCAATGCCTGTAGTGCCTGCTTAGGCTCAGAGTTTTGATGCTGTAAAAATTTATCGAGATTTTCGTCGTGCAGAAGAATTTTCTTTACTGATGGTGCGTAGATAGCCAATACTGATGCGGTTTGAGCGGTGAGAATGCTGTCAACTAAATGCTCGGTGAAGTGCGAATTGTCAAGATCATGATGCAGTGCATCAATCAAACTTTTTTTTGCATGTACCGCAATGCCCTTGCTGTCTGTCACCTGCAGTTCGATTTCTGATAAATCAGTGCCAAGGGTATGTGACACTATATCGCGGGCTTCCAGAAACCAGGTTTGTACAGACAGACCCTGCGCACTGGCCAGCTCGCTTGCCGGTTCGCTTACTACAGGTACTTCTGTGATCTCCGCATCCAGTGCTGTGCTGTCAACTGTGTGAGTAGCGCATCCGAGCAGTATAGAGCAGCCCATTACAAGCGTAATGGCGGCCTTTGGTGATGAGAAGTGTCGGGACATGTAACTGCGCTTGTAGTTGATTTGTTGTTTTTTTGATGTGCTTCTTACAGAGCTGCTACAAGATGTATCGAACCAATGCGGTGTTAGCTTGAAGTTGCGGAGACAGTTTGTTGAACCGGACACTATGAATATAGTGAACAAATGCGTTTTTACTGAATTAAAAGTCGAGAGATCACGGTTCCGGAGGTTTACCGGCGCAGCCTGGATGAGGCTTTGCCTTTGGCCTGGCTGTGACGTGACGCATTATTTTTTCTCTGCTTTCACCGGGAATGTGAGCCAGCTCAACATTGAAGATAATCTACTTTGATTAATACACTGATCGCTCTATTGCCATTGCTGCTATCGGTTGCGGTGATTGTGCTGTGGCGGCAGTCTGTGCTGCGCGCTGGCCTGCTGGGCATCTTATGCACAACAGCCATTATATTGACATCGCCGTCCTACCAGCTGAGTTTGCCATCGGCGATCCAGTCGTTATCTACCGGGGCCTATAACGCGTTGAACATTTCATTGGTTCTGCTCGGAGGTGTAAGTCTGTACCGGGTGCTCGAAAAAAGTGGAGCACTCCAGGAAATTGCGAATAGTCTTATTGGAGCTATCGCTGAGCCTGTGCACAGGTTGCTGGCGCTGGTACTGGGAGCTTCTGTTTTTTTTGAATCTGCGACGGGATTTGGCGTTGGCATAGTAGTTGTCGCACCGCTCTATATCGCCCTCGGCTATGCACCGTTGCAAGCGGCGGTATTAGCGCTATTGGGACAGTGCGCAGTGCCGTGGGGTGCGCTTTCTGTAGGCACGGTTCTGGGGGCAGAAATATCTGGGATACCTGAGATGCGTCTTGGTGTATTGACTGCCGTCTTTAGCTTTCCGGTAACTGCACTGTTCGGCTTAGCGGCGCTGCATGTGGCCGGACTCCTTTCAATGCGTGCTATCCGGTATCTGGTTTTTTATGCTTTGATGCTTTCAATATTGCTGCTGGTTTGCACCTTGTTTGTAGGTGTCGAGCTGGCAGGGTGTCTGGCGGGATTCTTTGTTGTTTGTTTTGCAGTATTCGCTACATGGAACAGGCCTGCGCGTAACGATTCCAAATTGAAGTCGGTATGCAACTCAAGTGCGACGCGAAAACTCCCTCTGATGGCCTTCGTACCATTTGCAGTGCTGATGTTGATGCTGTTTGTAACACGTCTGGTTCCCGGTGTCGGTAGTGCGTTAAAAGTGATGACAATATCTGTAACAGCAGTACATTCCATAGCACTTTTATATCATGCCGGATTTTTATTACTGTTGTCGGCATGTGTCGGTTTATTGATGTTTCCGGCGGCAAGAAGAAATTTCACGGAATTGCTCGTCACGATAATGCGCCAGTGGATGCTTGCCACATTGGCGGTAACGAGTTTCATTATATTTGGTCAGCTCATGACGGACGCAGATATGACAGGGCAGGTTGCTCGCAGCATTGCGGGTTTCTCACCGAATCAGTATCTTGTTATGGTGCCGGTGATAGGTGCGCTGGGCGGTTTTTTAACTGCCAGTAATGCTGCGTCTAATGCACTTTTCATGGCGCTGCAAACCACTGCAGCTACGGAACTTGGCTTGCCGGCAGATGTTGTTGCTGCGAGTCAGAATGCTTCCGGCAGCAATGTAACACTGGCGTCACCCGGCAGACTAATCTTTGCAGCGTCTGTTATTGGTGAATCAGGTGCTGAAGCAACACTATTAGGCCGGGTCGCACCGGTGACAATAGCCGGTGTCGTCACTGCATCTGCCATTACTTATGTTATGGGCACCTGAGAATACAGGGTCGCAGACAGCTTTTAGCGACGTCTGCTGTTAAGAGCGGAAGTAAGTAGCGTTAATAACAACCCGACTGGAAATTGCATTGCCCCACCGCCGCCGGTGCTTGTGGTTTTAACAGCACCGGTGGTGTCAGCCGTTGAATTAATGCCTGCCTGTTGATCAGCTTCTTGATCAGTAATGGTTATTACGTTTTGTAGCGGCTTTGGATTTATTCTGGTGATGATCTGTGCTTCATTATTTGCAACAACACTTTCAGCCTGAGAGGAACTTGCTGTTGCCAGAATTGTAGCGTTACTGTGTACACTGATTGCGGTGGCGGAGATGATCACTGGAGCGCTGATGCCCGGTGGCAATTCTTCCAGTTCACAGACAATTGACGTTTCATTACCTGTGCAGGTGCTATTTTCTGCAAACTGCATAGAAGCTGGAAAAACAATCCCGGCTGTTGGTGAAGTCGCTGTGTTACTGTCGTGCAAATTGGTAACTGTAACCACGTAGGAGATAGTCTCACCTACTTCCAGGTGCACTTTGTCTGCAACGATTGAGAGCTCCAAATCCACAGTGTCATCAATTGGTAGCACGACACTTTGAATTGCTATATCAATGCTGTCGCTGTTGTTGCCTGTCTGAAGGTCCGACTGATCGGAGCTTGCGACTGCCGTAATCTGCGATTGCCCCGCGCTGAGCGCGTTTGCGGTGATAGTGAAATTGGCTTCTTCGTTCTGACTTAGCTCCGCCAGTGTGCAAGTCATGGTATCGGTGCCCGAGTCGATGCATGTGTCACTTGCGAAATTGCCCAGGCCTTCCGAGAATGCCACATTAACAATTGGGCTTGTGGCAACACTGTCTGATAAGTTTTCAACCAGGATCTCAATACTAATCTCTTCACCGGTAGTCGTTGTGTCGCTACTAGCCTGAACCTCCACGCTCAGATCGACATTTTCCACCGGGTCAGGTGTTGCCGTGTTTTCCTCCACTTCCGTAATGGTAAGTGTTGTCCAGCGGCCGCGGGCGTAGGCATAGGCATCACCCTCTGGAATCAGCCCGTTTGACACGGCAATTGATTCGACACCAATAAGAGCACCTTGCGGAATGCTGATGTTTTCAAAGGTGTGCAGTTGCTGTCCGTAGTCTGCGTCTGCCGGCTCATTAACTCCGGAACCGATTACTTCTCCGTTTATTAAAAAACGAAACTCACCATCGCCATCGGTTTCGCCCAGTGCAGTGATAGTCACATCGTATTGTCCGGAAGCTTCCTCAAATTCCAGAGTTGCGCGGGCAAATTTGTCGCGGTAGCTTTCAACCGCCGCGTTGATTGCAAGTGCGTTTATACCGTTGTGTCTGTAGTACGGTACTTCACCGGCGTTTATGTCTGTAAAATCGGTAACTGCTTCGAACGTATAAGTTGCTGCCCACAGAGGGTTGAACGCCGCAATTGCAGCGATACTTGTGAGGACTTTAACAGCGAAATTCATGGTGTCTCCGAACAGAATCAAACGACCACTGGGGGTAGCGTCCAAAACGGGCAAAGCTTGACCCTGGAAGCAGACATCGACTTAAAAAACAATAGTTTGCATCAGATTAAAACTATTTCACGACTGACGAACCAAAGACTGGCAATATAGCCACATGACAGAACAAAAACAGCGCGATATATCACTTGCGATGGGCGTCCTGAAGCAACGATTTGGCGACAGGTTTCTTACCGGCGATTCAATTCGAGAGCAGCACGCACATACAACCACTTACCTGACAAACCAACCTCCTGATGCGGTCGTGTACGCACAAACTGCCGAAGATGTTCAGAGGGTGGTGCAGGTTTGTGCTGAGTACCGTTGTCCGGTGATTGCATTTGGCGCAGGCTCATCACTTGAAGGGCAGTTAAACGCCCCTGCAGGCGGTATATCGATAGATATGTCGGAGCTTAATAAAATCATCAAGGTCAATCAGGACGATCTAACGGTTACTGTGCAGCCAGGTGTTAAGCGTGTTGCCTTAAATGAGTTTTTGCGCGACACCGGACTTTTTTTTCCAATAGACCCGGGTGCGGACGCAAGTATTGGTGGTATGGCTTCAACCCGTGCATCGGGTACCAACGCAGTGCGTTACGGCACGATGAAAGATAACGTGCTTAGCTTAAAAGCTGTGATGGCAGACGGTCGGGAAATAACCACGGCCAGCCGTGCCAAAAAAACATCAGCGGGTTATGATCTGACCCGCTTGATTGTCGGTGCCGAAGGTACGCTTGGCGTTATAACAGAGCTTACTTTGCAGCTGCATGGTTTGCCTGAATCTATTGTTGGTGGTGTTTGCAACTTCCCTGATATTGATTCTGTTTGTCGTGCATCAATACAAACAATTCAATACGGTTTACCTATCGCGCGAATAGAAATGCTGGATGCTATGCAGATTCGTGCCTGCAATGCCTACTCAAAGTTAAGTCTTGCAGAAAAACCCACTCTATTCGTTGAGTTTCACGGTAGCGAATCGTCTACACGCGAGCAGTCTGAAATATTCAATGACATTATTCAGGAGTTTGGAGGCTCTGATTTTGAATGGACTGCAAATTCTGAAGAGCGAACGAAGCTTTGGCAGGCCCGCCATGACGCGTACTGGGCATCCAGGGCATTGCGTCCCGGCTGCGATGCCATAGTGACTGATGCCTGCGTTCCAATTTCGCGACTTGCGGAGTGTGTTGAAGAGACGCTGAAAGATATCGACCGCAGTAAACTTCTGGCACCCATTGTCGGTCATGTTGGCGATGGCAATTTCCATACAGCGGTTTTGGTTGATATGCAGTCACCCGAAGAGCTCGAAGTGGCGCGAAAATTTGCCGAACGGTTAAGTCAGCGCTCGATTGAGATGGGTGGTACCTGTACGGGCGAGCACGGCATCGGGCAGGGTAAGAAGTCGTATCTGCGACAGGAGCTTGGCGACACAGTTGATTTTATGGGAATGATAAAGCAATCGCTGGATCCACAAAATATTATGAATCCGGAAAAGATTTTCTAAATCAACGGCTTCATTCTGGCGTTAAGCTTGCGAGTGCGGTTCAGGAAATGATTATGTGAACTGGCTCAAACACCAGCCAAATGTCCGACAAATGACAGGCTTATGCAGAGTACTGGACCACGCTGAATGAACGGCGTGTCTCTATTAAGTGTGTATTGAATTGGGCATGCTGGGATACTGCTCAGTCAACCTTAAGCTGTGGTAACCGGGGGAATCCATGAGTCTTGATACACCGCAAATTGATCTGGAAGAAGTGGTCGACAATGACCAGGCGCATGTGTGGCATCACCTGACGCAACACAAGCCTTATGAAACGGCTAAGCCACCAGTGATGATCAGTGGTTCCGGTATCCATGTCAAAAATGCAGACGGCAAAGAATTCATTGATGCTGTTTCAGGCGGGGTTTGGACAGTTAACGTTGGCTATGGCCGCGAGCGCATTGCCAATGCAGTGCGTGATCAGCTGGTGCAAATGTGTTATTTCGCAGGTTCTGCAGGCAATGTTCCTGCAGCCATGTGTGCGAAGAAGCTGATCGAAAAAATGCCGGGCATGAGCCGGGTGTACTACTCGAACTCCGGTTCCGAAGCAAATGAAAAAGTCTATAAGATGGTTCGTCAGCTGGCTGCCATTGAAAATAACGGCGTAAAGCACAAGATCATTTACCGGGACCGTGATTATCACGGTACAACCATTGGTGCGCTGAGTTCCTGTGGTCAGTCGCAGCGCAAAGATCAGTATGGTCCGTTTGCACCTGGCTTTGTGATGATGCCGGACTGTCTTGAATATCGCAGTACCTATGGTGATATTGATGACTATGGTGAAAGGGCGGCACGTGAACTTGAAAAAGTGATTCTTGCAGAGGGTGCTGAAACGGTTGGGGCAGTTGTACTGGAGCCAATCACTGCCGGTGGTGGTGTTATCCCGCCACCAGCGGGTTATTGGGAAACCATTCAGGAGATATGCAAAAAGTACGACGTACTGATTCATATCGATGAGGTCGTCTGTGGTCTGGGCAGAACAGGCAAGTGGTTCGGCTATCAGCACTATGGTGTAAAGCCTGATTTTGTAACCATGGCAAAAGGCCTTGCGAGTGGCTACGCTGCCATTTCATGCACGGTCACAACAGAAGAGGTTTTTGATCGCTTCAAGTCAAACGCCGACGATCCGATGAGTTATTTTCGTGATATCAGTACGTTTGGTGGCTGTGCTTCCGGCCCTGCTGCAGCTCTTGAAAATATCAGAATTATTGAAGAAGAGAATCTTGTCGAGAATGCTGCAAAGATGGGTGACTATTTACAGCAGCGCTTGAACGAATTAAAAGATAAGCATGAGATCATTGGTGACGTTCGGGGTGTCGGTTTATTTGTCGGTATCGAGCTGGTTGAAGATCGCAAAACAAAAGTACCGGTTAATGAATCGATTCCTGCGGCGATTGCCGCTGACTGCATGGCAAACGGCGTGATTATAGGTCGTACCAACCGAAGCTTTGAAACGTTTAACAACACATTGTGTTTGAGTCCGGCGCTTATCTGTACAAAAGAAAATCTGGATACCATTGTTGACGCCATTGATGCGGCGATTGGCAGGTTGGGTAGTAGTTAAGAAATTTTTCGACTAAATTTGTCGAGCCATTGCGATGAAATCAACGGCCGGCCTGGCTGTTGATCGTATCCAGCTTGTTGCATGCCCTGAAAGAGTTAAGCGTGTTGGTTAATACGCGCCGTATGCTGAAGATAGCGGCGCTTTTCTCAGAATGGAATATCGTCTGAAAAGTCTGCGCGGTTCGCTGTTAACTCAGGATAGTCGGCGTCAGTTGCAGCGCCTGCTGCTGCCGGTTGAGATGCGGCAGCACTGGAAGTTTTGGCGCTTTCAATTCGCCAGGCATCCAGGTTCGTAAAGAAGCGTTCGTTCCACTCTCTGCCACGCAGGTTAAAGTGAACGGTTATTTCATCACCTTCATTGTGCTCATCAATCATTTCGCACTTGTCTTGCGTCAGCTGGAATTTAATCATCTGCGCATAGTTGCCGTCAGCAATTTCGATTACGAATTCACGAGCTCGAAATTTTTCTGATTTTTGCTCGGTATTGAAGATCTTGTGTAACTTACCGTCAACTTGAAATGCCATTGCGCGAAGTGCTCTGAGTTAAAAAGCGGGGAGAGGATTCTAACGTAAAAACAATGGGTGAAATCTTATATTTTTAGTTGCCTGCCTCTTATGATCGCGACAGCGGTGATACGGTTTGTTAGGTGCTGCCGAACGGAAATCTAAACCTGTTCCAGTTCTACCAGCGTGCCGCAGAAATCTTTCGGGTGGAGAAATACAACCGGCTTGCCGTGGGCTCCAATTTTTGGTTCGCCGTCACCCAATACCGTGGCACCCTGCGATCTGAGTTTGGTAATTGCGGTACTGATATCCTCTACTTCATAACAAATATGGTGAATACCGCCACTGGGGTTTTTCTCGACGAATCGTGCGATCGGTGAGTTTTCACCGAGCGCCTGCAACAGTTCAATTTTTGTATTTGGCAGCTCCACGAATACTGTGGTTACACCATGTTCCGGCAGATCCTGAGGTGCTGTCACAGAAGCGCCCAATGTATCGCGGTAAGCAGCGGTGGCCGCTTCAAGGTCACTTACGGCAATTGCCACGTGATTGAGTTTTCCAATCATGAATTTTCGAATTCCAGTATTTTCTGGTCGACATCAAGCGTGCTGCCAACTGTTGCAACAATTGAAGCTATGGTGCCATTGCGCTCCGCCTTTAGTACGTTTTCCATCTTCATGGCTTCAACTATAGCGAGAGAATCCCCGGCGGTAACTGTATCGCCCTCTTTGACCAAAACATCAATTAGCAGCCCGGGCATTGGTGATAACAGTAAGCTGGATGTATCTACCGGTTTTTTAACTGGCATCAGATGAAATTTGGAGGCAGCCCGTGGCGACATAACCTGTAGGTCAGTGACATGTTTGGAGTTGCTTATTTCATAGCCGGTCGCTGTGCGCTTCCATTGCAATATTATCTCTTTGCCATCGATCAGCGCATTGAAAACAGCGCCTGCGGGTTTCCAGTCAGTGTCAACCGTGGTGGTTTTAGTATCGGTTTTAAGCTCAAACAGTGTTTCACTGATCTGGTTTATCTCAAAAGCGATTTGCTCACCGTTATCGATCACCACTAATGGCAGTGTGGTTATCGGTTTGGCAGGTTTAATTGTGCCACTGATAGCAGCAGATCTCTGGCGTAATAAAAAGCGAGTGATTGCAGCCGCTGTGTATTGGTGGTGTTTTTCTTCCTCCGAAGGTTCTGTGCGTTGGAAGCCCTTCGGGTAGTGTTGCTCGATAAAGTGGGTCGAGAAATCCCCTGCGCGAAAGTTACTATCACTAAACAGGGCTGATAAAAACGGAATGTTAGTGGTTACTCCATCAATCTGGTATTGATCCAGCGCAGTATGCATGCGATCAATCGCTGTATCGCGATCTTCACCCCAGGTGATCAGTTTTGAGATCATCGGGTCATAGAAAATTGAGACTTCACCGCCTTCATATACGCCGCTGTCTATACGTACGTGTGGTGGCTCTGCAGTAGCTTCCTTCGGGATTGCAGAGGTTGTATTCGTTGCAATGGTCGGTTCAACGTATCGCGTGACACGTCCGGTAGAAGGTAAAAACTCGCGGAATGGATTTTCAGCATACACGCGTGCTTCCATTGACCATCCGTTGATGCCGATGTCTGATTGCCTGGTTTGAAGTGTTTCGCCTGCAGCAATGTTGATCATCTCTTCAATCAGGTCGAGACCGGTAATCATTTCTGTTACCGGATGCTCTACCTGCAGGCGGGTGTTCATTTCAAGGAAGTAGAAATTTTTGTCTGCGTCCACAATAAACTCGACGGTGCCGGCTGAGTGGTAATCGACGGACTTTGCCAGAGCACATGATTGCTCACCCATTGCTTTGCGGGTTTTATCATC
>CAZYRP010000138.1:0-13950 GCA_964649465.1 uncultured Granulosicoccaceae bacterium | reverse complement strand
AGGATAGTCTGCCTAACCAAATGGTTGATCAGCGTACCGAAGCATGGCGTGCGGCATATCTCAGTACTCCGCACGGCCAGCCGGTTGAGCTTGAAGAATGACAATCAATAGTTTTTTAGTTCGCACGAACAATTAATTAGCGCCCGTCAGAAAACTCAATCAGACAACCTTTGGCATGTCACTCCGCACTACAGGCGAGGGTGACCGGAAAAGCCGGTATCCGCGCAAAGCAAATTTTAGATCTGAAATAAAGCATGAGTAGCTGAAAACAGAATTACGATGACAATGGTTATCACTTTCCAGTAAGAGCATCAGTGTTTAACGTTATTCACCAGTAAACATTAATCTAAAAGACATGAGCGGTCACTTACCAGGACCATTCCCTGTTGTTATACACAATAATAAATCATAGATCGGGGGCAAGATTGTTCTTCGGGGTTGTAGCATCTCTGTTTATTTTAGTGGGTTTGTGTAACCGCTAACAAAACTCAGAACAAAACACAACCGGTATCTATTTGATTAAATTGGATCTTCGGCTTTGCTCTAGTAAGACTAGAGGCTGGCTTTTTAGCAAATGTAGGAACCCGGGCCCGTCTTCCAGTGAAACTTAGAACTCGGGGTAGGTTGGTCGACAGACACACTTTGCATATACACTTAGCCAGAGCTTCCGTGTTTCACTATTGATTGGAACCTCGAATCGCCTCTATGACAGCGTCAGTCACCTGTTCTGTTGTCGCGGACCCGCCAACATCCGGCGTTATACTGAAGATGCACAAGCCTGGTCAACCGCTAGTAGCAAACGCTGGGCGGTTTCAGGTTCACCTAAATTTGCCCTCGCTATTTCTACTGCCGCGATTGTGTTCATAGTCGTGTAACAAACTGCTTATAAAATCTCGAATCACATTGAATAAGGGAAGAGTAATAAGATCATGTTAAAGGCAAACAGATTTGAAAGAGTCGCCGTTCCTGTTATCTCATTACTGGCCGTTGCATCAATGGTATCTTCTGTTGCTTTCTCTGCAGAACTGGGACCAAGACCATTCTATCTGGTAGACGACATGGACGCCGGCTCGCTGCGCGAGGAACTAACGCAGTGCGACAGCGGTCCTTTTGTACGCAGTGATTTCTCCATTGGTCATCGCGGTGCACCCTTACAGTTCCCTGAGCATACCAGGGAATCGTATTTGGCAGCCGCTCGTGCAGGGGCAGGGATACTTGAGTGTGATGTAACCTTTACATCAGACCGTGAGCTTGTCTGCCGTCACTCCCAGTGCGACTTACACACTACAACCAACATACTGGCTATTCCGCAGCTGGCAGCAAAGTGTTCCATACCGTTCACTCCGGCTTCCTTCAATGATGATGGTACTGTAGAGACTCCTGCATCTGCGCAGTGCTGTACATCAGACATCACTCTTGCAGAATTCCGGCAGCTTAGTGGTAAAATGGATGCTGCGAATACAAAGGCAACCACCGTTGAAGATTATCTACAGGGCACGGCGAGTTGGAGAACCGACTTATATGCAAGCAACGGCACATTATTAACTCACGCGGAAAGCATTGAACTGTTTAAGTCACTGGGCGCACGGATGACACCGGAGCTTAAGTCTGCCAGTGTGGAAATGCCCTATAAGGGCGATTACACGCAGGAAGACTACGCACAGCAGCTAATTAATGAATATAAAGCGGCGGGTGTACCGGCGGAGCATGTCTGGGCGCAGTCATTTAATATCGAGGATGCAAAATACTGGATTGAAAACGAACCTGAGTTTGGCAAACAAGCGGTGTATCTCGATGGACGCTATAGCGTCGATGGTTTTGATCACACAGATCCCGCAACATACAACCCGACAATGCAAGAGTTGGTCGATCTGGGTGTGCAGGTACTTGCTCCTCCGACATGGATGCTGGTCGTTGAAGAAGACGGCAATATTGTCCCATCGATCTATGCCAATGAAGCCAGGGTGGCTGGCTTAGATCTTATTACCTGGACGCTCGAACGCTCAGGCCCGCTCGGTAACGGTGGTGGCTGGTACTACCAGACAATAAGTGACATAACAAACAACGACGGTGATGTATTCACACTGCTTGATGTTCTTGCCAGGGAGGTCGGTGTGATTGGTGTATTTACTGATTGGCCGGCAACAGTCACTCACTATGCAAACTGTATGGGTATTGCACTACGACCAGAATGATGGCCTCTCATTACCTGTTGAGCGATATAAGGATCCGGATGGGGGTGGGATGCAGCAACATCCAGCTCTTGCCGGGTAGATCACAACACTGACCAGCCCAACGATTAAAGATCAAATATTGTAGCTATTGTTTTTTCATTCAGCTTCACTGGATGATTCTCTAATCGTTGAAGGTTAACCATATCAACCAGTTGCTTTCGTTCTACGGTCGAGTCTGCACCGATGTTTTTCATATCGGACTCAATGTTGAGTTGATCCAGGGGACCTCGGTATGCCATGTCAGTCATCAAGGCATCCGTTGAAAAACCTTGGGGGTCAAATCTTGACATAGGATATTAAAGTGAGAACAGAGACCTCCAGGCTGTCGCCAGTTTTACTTTGCAAGCCAGTTTGCAGTGATGATCCATTCTTTGATGACTATTCGATCCCATCACCCGATGGCAAGGTATAATGATTGGCAGGGGGTTGTTGCCACTGGCGCCGCCGACCGCTCGGCTGGCTTTTGGTCGACCAAGTGCGTATGCGAGTTCTCCGTAGGTCCGTGTCTCCCCGAAGGGAATACCAGCTAGATACTCCCAGACGCTGTTTTGGAATACTGTGCCAGACAGTTGCAACGGAAGGTCAAACTTGTGTAGGTCACCGCTGAAGTAGGCCTCGAGTTGTCGCCTGACTTCGTAAAAAGGAGTGTCTGAATGTAGCCAATCCGCTTGTGGCCCAAACGCCTTATGGCCGGTGGGAAGCTCAGGAAATGTAGCGCCGAGTCGTCACCTGCAAGGAGTAGTGCACCGATAGGGCTATCAAAGAATAAAGTATGCTTGTGATTTCTAACTTTCGCGTATTTAAAACACGCAATCGTTAGAAATGTCTTGACCATATGCTATATATACTCTAACTTTCGCGTATTTAAAATACGCGAAAGTTAAATATGCTGTATCTAGTAGGAGAAAATCTAGATAAATCCCGAGCCCACTATCAAGTAGAGACCGGCAAAATAGTGCAGTTAGTCAGAGGGATTTATGCTGATTCTGACGATAACATTGATGACCTGGTATTACGCCATGCAGTCCGCATAGCCCACTATCTCTACCCACGTGCCTATCTAGCCGCGGCAAGCTCAGTTTTGTTGGCCCCCACACGAGATGGAAGACTACTGATCAGCGGTCCTCGAAGCCAGCGAACCCGAATCAGATCGCTGGAAATCATCCAGAACAGGGCACCACAAAGCCCATCCACCGCCATGGGATTTATCAAAGACGGTCTGGGTGAATTTCAGATTAGCATTTCGACGATCCGTCAACGCTTTCTCGAGGCCTTTCGTCTTCGAAGCGTGCATGCCGCCTCCATAGATGATTCGATGCGTGATGACCTTGTACGCCGATTGATTGAAGAGCATGGAAGCGCAAAAGCGGCCGCTGATGCAGTTTGGACGCTTGCTCGAGAGAATGAATGGTATCGAGAAGGCGAGCAGGCCGAGCGCTATCTTCTTAAGCAACTCGCTGGCGTCAAACCGATACGAAATGAAGCTGCCATAAATTTCACAATAGCTTGGCATGGTAGACCCATCGGGGCGCTAAGTCATGACGGATTTGAATGGCGTTGGAAGCCGGCAACCGGATTCAATTTACCTTTGGTACGCCAGACGGTACCGGGAAAATTACCATCATTTATTCTCTCGCTACTGCCTGAAGGGTGGCTCGAAACAGTTCTGAAAGACACAGATGAGCGGGCGATGTTGAAGTCTGGAAAGCGCTATATGTCTAATATTGCGATTGCACAGCAGCCGGATGAAATCACTAAGATTCCTGCAGACATACTGGATTCGAGGCTTGCTAATTACAATCATCTTGGGTTATTCACGGGGGTATATGAAGGGCCGGGTTTCGATGATATAGCGCAGAATTTCGAAAAAAATATAGCGCAGCTATACAGCACTGATGATGTACCCCGTCTGTCTGGAGTACAGCTAAAGGTTCCCATGTTTTTGAATGAAAATGGGACCCTTGTTCCAAGTGTCAATCTGCCGTTTACACACATATTGAAACCTGGAGGTACCGGTGGATTTCAACCACTTGCATTGATTGAGTTTTTAGCCTTGAAGTTAGGACGTAGTGTTGGATTCGAGGTACCCGAGATTGCACTCATTGTCATGCCGGATAAAATGCCTCCAGCACTGCTAGTAGAACGATTTGATATTCGTGGAAATGAAGAAGATATTCATCTGATGGCGTTGGAGGATATGTGCTCAGTACTGGACCTGCCCCCCGAATCAAAATATAACGGGACAATTGAAAGAATAATTCGGGCTGTTAGATCTCTGTCAACATCTCCAGAGGAGGACACGCAAGCAATATTACAGCGCGCCCTATTCGCATGGCTTATCGCAGACGGTGATTTGCATTTAAAAAATTTAGCACTCCTCAAAACTGCTCTTCCGGGCTCCGAAAGCTTTGAGACTGTTAAGCTAGCCCCACTCTATGACGCCGTAACAACTAAGGTTTTCCCACAACTTGAAAATGATCGTATGGCGCTTGCCCTCAGCGGAAAAGACGATCGATTGAAACGAGCCGATTTTCAAAGGCTTGGTGCTACTAGTGGCTTAAGCGCATCTAAAACCAATAGCACCATAGACCAGATATTACAACGATTCTCCACGGGGTTAGACGAGGCATCTCTTTCATTTCTTCCAGAAATTGGTGAATATGAAGCTGCAACAGTCGAGCAAATGTTATCGCTTTGCAGACAGCGACTGGAAGATTTCTCGTAACATTCAAACTATGTCTTGAAGGGTCATGCAATTGCCATATGGATGATTGAACTGTTGCCTGATGTTGCATCTGCAAGCCCTGACACTGACTATTCGTTGCTATCAATTGTAAGCCAGTGTTCCCTCGTGTTTTAGCAGATACTCTTAAGCAGGAAGGCCGCCGCCAAACCCGGGATGATGAAGGAGCGTGCCAAACTCTCGCCGGACTGTGCGCGTCACTTAACATAAGTTGTGATACACGCAATAATCTCTGTGTTTATGACCGTATTAATATTTGTTATCAGTGCACAGTGTGAGAACCAGAGGAGTCGATGACTTCATCAGAGTGTCGTATGAGCTTATGTTGCAGCGCCTGAAAATCTGTTTCATTTGCTTTTATTTGCTTGATTGCCTTTTTGAATGTACCGCGTAAGTAAGGTTTTAGTTCGGTGGTTGCACGGCTCGCGGGTATTTCTTTGAGCAGTGTAAACAACGCAAGGGCAAAAACAGCTTCATTTTCTGATAGTGCTGCAGATCTGTTGGCTCTTGCATCGTAACAACTCGCGCAGCTACCTCTAAAGGTGTAGGCGGAATTGGCCACTAAAATACCAAACCCCATAAATATACTGATGATTTCAGCTGTTTCGTTAAAGCTCTCCTGGCCTGCTGGTGGTGTTTGACGCGACTGTAATAAGTAGTGCTGTGCAACCAGGTTGCTCATGCTCGCAACTAAATCCATCGGTTTTTTCATCATGGCGCTGGAATAGGTCAGTAATAGCGGTTCAGAGTTATCGGCTGCGATCTCTGTTGTTGTTTCCGCTGCAGGTGAATACGGGCGGGTGCTGCAATCGAGATCTAACAATGGTGGTGGATTTTGTTGAAACTGATCCTGGGGCACCATTTTGAATGGCCAGTGCGTAAGACCGGAGTGCTCTAATATGCGCTGGCATATGGATTTTGCCATATCAAACTCATTGTTTGTTTTATCCGGGAAAAAAGTCGAATTTGGCAAAACAAGCCGGGTATGATTAATAAACGTTGAGGCGTCAAAGTTATCTATGACCCAATGAAAAGATTCGAAGATGTTATCTGCCGTATCGGCTTGAATAACGTGTGGGGTTTTAAAAATATTAAGCACGTGTATTCCATCTCATCAGTTATAAAAAATAAGGAGTGTAAGTGAATTGCGGGGATAAGCGATCGAGAAGCACTTGCACAAATCTAACGCGAATTGTTGCACCGATAATACCATCTTGTGAGGGCCGGGACTGGAAGCAACCCTGCTTGATTAGTCTATTCCGTACTACTTCTGTCACACGCTCGACGTTGTGCCTACACGTTTCCCGGTAAAGCAGTAAAAACTACTCCTGGAATTAAAAACGTAATCAGTGGTGGTCTAATAAAATATTTCCCGTTGTTTCTTTGTTGTATTTGACAGGCGTTTCTCACGAGATACGATCTCGGTATAAACGGCGATTCAATTAATATTTCTTCAGCCTAAAAATCAAGACCAACATAATTTTCTGCAATCACTTTCTGCGCGGCATCTGATGTCAAAATGTACTCAAACTCAGCCCGCTGCATTCTTTTGTCAAATTCCGAGTGTTCTGGAAACTGGTGCATTAATGTCGTCAGGTACCAGCTAAAGCGTTCGACTTTCCAGACTCGTGCCAGTGCATCATCGGCGTAGCGGTTTAACAGTGACTCGTCACCGTTGGTCCATGCTGATATCGCGCGTGCCAGTCGGCGTACATCAGCCACTGCGAGGTTAAGGCCTTTAGCGCCGGTAGGTGGAACAATGTGCGCAGCATCACCCGCCAGGAATAGCCTGCCGTAACGCATATTTTCTGCAACAAACGACCGCAGAGGGGCTATAGAAACTTCTAGTGGTTCGCCAGTGATAACACTGTTGCCTAAGTCTCCCAGTCGATTTTTAAACTCCGGCCAGAAGCGTGACATCGGCCAGTCATCTACAGTGTCACCGGGTGCCGATTGTACGTAGTACCTTGAGCGTGTATCAGAGCGCATGGAAGCCAAAGCAAACCCGTCTGTATGATTTGCATAAATGACATGATGAGAAATAGGGGGTTTATCTACCAGAACACCCATCCATCCAAACGGGTACTTGCGTTCGAATTCCTGCAACTCAGTTTTTGGAATAGACTGTCGCGATACGCCCAGATAACCGTCACAGCCTGCAATCAGCTTAGCGGTAATCTCTATCTGCTTATTGTCCGGTGTAGTAAAAGCCGCACGCGGCGAATCACTTTGCAGATCGAATAATTCGGTCTCGGGGCAGTCCCAGTAGATTTTTTGCTCACGTGCTTCGCAGGCATTGATTAAGTCGGTGGTAATTTCTGTTTGACCGTAGACAGTAACATGATGTCCGGTAATAGCTTTGATTGGTATTTCGAACTGTTCCCCGTCAAAGCTCAAAATTACAGCATCGTGATCAACTCGCTCAGCTTCCAGCCTGCTGGCGCAACCTGCGTCATGCATTGCCTCGACGGTACCTCGTTCCAGTACACCGGCACGTATACGTGATAACACACGCTCTTTACTTGTGCGTTCCACAATGATTGATCGAATACCACTCTGGTGCAGCAATTGACTTAGTAATAATCCTGCCGGGCCTGCACCGATTATCAATACATCAACTTCTTCTATTTTCATTTTGCGTTGTTTACCAGCGCCAGCTGTGGTGCCTGCTTCCGTGAGCGGACAGCGGCATTCACATTCTGGTGTGCAAGGCGGGCGTGTTCAGTCATTAAAGAAAAAGCTCGTGCGCCTTCGCGCCGACTGATCGCAGATACCATTTGGTGATGATGTTCCTGGCCTATTGTCAGCGATGCACGAAAACGACTTAGGTCATTGCTGGATGTTGGGAATGCCGAAGGTCCGGCAAAAGGCAATCGGTAAGAGCGCTCTATCTCAACTATTAAAATGTCACTGTCGCAAAGGTGGGTTATCTGTCGGTGAAAATCGAGGTTAAGCTGGTCGTATTCTGCGACCTGATTTTCTGCAATGACCTCATCAAGGTTTGCAAGTAACACGTTGAGTTTTTCAATACTTGTGCCGGTCACACCTTTTTCAGCTGCCTTTTGCAGCGCCGCCCCCTCGAGCAGTCCGCGCAGATCGATAGCGTCGAAAACCTCTTCAAGGTTGAAGCTTCGGACGGTAAAACCGGATTTGTCCCTGATCAGTAGGCCTTCACCTTCGAGTTTGATCAGTGCTTCACCAATGGGTGTGCGAGAGATACCCATCTCGTTTGCCAGATGACTGGCTCGCAGCTTGGTGCCACCCACCAGCTCTCCGGATACCAGTCGGCTGCGTAGTTGATACAGGGCCTGTTTCCACTGAAGTGTACTCATAATACGTACATTTGCATGAATAGTTAACTTTATGCAAGTATAAATTCGGATATTTGCTAATAATTGCATGCATTTTTAAATTCTGCGATCATGCTATATTCGCGGCTTTGGAGAGCGCCTTAGTGACTGAGAAAAAGATCTACGACGATATACCGGGCACTATTGTGTTCGACAGTGAGCAGGCCACCCGTGGTTATCATCTCAATCAGTTTTGCATCAGTTTGCGCCTGGCGCCCAATCGTGAGGCATTTAAAGCAGATCCTGAAAGCTACATCGACCAGTACCCGATGACACAGGAACAACGCACCGCTGCATTAAACCAGGAATGGAATCAGTTGCTGGAGCTTGGCGGTAATATCTATTACACGTCAAAACTGGCAGCTTTCCACGGTATTAACTTTCAGGGGCTGGCTGGTCTGATGACGGGGCTCGGCTCTACCGACTATCGGGCGATGATGGTCGCAGGTGGTCGGTCCATTGAAGGTAATCGCTTTAAAGATGAGTGGGAAGATAAGTAATGGCTATTATTTCATCTGGAGTTGCCTGCTCCCATGTGCCCGCGTTGGGTGTCGCGGCTGATCAGGGCCTGAGCAGTGACGACTATTACGGACCAATTTTTAAAGGCTTTGAGTTTTCAAAGGAATGGATAAAGCGCGAAAAGCCTGACGTTATTTTTCTGGTGTATAACGATCACTGCACCGTGTTTGACGCCAGACTGATACCTACTTTTGCGCTGGGTTGTGCCGCTTCTTATGCTCCCGCGGATGAAGGCTGGGGTCCGCGGCCTGTACCTGTGGTGAAAGGACATCAGGCAATGTCCGCGCACATTGCACAATCGTTGATTCTTGATTCGTTCGATATCACCATAGTAAACGAAATGGAAGTTGATCACGGATTGACAGTGCCGTTAACCATGATGCACGGACAACCGGATGAATGGCCGTGTCCTGTTGTACCGCTGGCTGTCAATGTTGTGCAGTACCCGGCACCGCTTGGCAGTCGTTGCTTTGCATTAGGCAAAGCCATTCGCAAAGCAATAGAAACTTACCCGGAAGATTTAAAAGTCTGTGTATTCGGCACAGGTGGAATGAGCCATCAGTTGCAACATAAGCGCGCAGGCCTGATAAACGCTGAGTGGGATGAAAATTTTATGAATCTGCTGGTCAATGAACCGGAAACCGCCGCCAGTATTGAACATATAGAATACTTGAGAGAAGCGGGTTCAGAAGGGATTGAACTGGTTATGTGGCATGTGATGCGTGGTGCTCTGAACGAAAAAGTGGAAGAAGTCCATCGCTTCTACCATGTACCCGCATCAAACACTGCCGTTGGTCACTTAATTCTGGAGAACCGCTAACATGCTAAAAATAGGCGTGGCCGGTGCGTATGGCGCATTTGGTTTAAAACATCTTGATGCATTGGCCAATATAAAAGAGGCTGATGTCACGACAATTTTCGGCCCGAATAAAAGCAAGATTGAAGCACTGGCATCTGAAAGAAAAGTAGCTAAAGCCTGTACCAGCTTTGAAGAATTTCTTGATCAGGATATCGATGCGGTGATTCTTTCAACACCCACACAACTGCACGCTGAGCAATCCGTTGCAGCAATGCAGGCGGGTAAACATACGTTTGCAGAAATTCCTATGGCAGACAGTCTTGCCGATGCAGAAACAATGCATGCGGCTCAGGTTAAGACGGGTGTTGTTGGCATGGTTGGGCATGTGAGACGTTTTAATCCCTCGCACCAGTGGGTCAGGCAACGCATTGACGCCGGTGAATTTAATATTCAGCAGATGGATGCACAAACTTACTTTTTCCGCCGCACAAATACTAATGCCAAAGGCGAAGCCCGTTCATGGACTGATCACCTGTTATGGCACCATGCGTGTCATACGATAGACCTGTTCATGTATCAAACCGGTGAAACGCCCAGTGAAGTCATGGGATTGCAGGGTCCTGCACATCCGGATTTAGGTATTGCGATGGACATGACTATAGGATTAAAAACACCCTCAGGTAAGCTGTGTACCTTATCGCTTTCGTTCAACAACGACGGCCCGTTTGGGAGTTTCTTTCGCTACATTGGTGACAGTGGTACCTACCTCGCACGCTATGATGACCTTTTCGATGGCAAAGAAAACCCGATAGATCTCAGTCAGGTGGCGGTATCCAATAATGGTATTGAGTTGATTGATCGCGAGTTTATTGCAGCTATTCAGGAAGGTCGCGAACCTAACTCGAGTTTTGCACAGGGCCTGGGTGCGATGCAGGTGATGCAAAAGCTGGAAGACCAAATGGGTATGCTTAAAGTATAAAGCTCATTCAGATGATTATTATTGAACACAGCTAAGGATCACTCCTAATGGGAAAAGTCGTCACTGATATTCGCCGTGCAGACGCAGCAGCCGTTGCCGGACTCAAAGGCATCGGGGTGGCCACAGTGCACGAAGCTCAGGGCCGCTGTGGTTTGTTGAATCCTGAAATTCGGCCAATATTCCCAGGTGCTATGATCGCCGGGCCGGCAGTGACCGTCAGCATACCTCCCTGTGACAACTGGATGATCCATGTAGCGGTTGAGCAATGCCAACCGGGCGATATATTAGTAGTTGCCCCGACTTCATATAGTGATGCTGGTTACTTTGGTGAATTACTCGCCAGATCACTGGTAGCGAAAGGTGTGATCGGTTTGGTTATAGATGCAGGATGCCGAGACATTAGTGATCTTACAAAAATGAATTTTCCGGTCTGGTCAAAGAAAATCTTTGCTCAGGGTACCGTCAAAGAAACCATAGGCAGTGTTAACGTGCCGGTAGTGTGTGCCGGTGAGATTGTAAAACCGGGTGATCTTGTCGTCGCTGATGACGACGGCGTGGTAGTGGTACCGCGTGACAAAGCAACAGAAGTGCAAAAGCTCTCACAGGCGCGTGAAGATAAAGAAGCAATCACCCGCAAGCATCTGATGGATGGTGAGCTTGGACTCGACTACTACAAATTCCGTGAACGACTTGCGGCAAAAGGTCTGACCTATGTTAAGCAGGAAGACGATAGTGACTAATTCAACAGTAACTCCCGTTGCTTTTACAGTTACCTGGCAGCGTTACTGATGCAACGTGCGATACCAGCCACAATGATGCGTGGTGGCACTTCTCGTGGCATGTACTTTAGGGCTTCCGATCTGCCAACTGATATTGACTCTCGTGATCGTGTGCTGTTATCGGTTATGGGATCACCGGACATGAGACAGATAGACGGGGTTGGGGGAGCTCACCCGCTTACCAGCAAGGTAGCGGTACTGTCTGAATCTAATCGAGCAGATGCCGACATAGATTATCTGTTTCTGCAGGTAGCGGTAGATAACGCAGAAGTAAGCGACGGTCAAAATTGCGGCAACATACTGGCTGGAGTTGGACCCTGGGCTATAGAGCAGGGCATTGTTGCGGCCACTGACACAACGACTGACGTACGCATTCACATGGTTAATTCAAGTGCGCTGGCAGTTGCCACCGTGAGCACGCCAAACAAAACAGTTGCCTACCATGGTGATGCTCGTATTGACGGTGTACCTGGAACGGCCGCACCCGTGCCACTAAATTTTCTTGATGTGGCGGGCTCCAGTTGCGGTGCGTTATTGGCTACCGGCAATGTGGTAGATACTGTCAACGGCATTGAGATGACCTGTATCGATAATGGCATGCCCGTGGTTGTGATGCGAGCCGCCGACTTCGGCAAAACGGGCTATGAGACGCCGCAGCAACTCGAATCTGACGCTGAACTAAAAAACCGTATTGAAGAGATTCGTCTGGTCATTGCCAGGCGGATGAATTTGGGTGACGTCAGCAATAAAACGGTACCCAAAATGTGTTTAATTGCAGCGCCCGAAAAAGGTGGCGCTGTCTGCACACGAAATTTTATTCCGCATCGGGTGCACGAGGCTATTGGTGTGTTGGGAGCGGTGAGTGTTGCAACTGCCTGTCTGCTACCCGGCTCGGTATCGGAGGGAATTGCGGTCCTGGATGACACAAGTCAGTCCGGAGCCGGCACAACAAACGTGGTAGTTGAGCACCCGACTGGTTCATTTACTATTGCTATGGATGTCGACAATAGAGGCACAACACCAGAAGTTAAACAGGCAGCTCTTTTACGTACTTGTCGGAAGCTATTTGCCGGTGAGGTTTACATTGCTGCCAGTGACTGGCAATAAAGATTAAAAGTAATCAGGAGATACAGTTATGATCATTGATTGTCACGGGCATTACACCACGGCTCCTGAACCACACCAGAAATATCGTGAAGGGCAGCAAGCACAACTTGATAATCCATCGCTGCCTAATCCGGAATATGGTGTT
The DNA here is from genome assembly GCA_964649465.1 of uncultured Granulosicoccaceae bacterium. GTDB lineage: Bacteria > Pseudomonadota > Gammaproteobacteria > Granulosicoccales > Granulosicoccaceae. The sequence goes on along the minus strand of CAZYRP010000138.1, from coordinate 1,295 downwards.
ATCTCTGATGATCAGATAAAGGAATCTATAGAGCAGAACCAGCTGCGTCTGCAAAAAGAACGTGGCGCTGATCTGACTTTGTTTTCGCCACGTGCTTCGGCAATGGGTCACCACATAGGGGGGGAGAGCACCAGTGTAGACTGGAGTCGCGCTTGCAATAATTTGATTAAGCGAGTAACCGATCTGTACCCGGAGAACTTTGCCCCGGTCTGTCAGTTGCCGCAATCTGAAGGTGTAAATCTTAACAGTTCCATTGCTGAACTTGAGCGTTGTGTAAATGAGCTTGGTTTTGTCGGTTGTAATTTAAATCCGGATCCCTCAGGTGGTCACTGGACATCAAAACCCCTGACAGACAAATTCTGGTACCCAATGTTTGAAAAGATGGTAGAGCTGGATGTGCCGGCAATGATTCATGTTTCCGCTTCGTGCAATCCAAATTTTCACGCCACAGGTGCTCATTATATTAATGCCGATACCACAGCATTTATGCAGTTTATACAGGGAGATTTGTTTAAGGATTTTCCGGACATTCGGTTTATCATTCCTCATGGCGGGGGTGCAGTGCCGTACCACTGGGGGCGGTATCGAGGCCTTGCGGATATGTTAAAAAAGCCACTGTTAAGTGATCATGTGATGAACAATGTCTACTTTGACACCTGTGTTTATCATCAGCCGGGAATTGATTTACTGTTCGAGGTAATTCCTGTGAAAAATATTTTGTTTGGCTCTGAAATGGTGGGTGCGGTACGCGGTATCGACCCGGAAACCGGGCAGTACTTTGATGATACCAAGCGTTACATAGACAAACTCAGTATCAGTGATGCTGAAAAGAAAGATGTATTCGAAGGCAATGTGCGACGTGTTTTTCCGCGTCTTGACGCGCTACTCACAAGCCAGGCTAAGTAGCCAGGAATAATAAAAAGTGAAGGTAGGCCGAGATAAAGTCACATGAGGAATTCAGTTGAGTAATTTCACAATGGACCCGGACTGGCTGGTGTACCACCCAAACCCGTCGGTACCTGAATTTCAGTTGCCGGCAGGTGCAGTTGATGCGCATTGCCATGTATTTGGCCCGGGCAACGAATTTCCGTATGCAAAAGAACGCAAATACACGCCTTGTGATGCAGGCAAAGACAAGCTCTGGGCACTGCGTGATCATTTAGGTTTTAGTCGCAATGTGATCGTGCAAGCTACCTGTCATGGTGCTGACAACAGTGCCATGGTAGATGCGTTGTTGCACTCAAACGGGATGGCTCGTGGAGTAGCAACTGTTCGAGCGACAGTCACTGATGAGG
>CAZYRP010000137.1:11936-14004 GCA_964649465.1 uncultured Granulosicoccaceae bacterium | reverse complement strand
TCCCTGTTTCACCATAGTGTTGATTATCGAGCACAATGATGTCCAGGTTTGACGGTTGTGCAACGGCAATTGTTGCTAACGAACCAAATGCCATTAATTGCTCGCCATCACCGGTAATAACCATCACGCGTTTATCTTTCTGTGCCTGCGCGAGTCCCAACCCGGTTAACGCAGCACCTCCCATTGCACCCCATAAATAATAGTTGTCGTCGCTATCCTTATACGCATGGGCGTCATAGCTTGGTGAGCCGAGTCCGGTTACTACCAGCGCACCATCACGCGCATTGAGCAGTTTTGATACAGCCTCACGTCTGTCCATTGTTTCGCCATTCGCTTTAGTCACCATTTTTTCTTACCCAGTAAGCGCTGACTGATCAGTATCGCGATCTGCTGATCTGCGTCATAAGCCATAGTGGCCGCCTGCTCTGTTATCTCGATAAGGTCCTGACCGGTTTCAGCTCGAATAACCGTGACGCCTATCGCTTGCAATGATGCTTCTGTGGCCTGCCCCATTGGGATCTGCCAGGGATTAAATTCATTCCACTCCCCACGCATGGTGACTAACATCAATAGCGGACTGCGTGACTGAACCGGTAGCGATAACATGTTGATGCAATTGCCAACACCTGATGATTGCATCAGTACTACCGAGCGCAATCCGCCCAGCCAGCAACCCGTAGCAATGGCGATACCTTCCTCCTCTGTTGTGAGTACGTTGGTAGCTACCTCCGGATCTTCATTAAGCAGTTTAATCAATGTGGTATGGCCGGCATCAGGTACATAAGACATATGGCGTACGTCAGCGGCTTTCAGCGTTTCGTAAAGCGCAGTTGGCCATTCGAGGTTCATATCACGGACTGGCGTAATGTCAGTTTCAATCACTTTGCAGGCAGCTCGTTACTAATTGAAAAATCATACAATGATTGTATGCAGAAGGCTCGGCCGTTATTCTGGCGCACAGAAATCATTGATTCGTGGAAACCAAAAGTATGCCCGACACCCAGGAAAATTATGACGATATACGCGACGCGGTGAGCCGATTGTGCGCCCGATTTCCCGGTGAATACTGGCGTGGCGTTGATCGGGAAATGGCTTATCCGACCGAATTCGTCACCGAATTAACTCAAGCCGGCTGGCTTGCCGCGCTAATTCCCGAACACTACGGGGGCGCTGGTCTGCCATTGGCAGCGGGTGCAGCTATCCTTGAGGAGATTCACCGATCCGGTGGTAACGCCGGTGCCTGCCATGCACAGATGTATACCATGGGCACACTGCTACGCCATGGGTCTGAAGAGCAGAAGCAAACCTGGTTGCCGGGCATTGCAAACGGCTCACTGCGACTACAGGCCTTCGGAGTGACTGAACCCACCTCCGGTACCGACACCGGTGCGTTGAAAACACGTGCTGTACTTAAAGGTGACCATTATGAAGTGAGTGGTCAGAAAATCTGGACCAGTCGCGCAGAACACTCTGATCTGATGATACTACTGGCACGCACGACCCCATTAACCAAAGAGATGAAAAAAACAGATGGTTTATCGGTGTTTCTAATCGATATGCGGGAAGCGGCAGGCAATGGCCTTACGATTCGCCCTATTCGCACATTAATGAATCACTCGACCACCGAAGTCTTCTTCGACAACATGCGTGTCCCCACCAGCAACCTGATTGGTGAAGAGGGTAAAGGTTTTCGATATATACTGTCTGGTATGAATGCCGAACGCATACTGATTGCTGCAGAATGTATTGGTGATTCGAAATGGCTGATTGATAAATCGGTAAAATATGCCAATGACCGTAACGTCTTTGGCCGCGCTATTGGCCAGAATCAAGGCATACAATTCCCCATTGCCAAAGCCTACGCCAACATGCGTGCCGCTGAGTTAATGGTAAAGGAAGCACTGCGTATTTATGAAGCCGGGGAAAATCCCGGTGCTGAAGCCAACATGGCCAAAATGCTCGCCGCCGATGCTTCGAATGAAGCGGCCAGTGTTGCAGTGCAAACACACGGAGGTTTTGGTTTTGCAGAAGAGTACGATGTCGAGCGCAAGCTCCGTGAAACGCGTCT
>CAZYRP010000137.1:0-11836 GCA_964649465.1 uncultured Granulosicoccaceae bacterium | reverse complement strand
GTTTCTACTCACCAGCATAAAAACAATAAAACAATCCATCACCACCAGTTCTGGGAAGTGCATCCGCTCCACAACCAGCTGATCCATGCGCTGAATTCCAGGACACCATGTGCCTGTCATTGCTCAGCCCTACTCGATCATGGTGGCCGACAATAGCTGACCCGTCACCACTACTGGTCCAGCCAGAGCAGGTGGTATCACCACCAGCCGTTGAATACTCTCCCTGCGGTGTAGAACCGGTGAGGATATCGTGGCGATTTGGTTTTGAACCGCGTCCATTAACCTCATTACCATTTTCGTCCAGTCCATTCGCCAGATTGATAGCATTGGAATCTGAGTGAAGTCCTTCAAGATCACTGGCTATTAGCACACCGTTGGCGTTATTCCATGGGCCGGCACCTATCCGGTCACGAGCATTGACACCCGGAATAACTTTGGGTCTGTCACCAGAGCGATCAATTCCTGCGCTAACGCTAAGGTACGCCTTCCAGTTATTTAAGTCAGAGCCAGCAGCAGATGCCAATGATGCACAGTGCGCATCTGCACCTTCCAATCCACCAAGATCACCACCCTTACCCGGCCCGGCGCTGGTGATGAAAAAGGTCATGTCAGAGTCCTGCGCTAAAACACTTGCATTGAACGCAAAACCAGTGACCGCTATGCCAAGGGCTACAGCACAGACTGAAACCACTTTAGGAGTTGTAGATTTGATGTTCTTGGACATAATTGTTGATTTCCTCAGAAAATTATTACTCGGCATTATTATTGGCAATCGCTTCTGCCGATTGCTCATGAAAGAAGCGCAAGGCAATAGCTTTTCTGCTGAATCCTCCACTAAAGCCATACACCTCAACTACCAACTATATCTTATCAGGTCTGCCTGGCATGACAAATACACGCCATTTACCCCGAAAATTTTAGAATATCCTTCACCTTTCCTGACTAAGATCAATAGCACTCAGCACAGGCTCAAAAAGTTCAATCGACTTTTAATCCTGTGCGACATATAACTGTTAGTCTTGTACTACATTAGACACCACTTTCCCTGACCCGGAAGCCCACTGGTTATAACCACCTGATTCTGCAATATTAAGTTTTAAATTTAATAACTGCTACATGCTCATAGTGCGGCTTTAAAATAAACTGGCCTGACCACTCTTTTTTTTACGCCTCCGTGTAGAACTATTTTTACGAGAGCCATGCTTTTCGAGCACAAGGCTACTGGCAGCCTTCCCTGCGTCACTTTTTCTAATTGCAAAAATTTGTTCTTTCATAAGTTTCGATCGTTCTTTGAAATCAATAATTGGGGCCGGGTAACCACCGGGAGTAGTTGTATTACCATCAATAATTTCCTTCGCACTGAACCCGGCCAACTCAGGGATCCATTTTTTAATGAACCTGCATTCCGGGTCCTGATCCACGATCTGTTTAGTCGGGTTGTAAACACGAATGGTGTTAATTCCTACCACACCAGCCTGCATTTGCAGTTGAGACAAATGAATTCCGGGTTCATAGTCTAAAAATATTCGAGCGAGTGGCGGGTGAATAGTGCGCCAGTTCAAGTGAAGCGCGTACACTGCAAAACTTACCACCATTGCTCGCATACGGAAGTTTATAAAGCCAGTTGCCTGAAGGCATCGCATACAGGCATCAATGAGCGGGAATCCGGTTTTACCCATGAGCCATGCTTTGAGTTTTTCCGAATCATCTTCGTAATGCACACTGGAGTAAGCCGGATTGATTTCACCAAACTCCATGGCGGGTTCTGATTCAAGCCGCTGAATAAAATGATCGTGCCAGTGTAATCGCGAGCTGAATGCACGCAGGCTCTTACCCCACTGCTTCGATGTATCGTCTTGCCGATCTCTGTGATGAGTTTGCGCCCGCGCCAATGCTTTGAAAACTGTTCGCAAACTCAACGTACCCCACGCCAGATGGACACTAAGGCGTGAGCCGCTTTGCAATGCTGTGTTCGGTGAGGATATGCCTCCTGAGTAACCGACACCGCGCTCGTATAGGAATGAACGCAAATCTGCCCTCGCCTGTGTTTCAGAAGTTACCTGCAATTGTGGAAATTGAATATGCTTATAATCACCAGCCGTGAAAAATGCGGTGTGGTCAGGAATATCCTGCTTCTCACACAAATCATGAAAGGAGTCAGGCAGCGAAACACGTTCAGGTGCAGCGACGACCGATTGCTCGATTAGTCGTTGTTTAGCGACCGACTGTCGCTGGTCGCGGTTTTTTAACCGCCGGATGACACCCGTCTGGGGAAACTCAATCCACTCTACCGAATGCTGCATGCACCATTTTTTTACAGCTAAATCTCTTTGGTAGGTCCAGCCGTTACCGGTTTCTTCATGGCTGTAAATACGCTCTAATGTTATTTTTTCATGTAGTTCAGACAACACCTGCTCAACCTGCCCGCGCCCTGTATAGACATCACTGCCTATAGACTGCAATCTGGCCTTTAAATCCAACAATGCCTGATGCCAGGCATGCACGTGCATGGCAGAATAGTCCGGTTGTTCGATCAAATCCGGTTCAAATACAAACAGCGGCAATACGAAAGCCGAGTGATCCACTGCAGCGCTGAGCGCATCATTATCGTGCAAACGGAAGTCGCGTTTAATCCACCAGACAGAGGCGTTTGAATTGGTATTGCTTGTTGTATTCAACGGCTTACTCTCACATACAAGTGCCCAAGCCTACGCAGATCAGTGTGAAGTTGACGTCAATGCGCGAAATAGCTCGATGATTTACCGACTTGCTTCCAGTAACCGGAGAAACTTTTAATCTCACCAGTCGGGCGCTCGAAACACCATTCACGCTCGTCACGTTGTCCCGGCCAGTGTGCAGTGGCCGGATACTCCCGTGTGTACAAGGCTAAATGTTCAGTACCCTCTGGAAACAAAGACTTTTGATCACCCACAAAGATCCTCAACCCGTCAATGGCGTCAGCCCAGTGCTTAACAAACTGCCATCGCAACGGACTCATTGCGAATTCAACGTGCATTTCAGGGTCGATCCATAAAATTCGTGTTCCTGGCTTTCCCTGGTACCACCCGGGGTCGAGATTCCATATCGAATACAGAAACACGGAATCGTCGCTTTGAACTATAGGCACCGCCGTGCTCTGCGGAAATTGGTTAGAAAGGCTCACATCAATGCGGGAATCCAGTACCTCTGGTACTGGCAGATTGGCAAGTTCCTCGTAGCTGATGTCCAGAAAAGTACCAGACTGATGTACGTTACTGAAGCGATTCAGGTTGTCCTGATTAGCAATATATTTCCGCTGGCTAAATGTTCCGGCAACCCACTGCCAGCTCAAACTGTTGCTGGCCAGATCGCCGTCTAACAGGTGATAATACAGCCAGCGCGCAGGCTGGTACCAGTGTGTACGGGCGTTGTTGCTACAGAGTGCTGCCACCCACAGGCGGGCATGGTTATGCATATAGCCTTTATCTACAAGCACTGATATTGAAGAGTCAATAGAATTGATTCCAGTCTCTGTATTGGCAATCGCAGCAGGTAATGACGTACTGCTAACATTCACCTGCGCATGCTTAAAGTCACTAAATATCTTTTCTCCACTTATCTGCCATACACGATGAAAATATTCACGCCAGCCAAGCTCTTTCAGAAACTTCTCAGACGTTCCAGCCGAATGGTTTTCAAGCACAGCATCTTCCACCGTTGCAGTACTGATAACACCGTGCGTGATAAAAGGGCTCAGATAAGTAACCGCGCCATTCAAATAATTTCTGGTCTGCGCATACTCCGTGGGATTGATATCACATATGCGCTGTTGCACCGTTTCATGATCAACAAAAAAATCGGGAATTGAGTCAAGTGAAGGCACTACTAATATTCCCGCACCAGTTGTTTGAAAATCACCCGGGCCTTAAATCTGAACCAGACTTGATTGCCCTTTCTGAAGATCCGTTGTTTTTTAATGACCTTCGTTATCCAGTCAATTTTCATAGACAAAAGCTCTTGCTGCATCGCGCCAGCATGCAATATTACGCAAAAAAACTACGATCTCAACAATACCCAGTGAGCTATTTCGAGTTTTCCGATGCTCAATCCGTCTTGAGTACTGTAATCAAATCCATTGCCAACCAGGGCGTCACAGAGATAACTGTATGTGACCTCGCAGATTTCATTTTGTCCAGGCGACTGACACAGGCTTGCACGGTAGCTGGCATTGAATTGAACTGGCTAACCTCACCGGGATTTATCAATACACAAGCACAGAATACCGACTATCGCAGCAAAAAGAAGCGCTGGTTCATGGCAGACTTCTACAAAAATCAACGCCAACGATTGAACATATTACTGGAAAAATCCGGTGAGCCAGTTGGTGCTAAGTGGAGCTTTGATGAGGAAAATCGTAAGAAAATTCCAAAGAAGAAGCTGCCTCTGATTCCCCAACCGAACTTCCCTCCTCAAACGGATACTACTCAGGAGGCAGCACAATACGTAACACAGAATTTTCCAGACGCACCAGGCGGAAATACCAATTTACTCTACCCGGCTACACATAGTGATGCACATGACTGGTTAAGCGAATTTCTACAGGTACGCTTTGCTGAATTCGGACCTTATGAAGACGCCATTGTAGAGGACGAGAACTGGCTTTATCACAGCGTACTGACACCGGCTCTAAATATCGGCCTGTTAACACCCTCACAAGTAGTGGAAGCAACGCTGGAATATGCAAACCACCACAAGATACCACTGAACTGCGTTGAAGGATTTATCCGTCAGGTGATAGGTTGGCGGGAATTCATGCGTGCAACATACAATGATCTTGGCGTGACAATGAGAACCACAAATCATTGGCAGCATAACTACAACATGCCTGAAGCTTTCTACACAGCTACAACCGATGTATTGCCTGTGGATAACGCGATACAGCGGGTGCTGAACACCGGTTACTGCCATCATATCGAACGCCTCATGGTACTCGGCGGTTTTATGTTCTTATGCGAGATAGACCCGGATGATATTTATCTCTGGTTTATGGAACTGTTTGTGGATAGCTACGACTGGGTAATGGTAACTAACGTATACGCGATGAGCCAAAACGCTGATGGCGGCATGATTACAACCAAACCCTATTTTTCCGGCTCAAACTATGTCCGTAAAATGAGTCATTATGCTAAAGGTGACTGGTGTGATATTTGGGATGCACTTTACTGGCGATGGATTTTTAAACACTCGAAAAGTCTGGGCAAGAACCCGCGCTGGGCTATGATGGTTCGCAACGCCGAAAAAATGGATACAGATCGAAAAAATAAATTACTGGCAACTGCCGACACTTACCTTCAACAGCTGCACGGCAAATAGCTTTCAGCCATTGTGCGCAGAGCCTTAGGGCTTTGCGTAGGGAAGCTTTTTATATTCGGTAACTTTGAAGTAAGTATCAAGTGCCGTGGAAGCCAGACTATCAGCCTTTTCAAGATTCAAACCTCCATCTGCCTGGTAGAGATTGTCATCTATTTGTATAAAAATTACCTCACCAACTATTAACTTGGTATTGTTACAGGCAATATCAATAATATCTTCAAGCACCAGTGCATAACGCACCCGGGACTCCTGCACAAACGGCGCAGTAATATCCTTTTCGAAATAAGGTGTCAGCCCCGTCGCTTCAAACTCCGAACTCTGATACCTCGCAGAACATTGGTGCGCCTGCTCCAGAATACCAGCGTGAACATGATTAAGTGTCCAGTGGCTGGTTTGTTCAATATTGTGCAAGGTGTGCCTGTCAACCGTTGCAGGCCTGGTTACCATTCCGATCAGCAGCGGGTTCGACCCCAGGTGCGTAACACTTGAAAAAGGCGCAAGGTTGGATTTTCCTTCCAACGATTGGGTACCAACCAAACACATTGGTTTTGCACCTGGCAGCGAGGTCGCCAACTGAACTCGAATGAGCTTATCCATTGCTTCGATTTCATATTTTCTAATTTTCATTTTTATTCCGTTATTGTAAGCGCAATGGATTGGTACCTGGCTCGATTTATTTTCCTGCAATACACCCAGCCCAACAGTTAAATTGTAACCTGAGTTCAGGATAAATGGATTCCAACAATGGAATGATTTTGAATTAATCCAATGTTCAATTAAGATACAGACAGCGCTTGTCGCCATGAAACTCATATATATCAATAATTGCTCATTGCGGTTATTTTACGGACAGGACTAACTCACGGAGACAAAATGAACTCATCAACTCAGGATCCGCAAAACCGTTCTGCAGATGCCACAGAAATTGCAATTTTATTTGCAGACATTGGAGGGAGCACCAATCTGTATCAACGCGAGGGAGATAGCCAGGGTCATCAGCTAATTGTAAATTCACTGAGTGCGATGCGAACCGCTGTTGAGTCTGCTGGCGGCACTCTGCTAAGAACAGTTGGCGATGCAGTGCTGGCATCCTTTAACTCCTGCGATCAAGCCAGCGTTGCGGCCATCGCGATTCAGGAGCTACACACCGATAATGCGCTGTCAGTTCGGATTGGCTTTCATTGGGGCCAGGCTATTGCTGATGATGGCGATGTTTATGGTAATGCTGTGAATATTGCGGCGCGAGTTTCCGGGCTTGCTAACACCGGTGAAATAACCGTAACTGCCGATGTCGTTCAACGACTGTCCGCCGGAGTAGTACCCATGCCTCAGTTGCTTGACGAAATTGCTGTTAAGGGAATAGACGAACCACTCAGCGTCTACCGCATTCCATGGCGAGTCCAGGAAGATTTCGGCGATGCTACCGTGGTAGCGACCGGCGTAACTACCCGCAGCACCAGAATGGTAAAAACACACATGTTGCTTAGATTTGGGGAACACTCGCTGGTGCTGGATGAGCGATCCGAAAAATGCACGATTGGCCGGGACACAAATAGCGCAGTTATAGCAACCCATAGTGCAGCTTCCCGGTTGCACGCAACTATCGAGTGCAAACAGGGTGTCTACGTTCTTGAAGACCTGAGTACCAATGGCACCTACGTTATTAAACCAGAGCAGCCTCCGGTGTATGTGCACCGAGATAAATTAACTCTGGATGGCTCCGGTTATATTGCTACAGGTTTTTTACCTGAAAACGATTCAACGGATAAAATTTCTTTTGTTACTCGCCTTGCAGAATAGCATTTAAGCTGCTTCAGCCTCTGTCTAAAAAACTTACCGAGCAATTATCCGTATTTTTTCAACTTAGTTCGCAAACCGGTAAGCACGATATATAAATAGTGGTGTTTCGTTGTCTGTCGAAATTTCAAATACAATTTCTCCCTGCTGATTTACTTCCGTTATTAAAATACTGTCATCAGATCTTCTGCGCCGCCCCCAGGCAATAAGCGTATTCCCGTTATCCAGTCGTTGCGCGGAACCCAAAGCAACACTGTATTGATTTTCCTGCTTATAGCTCCAGACAAGTTCCGCCGTTAAATTTTCTTCATCCAACTGATATTCTACTACCCTGGTTACAAAACCCCGATTGTCTTCCGGCAGACATTGCTGGCCATTGTCGAACACCAGCAGATTACCGTTTGCAAGCCATGTAGCAGTGTGCTGCCCACAGGGACCGGTGAATGGATCGTTTATAAACGTAAACTGGTTTGCCTTTCCACCTAGTATCCACTCTAATTGTCCGGTAGTTCGGTCAATTTTAACGATATTGCTTGTACCTCTTAGAGAGGCAAGAAGATTACCGTCGTTATCAACCACCACTGAATTAATATGTGCATAGTCACTCTTGTATCTTGCAAACAGCTGGTCGCTATAAGGAATTCCACTGAGACTGCGCCATTCAAAGTTTACTTTACGGGTATCACGATCAATTATTTGAATAACCGACTCCTCCACCAGAACATCACCGCTCATTATCCCCAGATCACTTAAGTCCTTATAAACACCATCATAAGATAGCAATACAAGTTCGTTATTTTCAGTAATTAGAAAATCATGCAAATCAGTGTGACTGAGCCCCACTGTTTCGATCACTTCACTATCCTGACCCTCACTGTCCAGGATTACAATTTCCCCGTTACGCTGCCCCCATCGGTTTAGATCAGTTTTTCGCAAGCTATAGGAACGTTCCTGAGTTGATTCATGGAGTTTGTAATCAACAGAAAACGTATCAAGCTTTCTATAGAAAGTCGGAACCGCGTTATTATCCAGATTCATCAGGTAGGTAATGGTCGTACCCTTTGTTAAAGCAGTGATATAGATAGGGTCTTCAGAAACTCCTTCTCTGTGTGAACTTACTTTTAGGTGAGGAAAGTCCGGCGGTAAATAGAGAATCTCATAAGTGGTCTGCTTTGAGTTTTGTTTAGCGGTGATCCGAATACTTTCCCCGGGGTTAAGCGATTGTAAGTTCACAGACCCGCCACTTGGAACAACTGCGCCGTTAACCTGAATTGTAACTGCGACGTTTGCCGCAGGGGTAACACTCACAGCATTATCATCTACACTGGCAATCACCGAATAGCGAGTGATATTTGGATCGAACGCCGGGTTTAAACTACGTGTTACTCCGCCAAGAGTAATACCCGTTAGGCCAGGCGCTATCGAATTAGAGTTGTTTGCCCAACACGCAGTACTTGCGAATAAAATTACCAACAATAAATATTTTTTAAAATGAAAATTGCACTGCATATACAGACTGTGTCCTTGTACCAGCGGATTATGAATCACTACGATATCGGGCTATTCGTATAGCAAGCATCCAATTTAAATATTCAGAGCACCAGCTCATATAGATGATCAAAACTCTAGTCGAAAGCCACCTTTCAAGCGATACTGACTAACCGAGTCATGATTCGTCTGACCCTCGTAAAAGAGAAACCCACTTTTGCCATTTTTGAAAACCGCTGAAGTACCAAAACTATAATTTATAACAAAGTTGTCGTTTTCATCGCCTTCAATAGTAAACTCCTGATCAGTGGGGTCAAATCTGAAACTCGATGTTATATCGTCGGGGCGTTCTTCATTTTCAAACTCACCCTCAATAGTTACCTGAGGCAGGAAAATACCCAGTTTCGTATTAAATGTTTTCGATATCTTGCCACCCAGTGCGAGTCGTTCGGAACGTATGCTATGACTCTGCACGTTTAAAACCTGACCGAAACCCGGCACATCCTGAAAGCGTGCGGTCTCTGAGAATCCGTCAACATCTGCATAAATCAGTGACAATCTTCCGAATGGCCCAAATTGATACCCGTTAAAATCCTTATCGAAACCGGCACCAAGTGTTAGCGCGATTGAGTTTGCCGACGTATTGCCGTCAGCAATCTGTATCTCAGTGGTACCTTGCAGCTGACTGTCCACTTCAGGATCAGCGATATCCAGATTAATCTGGCGCGACAAGTCGTAATTATTCCTGCCGACTTCCAGTATCGCATCAAGGTATCCGCGTTTCGGATTGTAATAGGTACCAAAGAATGACAGGTAAGTACCATCCAGATCGGTAGCCCCCTGTTGACCACGAAAGTCGCCGTTTTGGCGCGATAAACCCAGTCCCGCACCCACAACAAAGTTATCGTTAACGATATAGTCGGCTCCTGCGGTCAGCCCGCGCGTTTCGAAATCCTGCCCCGCTTCATTCTCCGTGGAGTCGACGTCGCCAATTGTAATATTGCCATTGGCGAAAAAGCCCCAGGGACTAATAAAGCTCGAACCAGCAGATCCGCCGGCTGATCCACCTTTGGCAAACAGATGATTGATCCCTGTATGTGGAACAATCGATGGAACAGACACACCAAACAATCTTAGCGACAAACCTGTTAAGTCGATTTCCGTCGGATCTTCGTCTATCTCACCGCTGAGTTGTCGCGCTCGAAGCGTTAGGATTCTTGAGTATATGTTGGTTATCTGCAGCGCAGCCAAATCAACAGACGCATCGGCAATAGCAAAATATTCCTCTGGTGTTAAGCGCTGCAACGCGGGAAGAATCTCGGTCTCTTCAGTTTCAGTTTCAAGATCACACAGGGCAAGTAAATCATCTCGTGCTGCCTGCTCTTCCGCACCGATCGCAGCTGGCAACCCACCGGTATCAAAAGCATCGCAAATATTATCTATCGCAAAACCAATCTGCGCCTGGTTTGCAGTGCCATTAACGACTGTCTGCAAGCCGGCCCGAATGATAAATACGGCATCGCCAGTGCCAAGTGGCACTTCCGGAGGATCAATTGCCTGGATAGTTCTTCTTGCCTGTGCGACAGACTTGGGGCTAATCGTATTTTCTGTGGGCGTTGCAAGTAAACCTATAAATCCGCGGCGCAGAACGTTAACGTCAACGCTCGCTAACCCCTCGCTATTTGATAGTGTTCTGATGGTTGTACGACTGGTATTCCCATCCGTTGTGATGATCTCTGCCTGGTCTCCCGGCTGACCATCCGGGAAGACTGTCCAACTAATCTCAGCACCATCTACTGGCTGCGTACATCCAGCTGCCACTAACACATCTACATCAAAGCCCGTACATTCCGGTGGTACTGGTGTTGTTACACGGACTGCTTTAACCTCAAATGGCGACACCCGTGTTGGCGGGCTGACTGCACTCACTTCCGGCGGCGACATAAACTGTAACAGTATCAGCTGATTATCCTGCTCATCAGGCTGTGCTGATGTATCGTCGAGTATATCGTCGTTGCTAATTAAAATTGTCACCTCCGGTGGATGCTGCACCATGGGTAGTGATGGTAAGGGCGCTATCAGCGACGATGGCCATGCCACAGTCGGCTGTCCAAAGTTTATAAGTAAGGTTTCTGTTAGCTCTGGAAGATCATCGTTGACTATTGGCACCTCGATAAATCTGCTTGTGCTGTCACCTGCCGGCCAAGCCAGAAAACCATCTTCCGCATTGTGATCATCCTCCGTCGCGGTGTCTGTTGTACCGCCAATCGTATAAGGCAAAGTCACCTCACTCTGCTGATCACCCGATCGAGTCAGTTCAATCTGTACTGTATCTGCAGTATCTTCCGCAACCGCAAAAACGCTTCCAGTAGTCAATGCAAGTACAACAAAAGGCTGAGCCTCAGTGCCGTCTATAATACTAATTGTGAGTGACTCCGGAAGTTCAACCCGGCCGCTAGCCTCACCACTTGTTGAAAGATTGACAACGAATGTCTCTGTACCCTCAATCAGCTCATCTGCAACAATGCCGCTTATGGTGATAGTTCGATCACCTGTTTCTCCCGCAGCCCACTCAACAAAACCCGACTGTTCAGGCAGATCCAGCCCCACAACAGCGCTTTCGTTAGTAACGGACCATGTCAAAGTTAAATCCCCGGCAACCTCTCCGCCTTCTGCTGATGCAGCGCGTGTCACACTGATCTCCGCCTCACCCGTTGACTCATTAACGGTGAAGTTGCTATCACTCGTGATTGCGAACGTCCCTGCATCGGAGCTATCTGTGATCGAAATAACAGCCTGGTTAATGCCATTTTCGGTTTGAGGTGTACTGTTCGAAAGGGTTACTGTCAGAGTCTCGATTTGCTCGAACTCGCTATCTGAATTTACCTGCACCTGAAGAGATTTTTCCGTTTCACCCTCTTCAAACTGAATTGGAACCGGGTTGATACCAACAAACGCGACACCATCGACGAGTATCTCAAAATCCTGTGGTCGTGAAGCCGTCGCTGGAGAAATCGTTACCAACGCTGTCTGCGTGCTGCCGCTCCCATTGTTGCGTACCACAGGGATGTCGATCAGGCCCTGCAATTCAGACACAGTGAACGCGCCGCTGATCAATGCGAAATCACCAGGGGTAACTACAGAACCGATTACCCTGCCAATAACTATTGTGGAATCAGCAGATTGAGGGGTCCCGCCG
>CAZYRP010000136.1:0-14155 GCA_964649465.1 uncultured Granulosicoccaceae bacterium | reverse complement strand
ATCTGGCCGGACTCTGGCTGTGTTCGGCTGCATGCTGGACAAAGACGCGAGCGCCATAGTCGAGTCTTTGTCTGCGGTGGTAGACGACTGGCTGATTGCAGAAATTGATTACCCGCGTGCGATGGCTGGCGCGGACATCGACCAGGAGCTTCATCGGTTCGGTGTGAAAAACCGTCAGATTTTCGCTTCGGTAATTCATGCAGTGAGGGCGGCTGTTGCACAATCAGGCCCTGAGGACAGGGTAGTGGTGCTCGGGTCATTTCATGTGGTCGGGCCGGCGCTCGAAGAACTGGGTGAAGTGAACAAATAGGTTGATTGGCAAACCGGTTTAGAGGTCGGTTTGCTGCCAATATGGCAGCGGTGCGCAATTTAGATGTAAGGCAACGGTTAGGAGCAGAGAAAAATTACACTAGTTTTCGACAAGGGTGCGGTGTCTTGACCGATACTCTTACGCTGGAACCATCACGGGCTGGACACGTGTCAAAAGGTCGTAAGGAGGTTAGAGACGAGCAATTATTTGCGCGCTTAATCGGCGCTGCGGTGTTGCTTGCGCTGGCAGTTATCGTGCTGCCGTTTGTGCTCGATGGTTCCGGCTCGCAAAGAGAATACGAATACGCCGAAACGCTGCCTTTGGAGCCACCCAGACCACAAGTCGAGAGATCTTTTTCTTCGCGACAACCGGACGCTACTGATCAGTCAACCACGGATCAGTCGAACAGTGTAACCGGTGGGCTGCAGGCACCGACACGAGAATCTGTTTCGGTCGATCTGCCGCAGATAACCTCAACTGCCGGACTTCAGGCTCCCAGTGTGACCCCTGCGTCTGCAACAGCTACGACGGTAAGTCTTTCCAATCAGGTGGCTGCTGCAGCTGCAAGTGGGCCAGCGGTAATCTCTCCGCGACCCGCTTCAGGTGGTGCCGCGTCGGGCAGCTCCGGTGCAGATAATACCAATGCGGGCAACTCAGGTGCAGGCAACTCCGGCGCAATCAACGATACCCCGATTCAACCCGGCTGGAATATCCAGGTGGCAAGTTTTGTACGCGATGCCAATGCGATTAAGCTTGTGAATAAGCTGCGGGCGCGAAATCTGCCTGCTTATGCAAATTGGGTGAAAGGCCAATCCAGAACGGTTATACGTGTTGTGGTTGGGCCGTATGCTAACCAGATTGACGCGCTGGCTTTGCAGAATCGAATCGATCGCGAGTATCGGGTCGAAAGCCTGATGGTGAAGCGGTAGCGGTCTAATCGCCCAATCTAAACGAAATTGTGCGGTGGCTGCTACAATACTCCTGGTAAGCAGAGATAGTACAAGCAGAGACAGTAACCAATGACTCTTAATACCCTGGACCTGTTCATAATCGGTGCCATTTTTATTTCGGCCCTGTTCGGCCTGTATCGGGGTTTCACCACGTCGATATTGTCGCTCTTCACCTGGTTGTTTGCGCTGTGGCTGCCGTTCAACTTTACGACGGAATTCAGTCAAATGTTGCCTGCAACAGTGGAGAGCCCTGCGGCTCGCTCCATAGTTGCCGCCACAATTCTCTTTTTCGGGGCGTTTCTTGCGCTCAGCCTGATCAGCTGGTTGCTGCGTAAAATCCTTGGTGTGACGGGTCTTACTGTTATTGACAGACTGTTTGGGGTCGGTCTCGGATTGGTTCGCGGGGTGGTGATAGTCGCGCTTCTTGCGATGCTGGCAAGCAGTTCTTCACTGCCAAAAGAGCGATTTTGGGCTGAGTCCGAATTGCTGCCCTATGTATTGCGCGCCTCGGATGTTATTCGTAAGTTTATGCCGGACAATTTGTCCAAGCTTTTTGTGCTGAAACCTTTCTGATTGCAGCCATTGTCTTTAAAGCGATTGTCTTTGAAGTGGTGGCAGGGTTCTGGCGCGGTTTCGGCCTCTTGTTGTCATTTGGTCGCTAACGAAGCGAAAGTAAGGCTAAAGCCTGCAAACTATTCACCGAACAGGTCCGCAACCGTTTACAATCTCACGCTTGTGAAAAACGGGCAATAGCATGTGCGGCATCATTGGCATTGTCGGCCATAGGGCGGTTAATCAGCAACTGTACGATGGACTGACTCTGCTGCAGCATCGCGGACAAGACGCGGCTGGCATGGCAACCTGCGACGATCGCAAATTGTACGTGCGAAAAGCACCGGGGCTTGTCAGAGAAGTCTTTCGTGAAACGCACATGATGCGCTTACAGGGTTCGATGGGAATCGGGCACTTGCGCTACCCGACAGCAGGTGGCTCTCGCATTTCAGCGGAAGCGCAACCGTTTTACGTAAATTCCCCCTTTGGTATTGTGCTGGCTCACAACGGCAACCTGACGAACGCTGAAACCCTGCAGAGCGAGCTCTACAGAACAGACAGAAGACACATCAACACCAGCTCCGACAGTGAAGTTCTGCTCAACGTATTTGCGCACGAGCTGCAACGGGCCGCCCAGTCTGACAAGCTGCAGCCTGAACATATTTTTGATGCGGTCAGTGCCGTTCACGAACGTTGTGCCGGTGGTTATGCGGTTATTGCGATGCTGGTCGGGCGCGGTGTGGTTGGTTATCGCGACCCCTTCGGTATCAGGCCCGTGATTTTAGGCAAGCGAGAATCAGACGATGGTACTGAATATATACTGGCCTCTGAAAGTGTCGCCCTGACCGGACTTGGTTTTGAGCCGGTACGGGATCTTGAGCCGGGTGAGGCGATCTACATCACCCAACAAGGTGAACTTTACAGTAAGCAGTGTGCAAGTAAGACTCAGCTGAATCCCTGTATTTTTGAATACGTATATTTTGCCAGGCCTGATTCTGTAATCGACAACGTCTCTGTTTATAGTTCGCGTCTTGCCATGGGTAGGAAGCTGGCAGAAAAAATACAGCGTGAGTGGCCGGATAACGATATCGATGTAGTGATACCAATTCCCGATACCAGTAATACTTCAGCGCTTGAACTGGCCATGCAACTGGGCATTAAGTACCGTGAAGGGTTTGTTAAGAATCGCTACATAGGTCGAACCTTCATTATGCCCGGTCAGACTATGCGGCGTAATGCAGTAAGGCAAAAGCTCAGCCCGATTGGGTCTGAGTTTAAAGGTCTTAATGTTTTACTGGTAGACGACTCCATTGTCCGCGGTACAACATCTGAACAAATTGTTGAGATGGCGCGTGAAGTTGGTGCTAAAAAAGTATACATGGCGTCAGCCGCTCCACCGGTCAGTTATCCGAATGTCTATGGCATAGATATGCCTGCAGCCTACGAGCTAATCGCGCATGACAGAACGGTTGAGCAAGTGCGTGAAGCGATTGGTGCTGATGGGCTGGTGTATCAGGATCTGGAAGATCTGATAGATTGTGTTCGTGAGTCGCGCCCGTCATTAGAAGAGTTCGAAACCAGCTGCTTTAACGGTATTTATATTACTGGTGATGTAGACAAGACTTATCTTGATAAGCTGCAAACTGCCCGGTCAGACGCCAATAAAGATACCAGTAGCGATGAAGAACTGGTTGATGTTGGCGTGCAATAGCAAATGTGCGTTGTGGTTTGATTTCTCCGTTTGCGTTAACTGATTTTTGTATGAATCACACCCTGTGGAAAGTATATGAAAGTTATTGAAGCCAATTCTTCAGTCACAGACTCAACAAGCAAATTGAAAGAGATGCTGCAGGAGAAAGGATTTACTATTTTCTGTGAAATTGACCATAAGAAAAATGCCAGTGATGTCGGCCTTGAGATGCCTGAATCCAGAGTACTTATTTTTGGTAACCCGGAAGGTGGAACCAGGCTTATGTTAACGGACATAACAATTAGCCTTGATCTTCCGATGCGAGTGGCGATTACAGAAAGCAGCGCTGGTAATACGCAGGTTATCTATGAAACCTCAGAAGACTATTGCAGGAACTATGAGGTTCAGGATCACCCTGTGTTGTCCAAAATAGACGCGTTATTTGGCGCGTTGGTTTCCGAGCTTTAAGAACCCGAGTTTTAAGAACCAGTGCTTTAAAGCTCGTGCGCACCAGTGTATTCAGGCAATAAATTCCGGTGGCTATCGATCCGCAGTAAACTCAACATCGAACAATAAGTTTGAAATTGCATCGCGCGCACTCAATAACTCGTCAGTGAACTTGTCTCTGTTTAGTGAAAACCGGTTGGAAGGAGCTGGAATTGACAGTGCGTAGTAAGCGCCGCTGAATTTAAACGCAATGCCAATGGCGGAGATACCCGGGGTGTGCTCATCAATATCTAAACCGAATCCGTCGTGACGCACTTTGTCGAGCTCTGTTTCCAGGTCTTTAAGACTGTTAGGGGCGGATTTGTTTTCATAGTCAAATATTCTTTTCACTGCCTCCCGTGTTTTCAACGCCAGTACAGCTTTTCCATTGGCTGTTACCGTCATTGGAAACGATTCCCCAATAGCAGATACCGTTCGCAGTCGCTGATTGCCCGACACCTGATCCAGAAACACCATTTGATTTTCGCGGCACATCGCGAGGTCTACCGTTTCGCCGCACGTCTCCGACAACTGCTCAAGCAACGGATGCAGGGTGCGAGGTACATCGGGTTTATCTGCTTCCGCTAACTGATGTATTTGAGGTCCGATGCGATAACCTGCAGCGTTCGGCCCCTGCACAAGCATCTTCTCACTGAGCAGCGAATTGACTATGCGTTGTACAGTGGAACGCGGTAATCCCACGCGCGCGGCAATTTTGCCAAGACTCAATTCCTCGGGTTCCTGACTTACGACGCGCAGAATATCTACCGCGCGGGACAGCACCTGTACTCCGCCGGGCTCGTTGTCTTTGCCGCGATGCAGTGGCTCCGGATCATTCTCAGTGGCTTTTCCCGCTGTCGCCTTACTCATTCGTGCCCCTATCAGTTACTACCTAACTGCCAAGCCATTACGTTATGCGTATCGGTGTTGACCACCATATGGTACATGTGTATTGTATTGAGGTACAGTTATCTCTGGATCCAGTCCAGGCTCAATTTATCAGGGGGAAGCAATGACAATCACGGTTAGAGGAATAGACTTTCAGGAAAACCTGAATAACGACATGGGTCTCGAGTTTTATAACCTGAGTCATCGGTACGGCTTCCAGTGCCCGAATTGGCCTTACTTTAAAGATGTCGCGATTGATCGCGCGCACTACATGGCCAAGTCCGGTGTGCTTAGCCAGACAATCACAACAACCATGCATGTCACTACTCATATCGATGCTCCGGCCCACGTGATTCAGGGAACGCCATTTATTGATGAAGTGCCATTGCCACATTTTTTTGGTTCGGGCCTGGTTGTTTCGATTCCGAAGAAGAAATGGGAATCTATAACCGGTGATGATCTTGAAAAAGCCTGCGGCCATGCAATTCGCAAAAACGATGTTCTGATCATTAATACCGGCTGGCACAAGTTATACGAAGATGGAGATTACTTCCCTTATTGTCCCGGCCTGGTCCCTTCCGCTGCTGACTGGATGGTTGAAAAAGGCATAAAGGTTGTTGGTCACGATACTCAGGCAAACGACCATCCCCTGGCTACAGCTATCGGCCCTCAGCGCAACGGTCCGATCCTTCCACACCTGGAAGCAGAATATAAAGAATGGTCAGGGGGCAATGACTGGGCTGATGATTTCCCTGAATGGGAACCTGTACACAACAAGTTGTTCAGCAACGGCATACTCGGTATCGAAAACGTTGGTGGTGATCTCGATGCCGTGTCCGGCAAGCGTTGTACATTTGCTTTCTTCCCGTGGAACTGGGATCGCGGTGATGGGTGCATCATTCGACTGGTTGCAATGATGGATAAAGGTCAAAAGTTTCGCATTGACGCAGGAGATTCATTCTAATGCTCGTCAAGAGATTCGCTGACGCACAAGCGTATGAAGCACCCAACCACTGGGATGTTAAAGGCTTGCGACTGCAGGGTTTTGAAGATGGTGGTCCGGAAAATCAGTGGGTCGGTTTTTCTCAGTTTTTACCTGGTGGCGGGGCGGGCCCTGACAGCACTCCATTCGAAAAAGTGTACGTGGTGCTGGAAGGTGAAATGACAGTTCTTGTTGATGGTAAAGAAACGGTTCTGGGTGCTATGGACAGTTGCACTATCCCGGCTGGTGAAGAACGCACCATTGAAAACAAAACCAACGATGTTTGCAAAATGCTGGTAGTTATTCCTTACCCGGACGGCAAGCGACCAGGAGCATAAGATTGTGTCCCTAACTAATCCTCTCTCTCTGTTTGACGTCAAAGACAAAGTTGCACTGATCACTGGTGCATCAGGGGCTTTTGGTGCAGTCGCGTGTCAGACGCTTTCAAACGCGGGCTGTAGGGTCGCACTTGCAGCAGGCAATGCCGATGCCATGGCATCCGTCGCTAAAGACTGCAGCGGCGAAACGTTGCAGCTCAACTCAAGGCCTGACTCTGAAGCAGCTTGCGAAAAAATGGTGGCTGACACGGTTGCAAAGTTTGGCCGGCTGGACATCCTTGTTGTTGCATCCGGTATGAACAAGGTAGCTAAGATTGATGAGATGGAGCCAGACACCTTCACTGCGGTGATGGATGCAAACGTTACGCAGTCATGGTTGATTGCAAGAGCTGCGAGCAAGCAACTTAAAGCTCAGGGCGATGGCGGTAAAATTGTGCTGGTATCGTCAGCGCGCGGACTACTCGGTCACCCGGCAGGCTACACCGCCTATTGCGCTTCAAAATCCGCTGTAGACGGCATGACCAAAGCACTGGGTTGTGAGCTGGGAGATACAGGCATTACTGTTAATGCGATTGCACCGACAGTCTTCCGTTCCCCGCTAACCGCATGGATGTTTGAAGATAATCCTGAAGCTAACAAAGTGCGTGCAGGCTTCCTGTCTCGTGTACCTAAAGGCAGGTTGGGTGAGCCTGAAGATCTGGCAGGACCTCTGTTGTTCCTGGCTTCAGCTGCTTCGGACTTCTACACCGGGCACATCATGTACGCCGACGGCGGCTACACAGCAGGTTAAGCATGACAATGCACCGCAATATTGCAGTTATTGGTGCCGGTCTCATGGGCCATGGTATCGCGTTAACGTTCGCTCGGGCCGGGCACACGGTATGTTTGTTCGATCCCGTCAGTGATGTACTGGCCTCTGTCAAAGAGAGGGTTGATGCGAGCCTGACCGCACTTGGTGTGGAAGACACAGAACGTCAGCAAACACTACAAAACATAAGCTGCGCTAACTCTATGAAACAGGCAGTCGTCAATGCCACGGTTGTCGTTGAAGCTGCTCCGGAGAAACTGGAATTAAAACAAAAGCTGTTCGCAGAGATTGAAAAGCACGCACCACCAGACGCTATTTTGGCCTCTAATACTTCAGTCATCCCGATTACAAAGATTATGCAGGGTTTGAATGGTAAACACCGTGCAGTCGGTACTCACTGGTGGAATCCACCACACATGATTCCGCTCGTTGAAGTTGTAAAAACGGAGTGGACCGAATCAAAGTTTGCCGACGATATGTTTAATCTTCTCACCCAATCTGGCAAAACACCGGTAATGGTTGAGAAAGATATTCCGGGCTTCATTGGCAATCGCTTGCAACACGCGTTATGGCGAGAGGCAATTAGTCTGGTAGAAAACGGTGTCTGCGATGCCAGGTCGGTGGACACCGTTATTAAGTCAAGCTTCGGCAGGCGTCTGTCTGTACTCGGTCCTCTTGAAAACGCAGATCTGGTTGGCACAGACCTAACGCTTGATATCCATGAAAACGTACTGTTTGATCTGGAAAGCAAAGCTGCTCCATCTGCTTATCTGGAACAACTGGTCAGTGAAAAAAAGCTGGGTATGAAATCCGGTGAAGGATTCAGTAAGTGGTCGGAGCAGGAGGCAAATGAAGTGCGCAATCGAGTAGCGCATCATCTGAAGGAGTTGGAAAAAATTCTGTAGTAGTGATCGTAAGTAGCTTGCAAGTTTAACTATGGTTCACGTACGAACCAACGGAGGAAGCAATGAAGAAATTAGCAACATCAACTATTTCACGTCGCCGGTTTATCGCAGGTGGCACCGCTATATTGGCCGCACCGGCGATACTTAGTAGTACCCGGGCGTATGCCGCCAATCCGACAATTAAGATCGGCCATGTTAGCCCGCGTACCGGGCCACTTGCAGGTTTTGCGGAAGCCGATGATTTTGTGCTTGACGCAATAGCTAAGCAATTTGCAACTGGATTACCCAACAACGGTAAAACCTGGACTGTCGAAATTATCTCTAAGGACAGCCAGTCAAATCCAAATCGTGCAGCCGAGGTTGCTGCGGATCTTATCCTTGGTGATGAAGTCGATATCATTGTTGCTGCATCTACTCCGGATACAGTGAATCCTGTTTCTGATCAGGCTGAGGTAAACGAAGTACCCTGCATAACAACCGACTGCCCGTGGCAGCCATACTTTTTTGGGCGCAACGGGGTGCCAGGGCAGGGCTTTGAAAATACCTATCATTTTTTCTGGGGACTTGAAGATGTTATCGGCTCGTTCCTTGAAATGTGGGGCGCGAGTGGCGTGGCCAAGAATGTTGCCGGTTTGTTCCCGAACGATGCTGACGGCAATGCCTGGGGTGATGCAGAAAATGGATTGCCCAAGCCGCTGGCAGCGGCCGGATATAATCTTGTTGATCCGGGTCGTTATCAGCCGTTGTCTGATGACTTTTCCAATCAGATTGCTGCTTTCAAAGATGCCGGCTGTGAGATCGTTACCGGCAATATGATCCCGCCGGACTTCGCAACTTTTTGGTCGCAGGCAGCGCAACAAGGCTTTAACCCGAAAGTAGTCACTATCGGTAAGGCCTTATTGTTCCCGTCAGTGATCGAATCACTGGGAGATCGCGGACCGGGATTAACATCAGAAGTATGGTGGTCTCCAGCACATCCGTTTAGTTCTTCATTGACTGGTGCCAGCGCCAAAGACCTTGCAGATGGCTACAGCAAAAGCTCTGGTCGACCGTGGACACAGCCTATCGGTTTCAAGCACGCTTTGTTTGAAGTGGTTGCAGACGTCATTAAGCGTGCGGAAGATCTTGAAGATCCGCCGGCGATTGTTGATTCGATTAAAACAACTGATCTGAACACCATAGTGGGTCCAGTGAACTGGGCTAAAGGACCGATCAATAATGTCACCAAAACACCACTCGTTGGCGGCCAGTGGCAGCGTGACGGTGACGCACTGGATCTGAAAATCGTGGTAAATGGAAGTGCACCTGAAATTCCACTGACTGGCGACCTGCAACTGCTTTAAGTAACTAAGCCAATGTCGATTGTCAGCAACGTGGGCGGCACACTACCGCAATTACAGCTTAAGGGTTTGCGAAAATCCTTCGGCGCCGTCACCGTTGCCGATGATCTGACGTTCGACTTGAATAAGGGAGAAGCGCTGGGGGTTATCGGCCCCAATGGTGCCGGAAAAACATCGATGTTTAATCTGATCACCGGCACGTTGCAGGCTTCTGGTGGAAGCATCATTTATAACAACAAAGACATCACTCGCTACACGGCCGCAAAACGCTGTCGAGCCGGTATCGCTCGCAGTTTTCAGGTGCCTCAGCCTTTCACTGGTTTAACAGTGCTCGAAAACGCTATGGTTGCAGCGACTCAGGCG
Organism: uncultured Granulosicoccaceae bacterium; assembly: GCA_964649465.1. Classification (GTDB taxonomy): domain Bacteria; phylum Pseudomonadota; class Gammaproteobacteria; order Granulosicoccales; family Granulosicoccaceae. The sequence goes on along the minus strand of CAZYRP010000136.1, from coordinate 4,543 downwards.
GCAGGCTTGCGTGGGAAGCGCGCAGAGCAGCACTGTGTTGAGGTTCTGGATGTCACCGGGTTAATAGATAAAAGCAACACGCTTGCTGGCGGACTCACCTTACTGGAACGCAAACGCCTTGAGTTAAGCCGTGCTCTTTGCGCTAAACCCTCGCTACTGCTTCTGGATGAGATAGCTGGTGGTCTAACCGAACCTGAATGCCGTTCTCTAATAGACACGATTAAAAACGTTAGAGAGACCGGTGTCTCGATTATCTGGATTGAACATGTTGTGCATGCACTACTCGCAGTAGTGGAGCGCTTAATTGTCATAGACTTTGGTCAACTCATTGCAGATGGTGACCCTCATACCATTATGGATAGCGAACAGGTCAGAGAGATTTACCTGGGAATTCCAGCCAGTGCCTGATCCTATCCTCAATATCCAATCGCTTGACGCATACTATGGTGATTTTCAAGCGCTTTATAATATTGATATGCAGTTACACGCCGGGGAAATACTGGCAGTGATTGGAGCTAACGGTGCTGGTAAGAGCACCTTGTTGCGCACTATCGCGGGCCTTATTCCCTGCACCGATAATCAGATCACTTACAAAAAATCTGTTGTCAGTCAGTTGCGTGCGGATCAAGTGGCCAAGCTTGGTATTGCGTTGGTTCCTGAAGGCCGACAGTTGTTTCAATCCCTGTCGGTTGAGGAAAATTTGCTTATCGGTTGCACTACAAAAAGAAGCGGGCCGTGGAATTTGGCGGCAGTCTATGAATTGTTTCCGATTCTAAAAGATCGCTGTGATGTGCCATCTCAAGAGCTTTCCGGCGGACAACAGCAAATGGTAGCGATCGGACGTGCGTTAATGGCCAACCCGGATCTTATACTGTTCGATGAAATAAGCCTCGGGCTGGCACCAGTTATCATTAAAACTATTTATGAAGCCATGCCACAGGTAATCGCTTCGGGTACCAGTGCGATGATTGTCGAGCAGGACATCAATATGGCACTTTCAATTGCATCACGGGTGTATTGTCTTCAGGAAGGGAGAGTGGCGCTGGAGAGCGCTGCCGATAACGTTTCCCAACAAGACATCAGTCGCGCGTATTTCGGACTCGCATAATGGATTGGATAAACGCAATTACGCAAGGCGTGCTACTCGGTGGACTTTATGCTTTGTTTGCGGCAGGGTTATCATTGATATTTGGCGTGATGCGATTGGTAAACATTGCTCATGGTGATTTAATTATACTCGCCGCCTATATCGGCCTGACTATAACTCTTGTCACCGGACTGCCTCCCTTTGCGGTGTTACCAATAGTGGTTATAGCAATGGCTGCGCTAGGGTATTTGTTGCAACGTCTGGTGCTGAATCGAACACTCGGTGACGATATTCTTCCACCATTACTGGTAACGTTTGGATTTTCAGTCATTATCCAAAACGCACTGCTTGAAACCTACACAGCAGATCCGCAATCGCTCAATGCAGGCACGCTTGAAACAGCTAGTGTTCAACTATTTGGCATGTCACTCGGTGTGTTACCGCTAATCACCTTTGCTTTGGCCGTAACCGTTGTGGCGGTACTGCAATGGATTTTCTATCGAACGGCGTTAGGTAGAATCTTTCGTGCAGTGTCAGACAATCAGGAAGTTGCACAGCTCATGGGAGTGAATCGCCGCCACATATTTGGAATCGCGATGGCAATGTCTTTGGCAGTTACCGCTATTGCCGGTGTGCTTCTTGGTATTCGCACAAGCTTTGATCCGGCAGCAGGTCCGGGTCGGCTTATCTTTGGTTTTGAAGCCGTCATCATCGGCGGCCTTGGAAACTTATGGGGCACTCTGGTTGGTGGAATTATCTTAGGTGTTGCGCAAACGATTGGTGCGAAAATTAATCCCGGGTGGCAATTGTTAGCGGGCCACATAGTTTTTCTAATTGTACTTGCCGTTCGGCCGACCGGTTTGTTTCCGAGGATTAAGGAATGAATACCGGCGCAAACGAATACCGCGTAATCCGCAGTACTCGTGCATCCAAAATTTCCGCTGTTGTGTGTGCTTTTATTTTAGTTGCACTTATCTGTGCTCCGCTGTGGGCTGGTCGGGCGGATATGCGACTTCTGGGTGAATTGTACCTGTACCTGTCACTCGCCTGTCTTTGGAATTTACTGGCAGGTTATGCGGGTCTGGTCTCTGTTGGTCAGCAAGCCTACGTCGGCTTCGGCGGTTATATGTTGTTTGCACTCACTATGTTTGGGCATCTTCATCCACTTACAGCCATTTTTGTAGCCGGGTTGTTGGGTGCATTGATTTCCATACCGGTAGCGTCTCTGATCTTTAAGCTCAGAGGGGCGTACTTCGCGATCGGTACATGGGCAATTGCAGAAGTGTTCAGGTTGAGCTTTGCACAGGTATCAGCACTCGGAGGGGGATCTGGCTCGTCTCTGCCGATCGGTATTGTCAAATCGCTGGCCGCTTCCCGGCAGGCGCGAGAGTCTCTCAGCTATTGGCTGGCTTTGGGATCCACAGTACTGATCATTGCATCAATCTATTTATTATTGCGCTCCAGACGCGGCCTCGCACTAACCGCGATCCGTGATAATGAACTCGCCGCGGGTTCACTGGGCATCGATATTAATCGCACCAAGCTTACGGTATATGTAATCACCAGTGCGCTAACAGCAATGGTCGGTGCGATTATTTTTTTACAGAAACTACGAATTTCGCCTGATGCAGCTTTTTCGGTTAATGACTGGACTGCGTTTGTTATTTTTATTGTAGTGATTGGCGGTATTGGCACCATCGAAGGCCCGATCATTGGCACGTTGCTGTTTTTTGCGCTTCGAGAATCATTAGCTGATCTTGGCACTATTTATTTAATGGTGCTCGGCGTTATTGCCATCGTCATTATGTTGAAGTCACCTCAGGGGGTTTGGGGTTACGTGCGTCAGCGATTCGACATACAAATATTTCCTTTCGGATACCAGTTGGTAAAACGCAAATAGCGCTGGAGATTATCATGGCTAAGAAAAAGACTATCATTACGTGCGCCATAACCGGTGCGATACACACGCCAACAATGTCAGAAGCTTTGCCCTATACGACTGATGATATTTCCAATCAGGCAGTGGCCGCTGCTGAAGCGGGTGCGTCTATTCTCCATTTACATGCAAGAAATCCGGAAGATGGATCGGTATCTCTTGATCCGGATCATTTTGGCGCTTTTCTGCCACGCATTAAGCAACAAACAGATGCGGTTATAAATATTTCAACCGGAGGTAGTCTAAAAACATCGATTGAAGACAGGATCGCACCGGCAAACAAGTTTTCACCGGAGATGTGTTCTCTTAACATGGGCTCAATGAATTTTTCTTTTCACCCGCTGGCTAAGCGCTATGACGAATGGAAATTTGACTGGGAAAAAGAGTATGTTGAAAACTCTGACACCTATATATTCCGCAACACGTTTCGGGATATTAAAACGGTTTCTGACAACCTGGGGCCACACGATATAAAGTTCGAACACGAGTGTTATGACGTAGGGCACCTGTACAATTTAAAATTCTGTATGGACACCGGATTGTTTAAAGCGCCCATATTTATACAGTTTATCTTCGGTATTCTCGGCGGCATCGGGCCTGAAGTTGACAACCTTATTTTCATGAAGCGCACAGCAGACAGACTATTCGGTGATGACTATCGTTGGTCAGTACTGGGTGCAGGTGGTGCACAAATGCCTTTGGCTACAACAGCCAGTCAGATGGGTGGTAACCTTCGTGTTGGTCTTGAAGACAGTCTGCTTATCGCGCGCGGTCAGCTTGCACAAAGCAATGCAGAACAAGTTTCTAAAATCAGGCGAATTGTCGAAGACCTGGGTTGTGAGGTAGCCACGCCAGATGAAGCCCGTGAGATACTCGCGTTAAAAGGCGCGGATCGTGTTGGCTTCTAATTGCCAATCAACCTGGCTGACACCCCAACTGTTAGTTATAAAGCTAAAACAGGCTGGGTGCTGGCAGATTCATTCATAGATTGCGACTAAGCACCTTTGCAGGCAGGGTTTACTGTTTACTTTCAAGCCTGTGGCCAATATAGTTTTATGTAAGGGCTGTCGGAGCTTATGTCCGTTAGCTTCCCCGGAATTAGTCATAGTGGCGGCTTATAGCAAATGAAACCAACTAATTCTTCTGACCCGGATCACTTTCATCGGGTTGTTGATTGCCAGTGGGGCTGTCCGGCTCACACTGATGTTCCGCGCTACATTCGACAGATCGCTCAAGGTGATTTCACGGGGGCGTATCTTGAGAACCGTAAATCCAACGTGTTTCCTGGTATTCTGGGGCGGGTCTGCGACAGGCCTTGTGAGCCTGCCTGTCGACGCGGCCGGCTGGATGAATCACCGGTTGCTATATGCAGACTGAAGCGGGTTGCGGCAGATCTTTCGGATGATATTCGCGACAAGCTTCCACCAAAGGGTGACTCTAACGGGAAGCGAATTGCCTGCGTCGGTGCTGGCTGTGCATCTTTAACTGTTGCCAACGACCTGCTGCCGCTGGGTTATGAC
>CAZYRP010000135.1:2761-14200 GCA_964649465.1 uncultured Granulosicoccaceae bacterium | reverse complement strand
CTGATCGTGCGGGCATAGATCGTCAGCAGCTCTTTGACATCATGTCAGCCGGCCCGTCCAATTCACCCTTCATGCAGTTTTGCAAAAACTACGCGGTGGATGGTGTCAGTGATTTGGGTTTCTCAATAGCCAATGCAAACAAAGATCTGAACTACTTTGTTCAAATGGTAGAGGACATGGGCACACGCGCTGAAATTGCAGAGGGAACATCAAATAACCTTCAGGCGGCACAGGATGCCGGCATGGGTGATGCCAATGTTCCCGAGATTTTCGATTATTTTCTTAAGCTAAGTAAATAGCCGGGCGATCATCTTGCCCCGGATAAAAAAATCATCGCTAATGTGCTGTCTGACAGTAGGCGCTTTCGGTAATTAAAACTTACGCGAAGAATAGGAAAAAAACCTTGTGTAACTAAATCAGTATTACTGGCTTTCAAGCAAGGCCAATTTTAAACGTACTTCTTACTACTATAACGTCGCTGCCAGCTTTTGAGGCTCGAGATACCGGCCGCGATAAAGGAAAACGAATTTTCTATCCATCGCGGTCGTTGCAATATCTACCTCTTATTAGTTTTGGAGCCAACGATCTGAACTAAAAAGCAATCCACCTTAAACACCGGATACAAACCTATTGTAAAACACGATTTTTAATGGTCTACTAGGATACCAGTTGTTGAATACAGCTGGAATAGTCATTCTATTTGTTGAAAATTAGGAGGAGATTTTCATGTTAACTGGCATCAGAAAACTAGCTTGTGCGAGCGTAATAGGGCTTACTGCATTTGTTGTAAGCAACGTAAACGCTGCAGACGTAACACTGCGCGGTGCAAGCCTGTTCGACAACGAACACGCGTACAGTAAAACACTCATTAAGTTCAGTGAGCTGGTCAACGAGTATTACACCGAGGAAGTTGGATTCGATTTGCGCGGTAATAGCGAGCTTGGCATTGAACCGGACTACGTAAACTTTCTTACACAGGGCGTAGCCATTGACTACGCGATCATCGCACCATCCAACCTCGCCAGATTTGCACCGTCCGTTCCGTTAATGGATATGCCCTTTGTGTTCCGTGACCTTGATCACTGGAACGCGGTGCTCTCAAGCGACGTGCTTGCACCACTGGAACAGGTTTTACTGGAGAAGGCAGACTTGCGTGTCATCGGTTACGCAGGTGGCGGAACACGAAACCTTATCTCAAATAAAGTGATCTCTAATCTTGCTGAGCTAAAGGATCACAAAATGCGAGTCATGGGTGCACCAATTCAGGCACGTGTGTTCGAAGCGGCTACTGCTGCACCTGCTGCAATTGCATACTCAGAAGTGTACAACGCCATTCAAACCGGTGTTGTTGATGGCTTGGAGAACGAAGCAGCAAGCCTGCTTCAATACAAGTTCTTCGAAGTAGCACCAAACATCACACTGACACAGCACTCAATCACAGTCCGACCGATTATTTTCAGTAACAAATCGTTTTCAAAATTGCCGGAAGATCTACAGGCAGCTATTTTGAAAGCAGGCAAAGAAGCGGGCGACTACGGACGTGAATTGGAATCCAGTGAAGACGGGATGAAGCTTCAGCAGATGTCTGATGCAGGCCAGATAAAAGTACAGAAATTTGAAGATCGCGACCAACTTCTTGATCTTGTTCTGCCTGTACACGATGCCTATGCAGCAGAGCTCGGCGCAGAAGAACTGCTAAAAGCTATTCGCTCCAAGTAGCTCTTCCCATATCTGTCCATAAAGCAGGGCTCACAAACGCGGGCCCGTAAAGTGTGAAACCCGGCCCTCCTGTTTAAAAGGAGGGCCCGGTACTTCGAACTACCCGGACCTCTGCCTGCCACATGCTTTTTATCGACAACATCGGCAATAGAAAATGATCGGGCGTGTGCTCGAGGGACTATGCCAGGTATTACGCATCCTGGTCGGATTCCTGATCGCCGCGCTTATTGTACCGGTCTTTATGCAAGTGTTGGCACGCTACACCGGCATTATTCCGACTTACCTCTGGACAGAAGAACTTGCCAAGTTCATTTTTATCTGGATTGTGATGCTCGGTTCAATGATCGCCGTGTGGGAAGGCACCCACTTTGACGTACGAGTAATCAGGGATGCCCGAACACCGCTCGGGAAGTTACTGCAAAACGGGTTTGTACTGATAATGGTTTGTGTATTTGCACTACTGTTCGCCCGTTTTGGAATTGACTATGCGAAGTTTGGTTCTATTCAGAGTTCAGTGATGATGCAGATCAATATGCTTTGGGTCTACATCACCGTACCACTGGCAGGATTTGTCTGGGCAATATTCGCTCTATATCGTCTGTGGCAAGTTATATCTGAATACCGCGAACATAGCAGTGCCGGCTCGTGATTCTCACTGCAGGTGTAGCCTGCCTTATTCTTGTCGGTAGTTTTATTACTTTGGTTTTGCTACGTGTACCAGTCGCGTTTGCACTCGGTATAGCAACCATACCTGTAGTTGCACTTGATCTGAGACTCACACCATTTTTGATTCTCGATCGAATGTTCAATTCGTACAATTCTTTTATTCTGCTCGCTGTTCCATTTTTTCTGTTGGCTGCCAATCTTATGAACGCCGGACGCATGACCGATCGGCTGATCGAATTCGCACGCGTTTTAACCGGCTGGATGCCGGGTGGGTTGGGGCAGGTGAATGTTGCAGTTTCAATGCTGTTTGCAGGTATATCAGGCTCGTCAACTGCCGACGCTGCAGGGTGCGGCAAGATTCTCATACCTGCCATGATCAAGAAGGGCTACGACCCGCGTTTTGCCGTTGCGATTACAGCCTGCTCGTCTGTTATGGGAGTCATAATTCCACCCAGTATTCTTATGGTTGTGTGGGGCGGGATCATGTCGACTTCGGTAGGAGCGCTGTTTCTTGCTGGTGCTATACCCGGTTTGTTAATCGCCATTGCACTAATGGCCACAGTTTACGGATATGCAAAAGTCTATGACTACCCTACCGCAGGCAGACCGTCTTTTTCCGAGTTTATCAGCGGCTTCAAAGGTGCAGCACTGGCGTTATTGACACCGGTCTTTGTTATAGGCGGGATTGTCGGCGGTATCGTCACGCCAACCGAGTCCGCCATCATTGCGGCTTTCTACTCTTTTATATTGGGTTTTTTCGTCTATCGCACAATCAAGACACGAGACGTTGTCGGTATTCTTTACGATACCGGGCGCTTTTCATCAATTTCGCTATTTGCAATTGGCACGGCCTCAGCATTCGGATGGATGCTGTCGTTCTATAACGTACCAAGACTCATTGTGGGAGCGCTAACCGCACTTGAATTCGGCACGTTCGGCACATCTTTGGTTATAGCCGCCTTGTTCTTGTTGTTTGGATTATTCATCGATGCAATTCCGGCGATAATTATTCTGGGTACGGTCTTACTGCCGGTAGCGCAGGCGGCAGACATTCACCCGGTTGCGTTCGCTATTATCGGTATTATCTCTCTGGCTTTCGGGTTGGTGACGCCACCTTATGGTCTCTGCTTGCTGATCTCAGCGTCTATTGCAGAGCTTAATGTGGTTAACGTGATGCGTGATGTTGTCATCGTTCTTATGCCGATGCTCCTGATATTGCTGTTGATCATTGTGTTTCCGGAGATTGCACTGTGGCTACCAAAAACACTGATGCCCGGCACATTTAAATAACGTACGCAAATGGCCCCGATTGCACTGACCATATCTTTTTATTGGTCAGCATCTACATTGTGTGTTTTTAACCATTCTTCCCCTTGTTTGTCTAAGAAGAAATCCATCCATACGTAGTACATAATTTCGTCTTTCTCTACTGATACCGAGTGAGATGATCCCAACGGAATATGCAGTATTGAATACTCCGGAAGAACAACTTGTTCGTCATCTGCATAGACGGTGCAGTGATTCTCTGACAGACCCAAAAACAGTTGTTCCAACATTGGGTGCTTGTGTGCCTCGACTTTATCCGGGCCTTTGGTTTTAACCGTTCCCATCGCAACCCTGGGGATGTACTCATTGGAAAGAATAGTGCGGCTAACGGTATTCGGGCTTTTAATAGCTTCGCTATAAGATTGGCAGTCAGTGAATTTTGCATGGTAAACACTTCCGGTATTTTCAGCTGGCAATTTTTGTATATCCAGATGGTCCTGAGCGGACAACTTACAGGTTATTTTCAGGTAGTGTAGTGTGTCGTTGTTTGAGGATTCAATGGTGATATTCTCTACAGCATTAGGCAAAAAAATAGTCTCAGGGACAATTTCATACCTTTCACCTTCAGCAATTACGTCTCCTGTTCCTTTTATAAACAGATATATCGATTTACAACCGTCTTTACAAGAATCTACTGTTGCGTTTTGATTTGATATTGCTATGTGCTCCACATCAATATCTTTAATTTCACGCTCCATTATTGATTTGGAATACTGTTGAGTGTCCGAAAGTATTTTTGTATCCAGACTTACAATTGGAATTTCCTGAGTATGCATAGTAGATGAACTGCTCGAGTATGAGAAAAGATCCTTTATGTATCGCTCAAATAAAGGGATTTTGATCCATGGTCTAAGCTGTAAATACGTCGGATGATTTTTTTGCGGCTTGAAGTCAGAGTACTTTTCAGATTGGACAGTCCAGACTGGAAAACTCATCCGAAACGGTAGTGCGATGCAAATCCCGAGGCTGGGTATGATCGTAGCGCCTTGCTCGATGCATAGTCGAACGGTTGTCCCACATCACCAGATCCCACGGCTTCCATTTATGTGTATATACAAATTCAGGCTGCGTGGCATGCTCTGTGAGATCACGAATATACAGCCTGGCCTCTGGCACCGGCCAGTCATTGATAGCGCCAATATGAGCGGACAGAAATAACGACAAGCGTTTACTTCGTGGATGTCTTCTTACTAGTCGTTGTTCAACGGGCTGCCATTCACGCCGTTCTGCTTCGGTAAAATCTTCAAAGCCTAAACTTGCACGTGAAAACAGTTGGCTGTGTTGACACACCATCTCTTTTGCTTCGTGCTGCATATCGCTGTCAAGTTTGTCCCACGCGGCCCGCATGTCCGCAAACTGGGTAAAACCTCCGGCAGATGGTATGACTCTCGCCGATAACAGCGAATATCTGGCAGGAACAGATTTGAATGAACTGTCTGAGTGCCACAGCATGTTACCCAGTCCGAACAGCCGAGTTCGATCATCGCGCTTAAGTACATTGCCGTCTTTATCAAGATTAGATATGTCATTAACTCGCATCGACAGCCTGCGTTTGTCATGTGCTACGACATCTCCCGTAGCCTGTTCCATAGGACCAAAGTGCGAGGAGAAGGCAAACTGCTGATCATCATCAATCTGCTGATCGGGAAACACCAGCACCGCGTAGTGGTCTATTGCTTCTTCAATTGCGTTTGCTTCAGCAGCAGTCACACCATTGCGAATATCGACACCGTTTATTTCACCCGCAAAATCGGAATGATCTGAACTTCTTGGGGTTATGCGAATACTCATGCATTAACACTCCGGTCAATAGTCTTATGTGAGTAACGAGTTTTTCGTCAGCTTAAATGTGCCGAGCTCGCAGCGTCAAGTGCGATTTTTGTGAAAATAGCACTTTAACGAAAGTCTTTTTACCAACAGAAACCTTCTCCATTGTCTAGTAACATTAAAGCTATCATTCTACCTGCGAAGCTGAAACCGTGGTGTGGTCAACAAGCACGCTATCAGCAGACATTGCAGCCAATGCGCCAGACTCTCAGGCGTCAACTGCTGTACCGCCTCTGCTGTGGCTACACAGACCATCAGCACAACTACACTCGCTGCCATCTCGCCTGTGTTAGCGCAAGCTTTGGCACCCGCACTGATCAGCTCTTCGACACGTTGTGCATCCAGATCTGGGAAGCTCAAATCGATGCCCTTAGCTACCATATTTCTGGCAAGGCCACGCCCCATACCGCCTAATCCAATTAGTCCGACTCGGACTATGCCTCCAATTCGTGGTTGTATTTAGCGGTTACTATTCGTTGGTTCAGGGCAATGATCAGAACAAACACCGTCTGATTATTTTGCGCGCTATTTACGAATGATATGCGGGACCGTTCATGACAGTTCCATTGTATTTCTCGCCAGCAATACTAATTTTTGCTTCAATCTGCTCGGCGCGCTGCATTGCCAAAATAGCGTCTGCGTCAGTTAAAAGCAGTAACGCCACCGGTTTACCAACTCGATAACCAAAGGCTGCCGAAGTCGATTTTCCTATAATATTTTTATCAACATATATCGGTTCATTTCCAAGCGGTATCGCATCGGCACTTTTCAGCGTCATCGTTGCGACCATGGACGTGAGTGGCAATTGTTGCGCGGCTACCAATGCGTCGCGACCTATAAACTTATCATCAAAATCCACAGTCTGAGTGAGTCCTGCATTCAAGGGCGTGATATCGGTATCCAGATCATGACCGTATGACAGGAAACGTTTCTCTATTCGCATTGATGTTTGTGCAAACATGCCGGCGGGTTTTGCTCCTGCTTCAAGCAGAATGCCGGCGAGCCTTTCACCTTGAGATGCATCGCAGCTTAGCTCCCATCCTGGTTCACCTACATAAGACAAGCGAGTAGCACGAACTTCTATACCTGCAATTGTCACTTCTGCATGCTGAAAGAATCCTAACTCTTGCAGATCACCCGCACCGAGGCTAATAACTATGGCCAAACTGGCTGGACCCATCAGTGCGAACACACACTTGGTGTCAGTTATGTCGGACAGTTGTATGTGCTCTTCTGACAGCGCATGTCGATTTAACCACGCAAGGTCTCTTTTAATTGCAGAACTTCCAGTATAGAGATGATAGGTTTCATCGTTTATTCGAAGCGCTGTCAGGTCGCTCTCGTAACCACCGCGTTCGTTCAACATTCCTGTGTATATTGCACGGCCTGGCGATCTTGCCATATTATTTGCGCACACTCGATTCAAAAATGTCTCGGCATCCTTACCTGATACCTCTATTTTTCCGAAAGTAGACGAATCGAAAAGTGCAGCTTGCGTATGCGCATAGCTTACCTCTTTAGCAACCTGATCAAACCAGTCCGGTTTCTTCATGGTTAAAACAGGTTCGTGCTTTTTATCAAAATACAGTGGCCGTTCCCACCCATAGAATTGTCCAAAGTGAGCATTATGCTGTACCCACAAATCATGGGACTGCGTATGATGGATATTACGAGCGGTACTCCATTGATAACCCGGATAATGAATCGCATAGTGTTCGCCCAGCACCTGAGGTACTCGGGCTGCAAGTAACTCGGCTGAATTAAAACAGGCTGGAAATCGTTTTGGATCTGCCTCACTAAGATCCATAGGTGTGTGCCCGTGTTCAATACAATGAGCCAACGCCATACCAGCTCCTCCACCCGTTGCCACACCAACTGAATTCATGCCACAGCCTAAAAAGAGCCCGCGTGTTTCTGCTGTCTCTCCCAATAGAAATGATCCATCTGGTGTAAAACTCTCTGGTCCGTTCAAAAGCATTTTAACTTCTGCATCGGCAAGACACGGCAACCGATGCAATGCGTTTTGCATCATTGGTTCAAAATGATCCCAGTCTTCCGGAAGTAATTGAAAAGAAAATTTCTCACCCAATACTTCAGGCGCTATTGGTTTACCTTGCGGCTCAAAGCACCCTACCAACAAACCTCCGGAGTCGTCGCGTATATAGAGGTGGCTATCGTGATCTGACAGGGTGGGCAGATTTCCGGTAATACCTGCAACTGGTTTTGTTAACAGATAAAAGTGCTCGCAGGGGTATACCGGTACATCAACATTAGCGAGTGACGCAACCTGTCTGCTCCACAGACCAGTGCATACTGCTACGGCATCACATCGAATTTTTCCTCGATTGGTATCAACGCCTGTGACTTTACCGTCTTTGGTAAATATGGCATTCACAGATGTGTTCTCGTACAAATTTGCACCACGGTCTTTTGCGCCCTTAACCAGCGCCGCACAAACATCGGACGGACTCACTCGACCATCGTCAGGTGACCAGACAGCACCGATCACATCATCAGTATTCATTAGCGGCCAGCGTTCCCGCACCTCGTCAATTTCTATAGAGTTTGCGCGAAGCCCATAAAGATGCGCCAGTGACTCTTGTCGGCGTATATGTGCAAGTCGGTCTTCATTAGTTGCAATAGACAGTGAGCCTTTGCTAATCCAACCCGTTGCCTGACCGGTTTCTTTTTCCAGTTCACTGTAAAGATCGATAGAGTAGCGAATCAGATCCGTTAGGTTGCGAGTGGATCGTAATGCTCGCACCTGCGCGGCAGAATGCCATGTGGTTCCTGAGGTGAGCTGATTACGTTCTAATAGTATTGCGTCTGATATTCCGGATTTGGCTAAATGATAAAGCGTTGAGCAACCCATAATGCCACCTCCAATAACGACTACAGAGGCGTGTTCCGGGGGCTTGTCAATTTCCTGGGTCATAAATGAGAGACAATCGTTTTACACTGCTTAATCGTACAGATAGTGAGGCGTTAATAGGAATCGATGTACCTTATAAACAGTAACACAGAAGCGCCAAATTTGTTATATTCGGGGTAACAGCAACCGTGCTGTTCAGTTGCACTAACTGTAATCGCGAGTACTTACTATGTCGCGATTTTTCAATCGGAGGAAAATTCATGAATTCAAGACTAATTGCTCTATCCACCACACTGGTTGCTTCAATGCTTAGCGCCACTACAGCATACGCAGCCGAGTGCTCTAACGATGTGTGGAATAAGGTTATGGAACGCGGCAAAGTTGTCGTAGGTGTTAAGGCAGACTACAAGCCATGGGGCTATAGAGACAGTGATGGCAGCATCGTAGGTATGGAGATCGATTTTGCCCAGGCCGCTGCAGACGCAATGGGTGTTGAACTCGAAACTGTGGCAGTTCAGTCGTCCAACAGAATGCAGTTTCTAGAGCAGGGCAAGATCGACATGATGATCGCTACCATGTCAGATCGTGCAGACAGACGTGAGATTGTTGGTATTGTTCAACCTAACTACTACACGTCTGGTACCAACATCATGGCGCCCAAGGCACTGGGTTTTAAAAAATGGGAAGACTTGAGTGGCAAGCCCGTCTGCGGAAAGCAGGGTGCGTTTTACAATCAGGTGGTTACTGAGCGTTATGGTGTAGAGGTTGTAGCATTTACTGGCAACGCAGAAGCAAAGCAGGCTTTGCGTGATAAAAAGTGTGTAGCCTGGGTATATGACGACTCCTCTATTGGTTCTGATTTGTCATCCGGAGAGTTTGATCAGTTTGAAATGCCACTGGCGTCTGAAGATGACAATCCCTGGGGTATGGCAGTACCACTTGCCGAGAAAGATTGTGTCTTCGGCAATTTTATGTCCGGGCTTACTTTTAACATGCATCAGTCAGGTCAGCTTATAGAGCTTGAGAAAAAATGGGGCATCCAGGCCACAAAGTATCTCACTGACAAGCAAGCCGAATATGGTGACTGGTTAGCTAAGTAGATATTACAGTCATCAGGTAAGCATTAGGGGGTCTTTCTGACCCCCTTTTGTTTTCAGCGCTATGCTTGAACTATTTACCGAGTTTTTTCGACAACTTGCAGAAGACCACCCACGGTGGAACTTCATATTCTTCTATGAGCCCAGACAATGGGCAAGCATAGTCAAAGGATTGAAGTACACGCTCTGGCTGTCAATAGCCTGCGTTATATTCTCTGTGATCATTGGAGTGGTGGGCGCATGGATGCAGAACTCACCATCTCGTTTCGTTCGCAGCTGTGTGCAGGGGTATATACAGTTTTTTCGTAATACGCCCCCGTTTGTACAGCTTTTATTTTTCTACTTCGCGCTCGGTCAGTTTACTCCAGCGGTAACAGGACCCGATGGGTGGACTGAAATACCGATTGTCTCTAATGTTGGCTGGGCAATAATTTCGCTGTCGTTTTTTGCCGGTGCGTTTAATGTTGAAATATTCAGAAGTGGTATTGAAGCCGTTCCAGAATCAACTCAGGAAGCGGCAAGTTCACTCGGTTTCTCAAGGTTTCAAACATACACTGAAGTGGTATTGCCATTAGCGTTTAGAGTGTCCCTGCCTGCGTTAAACAACAACCTGGTCAATCTTGTTAAAACGACAACTCAGGCGATTGGTATCGCGGTACCAGAATTACTGTATCAGTGCGTCACAATTTGGAACGATTATCCAAGTGCGATGTACCCGACTATGCTGCTGCTGTTTGTAACTTTCATAGCTTTAGTTGGAATACTCGTCTTTGGCATGCATCGATGGGAACGCGCACTTAAAATACCTGGCTACGGACATTAGCATGCGAAGAGAAATCCCAGGTTTTAACTCGCAAACAACCACAGATTTGCCTGTGCTAAAGCCGTTTGAATTACGGGCATCAGCGCACTCAACAGGTTTGCAATTTTCACATTGGCTGGTATCCATACCAGCGTGGTTTTGGCTTTTACTGTGCGCAAGTATTTTGGTTTGGCCAGCGATTGCCACCGCAGCCACTGAATACACAATGAAGCAGGCATTCGCAGCACTTTACAAGTGGATACCGTTTATCGTCACCGGTGGTTTTTTATTCAATGTACTGATTTCGTTTTTTGCAATGCTGATTGGAACGATAGCAGGTGTCGTGTTGGGGCTGATGCAAATATCACCAACAGCATTTATTCGCTGGCCAGCAAAGGTAATAACTCAGACCTTTAGAAACTCACCATGGTTAGTGCTCCTGTACATTGTGCTACTTGCTCTACCGTTTGAGATTGAGTTAGCGGGAAAGATCATCCGTATACCAGACTGGATGAAAGCCGTTTTTGGCTTATGTCTTCCGATCATGGCCAATATTGCCGAAGTGGTTAGAGGCGCTGTCAATTCAGTGCCCAGTGGTCAATGGGAGGCTGCAGAGTCCCTTGCGTACACGCGGCAACAAACACTGTGGCAGGTAATCTTACCGCAATGCTTTAAACGTATGATTCCGCCGTGGATGAATTGGTATGCAATTTTAACCATGGCGACACCTCTGTGTTCGTTACTGGGAGTAGAAGAACTCATCACATTAAGTCGCCAGGCTATTGAGGCAGAAAATAATCGGCCAGAATTGTTAGTACCATTTTATGGCTTTGCACTCCTTATATTTTTCGCTTATTGCTATCCCATTGCGCGCGTAACGATTGCATTAGAGCGCCGCTATGCGGTGAAGCTCTAGGAGAAACCATGTCAAAACCGTCGCCCCAAATCTCTCCGAATAACTCCTGGACTCCAGATCAGCCCATCGTCTCTATCAAAGAAGTGTACAAGTCATTCGGTGACCTGGAGGTTCTTAAAGGTATTACTTTCGATGTCATGAAAGGCGAGGTGATTTGTATTATCGGGCCTTCAGGTTCTGGTAAATCCACTTTGATTCGTTGCATCAACGCACT
>CAZYRP010000135.1:0-2661 GCA_964649465.1 uncultured Granulosicoccaceae bacterium | reverse complement strand
TTATCGGGCCTTCAGGTTCTGGTAAATCCACTTTGATTCGTTGCATCAACGCACTGAACGATATCAATTCCGGTTCAATAACAGTGGAGGGTCAGGAAGTACATGACCCTAAGTTAAACCAACTGGAGCTGAGAAAGAAAGTCGGTATGGTCTTTCAGCAATACAATCTTTTTCCTCACAAAACTGCACTACAGAACGTGATGATGGCACCCATTAAAGTGCTTAAAGAAGATCGTGCCGAAGTTGAAAAAAGAGCGCGTGCGCTGATGAAGCAAGTCAACCTTGAGGGCAAGGAACACAGCTTTCCGGGTGAACTCTCGGGTGGCCAGCAACAACGGGTAGCCATAGCGAGATCTCTGGCAATGAATCCGGATGTGATGTTGTTTGATGAAGTAACAGCGGCACTTGATCCGGAAACGGTGAAAGAAGTACTGGTTGCAATTAAAGATCTCGCACAATCAGGAATGACCTGCATACTGGTTACTCATGAAATGGGTTTTGCTCGCGAGATAGCTGATCATATCTATTTTACCGACAGAGGCATTATCGTGGAGCATGGTCCTCCTGCGACCTTCTTTACAGAAGCTTCCGACCCGAGAACAAAAGAATTTCTTAGCCAGATTCTTTAGAATCACTGCGCCGCGCAGCCTGCATTATTCATGGGTGGTCATCAACAGTATTTATCGTAAAATCTATGTGATGTGCGAAGGAAAATAGTGATAAATCCGGAAAACCAAAAACACGTACCGTCTGATGATGCGTTGCTGCAGCCAATCAGGATTGGTCATCTTGAACTGAAAAATCGAATCATGAGCACCAGTCATGCCTCTGGTATGGATGATCAGGGTCTTCCGGCTGAACGTTACCAGCGTTATCACGAGGAAAAGGCAAAGGGCGGTTTGGCGCTAACGATGTTTGGCGGTTCCTCTAACGTTGCACCCGATTCTCCCAGTGTCTTTGATCAACTTCGGGTTGATAATGATGATGTTATTCCACACTTGCAAAATTTTTCTGATCGAATTCATCAGCATGGCACAGCGTTAATGTGCCAGATAACCCATCTCGGAAGACGAGGTGATGCAAACGCTGAGAATTGGCTGCCCACCATCGCACCCAGTTCCCTGCGCGAAACTTTGCACAGAAGTATTCCACGAGAGATGGATGAGCACGACATCCTGCGTGTCATCAAAGCTTTTGGACAAGCGGCACGACGATGCTACGAGGGTGGGCTTGATGGCTTGGAAACTCATGCAGGTGCGCACCTAATCGGACAGTTCTTTTCACCCTATACCAATCGACGAACAGATAAGTATGGTGGCAGCCTTAGCAATCGAATGCGCTTTGCGCTAATGGTGCATGAGGAAATACGCAAACAAACAGGTGACAATTTCCTGGTAGGTATAAGAATGTCACTGGAGGAAGACAGAGGGGGTTTGCCTCACGAAGATGCGTTGCGTATAGCCGAAAAAATGCAAAGCGAAGGTGCGATAGATTTTCTAAATGCGGTTTTTGGGCGAATGGATACCGAGATTGCACTGGCTGAAAAGAACATGCCGGGCATGACACAACCATTGTCTCCGTTTCTTGAGCGAATGAAAGGTGTAAAGCAGGCTGTGTCCGTTCCGGTTTTTCATGCAGCGAGAATTGTCGATATTGCAACCGCACGGCATGCTATAAAAAATAATTTGCTCGATATGGTTGCGATGACCAGAGCACATATCGCAGACCCGCAGATCGTGAATAAAATCATCCGTGGTGAGGAAGACAGAATTCGCCCGTGTTTTGGTGCTAGTCATTGTATGCATAAAAAACCATCCTGCATTCATAACCCGGCCACCGGTCGTGAGACTGTGTTGCCACAAATCGTGCCTGACGTGATGTCTGGTGAGAATAAGAAAACCAAAAAGATTCTGATTGTGGGTGCAGGGCCTGCGGGCCTGGAGGCGGCACGCGTATCAGCTGAGCGAGGACACAGCGTCACAATATTGGAGGCAGCAGCAGAGCCTGGTGGGCAACTAATACTTGCGGCCAAAGCGACGTGGCGTCGAGATATTATCTCTGTTGTGGACTGGCGGGTTTCCGAGCTAAATCACCTCGGCATTGATATTAAATTCAACCAGCTAGTCGAAATAGAAGACGTGTTGATGCATAGACCGGATGTTGTAATAGTGGCCACCGGTGGGATACCTAACCTGGGTGACTTTAAAGGGCAGGAGTACTGTCACAGCGTTTGGGATATTTTAGGCGGTGATGTCCAAGTTGCAGAAACGGTGTTGATGTACGATGGCACCGGTCGGCACGAAGCACCATCGTGTGCGCAATTTATGGCAACTCGGGGCTCAAAGGTGTTGTACGCAACCATAGATGATATGCCAGCTGCGGAACTGGGTTACGCCGAACGACCGGTGCACAGAAAAGAGTTTTACAAATTGGGCGTAGAGGTAAAGACCGATGTGATTCTGCAAGCCGTCAAACCATCGGGTAATCGCTTACATGTGCTGTTCAGTAATGATCTCACTGATGATCCGGTGGAAATATTTACGGATCAGGTCATTGTTGAAAGAGGCACTTCACCCGCAGATACAATGTTCAATTCTTTGAAAGCAGATTCATGCAATGACGGCGTCACCGATATAGATGCGCTACTGAGTTCCTCGCCAC
>CAZYRP010000134.1:0-14448 GCA_964649465.1 uncultured Granulosicoccaceae bacterium | reverse complement strand
GCTTCATCAAAGAACTTATTGAATACCATCTCCCCGAGACCACCATGGGGCAGCGCACCACTTCGCTGCAGGTAGCTGAGTGCACTTGGTTTTTCTATAGTGGTTTGCTGTACCAATAACTCAATTAAGCTACGGCGAAGGTTGTAGCTCGACAACGCATCAAATTCAAAGGGCTCAGCATCCTGTGGTTCCTGCTCGTCTTGCCAGAGTGCAATACCTAAAACACGCCGACAGTACCAGTCTGACGGGTTGCGCCAGAAACGCTGAAAGTCTTTAACGGAAATCTGTTCGACTGGCACAAGTACGGTTCCTGTTTCAGTCAGTGTGACTACCTCTGGGATTTGCTGCGGCGGCGCCCATTCACTGGCAAATGTATGCAGGTCCGGTCGGTTGGAATTAAATAGTGATGCCGAGAATGGTTGCAGCGGATGCGCCACACAACGCATCGGTTGTTGCGGATGACGCTTGCTCAGATAGTCACGCAACTCAGATACCAGCACTGAGGGTTCGCGTACTGCGTTGTCTGACGGGTTGCGATATATGTAGGACAGATACAGTTCATCCCGCGCCGACAACAAGGCTTCGAGAAACAGATAACGGTCGTCGTCGCGCACCGAGCGATCACCGGGCAGCGGGTGCTGTGCCATTAAATCAAAACCCGGGTTGGGTCGCTGGCGCGGGAAATCGCTATCATTAAGACCCAGCATACATACCATTTTAAATGGTACGGAACGCAGCGGCACCATAGAGCTGAACGTAACACGGCCAGTCAGATAGCGGTGATTCTTGCGCTGCACGCCTGCGAGTGCGCCACGCAAAATCTCGCCAAAGGTTGCGTGTGACATAGCATCGGTATGACCGGCACTGATAGCATCTGTATCTATTTCAACCAGCTTTTCGCGAAACTGTATTAATGCATCAGTATCCATTTCATCGGGCAGCAAAAACCGCGTGATCATGTTGCTGATCACATCCACCCACTGCGATGGTGTGCGTGCTTCACTTAGTCTGGCGCGGGTTTCTTCCAATGCCTGCAGCAGATTCAGCAACTGATTTAGTAGCTCTGCCTGCTGGCCGTCTACCTGTGTTACCGGCAGTATGTCACCTACCGCAGAACTGTCGACAGGCATAGCACGCCCAAGCAACAGCCGTCGCAGCCCGAAGTCCCAGCTGTGCAGCGCTGCGGTGGGATGATGCAGTATTTTGCACGGCTCACCCTGTGATGCACCATCGTTGTCGCCGGCAAGCGTGCGACGCACACCTGAAAACAGCAGCCAGTCACTAAGGGTTTTAAGCGCTTTGTCATCAAAGCCGAAGCGGCGTGCAATGGCAGGTTCTGCAGCAAACCCCAACACGCTGGTGGCTTCGAACTCAAAGCCGGGTAAGTCAAATAGACGCTGCACGCAGGCAACCACTCTTGAGACCTGTACCAACTCCCGATCTGCTATTGACCAGGGAATGTACCGCGTGCGATCGGATTTATCAGGCTCACTGCCTATGCTGCCAAAAACAGCTTCAATAACGGGTGCATAACGGTTTATGTCGGGCACCATCACAATGACATCGGCCGGAGCCAGTGTTTTATCTGTGTTAAAGCGATCCAGCAATCGGTCATGCAGAGCCTGCACTTCACGCATGGGGCTATAGCACTGGTGTAACTGTATGCTGGAGTCGCTATTATGCTGCCCGGGTTGCAGCGCCGGTGACTTTAAACCAGGCTTCATGTTTTTGCTGTTTGCCTGTTCAGTTCCTTCGAGATTCAACTCTCCCTGCTGTGGAGTAGCATCTTCGAGGTTGTTTTGGATACCTCCTTCTTCATACGGGTGCAATAAATCAGCCTGCACCGCTGCGAGCAGATTGTGGTTTGCCGCGGGCAGGAAAAACTTTTCATCATGCACCCACTCACTGCGATCCCCCAGCAATTTCATTAGCGTGCGCCCGCTGTCGCCCAACGAACCCAATAACGAATTGCCGTTCTGATCATCAGGCAAAGGTACAGATGCAGCACTGAGCTTTAGTCGCTCACGAGCAGCACGACGCATGTCTGTGAGGTCGGTCCAGTAATCTATGGATGGATTCAGGAAATATAGCGACACACGGTCAGTGCTGGTATCGCCGACCTTGGCAAGTTGCACCAATACATCCAGCGTGCTCGGTGGTAACAGCCCAACGTTAAACAGGTGCAGCTGCGAGGGTAGTAATGCAGGATCAATTTTATCGCTCTCTGCCAGCGTACAGAACTGTTGCCAAAGCGCTGCTCGATGCGGCTCGCCAACAGACTCTGCCAGTCGCCGCCATAGTGCTGGCTGCCAGTGTTGAGCCGGATCATTACCCGGGAGTGTGTCTTTGCCCTGCTCCCAGTCGAGCAACATCTGTGGTCGATAAACCAGGTATTGATCGAACACATCAGCAATGCGTGATGCAAGCTGCACGCGCTTGATATCGCCAATGCTGCCAGTACTTGCTTCTGCGTAGCGCTGTAATGGTGACCACGTTTTGTCTCCGTCACTGCTTATTGCCTCTAACTCACTGAGCACACGCAAGCGCAGCGCACTTCTTTCAAACGCCGAACGTTCCGGCACGTCGTCCAGACAGTCACGATAGAGCTGCCAGACATACGATGCGGGTAAAACGTATTCAATATTTGCGGCAATACCCGCGCGATCTGCGATTTGCAGGTTCAGCCAGCGACCGATACCAGGATTCGCGACCAGCACCGTCTCCGGGGCAAGCGGGTCTGCCGGCGGACGGGATTCACGCACCGAGCACAGCAGAATGAATAGCGCTTCAAGCCGGTTGCTATGATAGACACTGAGCATAGAAATAAAGCAGCGGAAAACTTACATAAGACTACCACGAACGCATGAAGTGATCCGTGATTATACTGTCATGCTCACGAGTTGGAATCTTCAACGAGTTTATAGAGCTCAGTACCGACAGGGCTTGCTCACAGGCATCCACCTTTGAGACAGATTTATAAGCTGATGCTTCAGCAGTCAAAAGAATACCAGTGGTTTTGTGTATACGAGTGACTTTCCTTAAAAAAAATATAAAAAGTAGTTGACGGTGCTGCTACTTACTTCTGCTACAACGAATCAATTGCTTTTGCAAAACGAATTATCTCGCCGTGTGTATTGAAATAATGAACTGAAGCTCGTGCCAGTGAATCAAGCCTGCGCTTACCGAAATCGAGTCGCGCGCTGGAAAAACTCGACACAGATATATTAATACCTGACGCACGGAGCCGACTGGCCATTGATTCGTTAGTTATATTCTTTTTTGCAAATGTCACGATTCCACATTTACGCACGCCACGATCATGCACTACAACATCTTTAACTGCAGTTAAACTATCTCGCAGCTCTTGTGCAAGGGAAGCTACCCTCGCCTCTATTTGACTAACACCCAGAGAATTGGCGTAGCGTACAGCTTGCATCAGCCCGACGCGGCCTGCTACAAAGCTTTCCCAGTTTTCAAATCGTTTAGCACCTGCTGCAAACTCAAATTGATCATCACCGATCCAGTTCGCCGAGTGCAAATCAACAAACGGGGGATCCAGTTCATCGAGAAAACCCTGACGCACGTATAAGAACCCGGTACCACGCGGGCCGCGCAGATATTTTCGACCGGTACCCGTGAGCATATCGCACTGGAGTTCCTTAACATCGAGCGCTATTTGTCCGGCAGACTGACAGGCATCAATCAGGTACATGAGTCCATGTTGTTTAGCGAGTCTGCCAATTTCACGCACCGGATTAACCAAACCACCCTGAGTAGGCACATGCGTTATGGCAATGAGTTTTGTTTGATCCGTTATGAGGTTACCTATTTCGGCAATATCGACCTGTCCGTGTTCATCCGACGGTATAAGATCTATATGCAAATTTCTGCGCTTTGCCTGCTGCATCAAACCCAGATAGTTGGACACATACTCTGACTCATGGGTAAGAATGCGGTCCCCGTCTTTCAAAGGTAACGCATAAAAAGCCATATCCCAGGCGCGAGTAGCATTTTCTACATAGGCGATTTCATCAGATGATGCATTAAGCAGATTTGCAAACTCTTCGTAGAAAGACAGCAAATCCTCTTGCGCCTGATACTGTGCTTCATAGCCACCGATTCTCGCCTCCAGTGCAATGTGATCTATTACAGCATTTTGAACTGGAAGCGGCATAAGTGAAGCGCCAGCGTTATTGAAATGAACCAGGGATTCGCATGCCGGCGTGTCTGCACGTATAGATTCTATGTCAGTGATGTTCACAAGCTATTTCCGTTTCTCCGCTGATATATCGATGCACATCTTTACGACAGACAAAAGTGTTGCTACGCATACGACCCGGCTAACACATTCAGCATTCGCAGCTATATCCGCGCGATTTGCAAATTAAAGATCTGACCAGCGAGCAACACAGAGACCGGCAACTCACTCTGTCTCCGCCACCCATGATCTGTGTCCCGCTTTATGAACCACATCGCATTCAATACGTTCACGTTTTTTTGCAAAACACGGCTTAAGGCTCCACATTTATCTACAACTGCCGATGCCCAAAGTGAATGATCAATTGAATTTGAATAAGGAAATGGGATGTATCAATCGAAGTTTGGTGTATTAGTAAGAAAGAATCAATGGTTTAAACGAATTTCTGTAGCGGCAGCGCTGCTCCTGCTTGGGGCCTGTAGTGACCCGGTTCCACTGCAAACCACAGGTTTAACCACCGGATCTGCTCTGGCACAAACCGAAGAGCAGTTGCCAATCGCTCAGGACGTATCTTTTGATATCAATTTAAGCGCCGTCTTAAAGGAGAAAATATCAGAGACGGCTGGCGACAAAAGAACTATCAATGCGCTATCGCCGGAAATCTGGACTGGCATTTTGGTAGCAGAGAATATTGAGTCAGGAGAAACGGAAACACGCCCCTGGAATATCAGACTCGAGGACAGCGGTTTCTCAATAGCCGAATCTCTCAGCACCATGCCGATCACTCCTGGATTCTACGAATTCAGAATGTCAGTAGTCAATGGAACACAGCAGTACATTGGTACGGCCATTTATGAAATTCAGGATGGAGAACAATCAATACTACCAATGACGATCAGGCCAGTGCTGGGAGACAGTCTGGTCGATGTCATCATTGAGGAGAATCTGATTGATTTTGGCTTTAGTTACTCTGCAGAAGAATTCGATGCAGCTAATCTCACCGACCCTTATGTATCGATTTCAATTGATGGTGGAACTGAAGATGTCTTCATACTGAACCCGGCAACAGGATTATCTGACGATCTATTTTTTGTGAATTTAACACCGGGAAATTATCAAATTTCAATTGCATTTTTTGATTCAGGATTTCAAAAAGCAAAATCAATTGAAGCTCAGCAATCTGTCAACGTTGTTGCAGGTTTAGATATTAATATGGACCTCGTGCCACTCCACGGTGAAATAAGCTTTACAAATTTCACTGAAACCACTGATTTGCAGGTAGAGGTACAAGTACCTGCAGATGTTGTCGATGAAGTCGGCGGTCTTGGGAATCTTTTAGCTTTTTTAAGAATCGTGGGAAACAACACACCCTCTGCCGACATACCGCTTGCGCTGTTTCCTGACGGAACTCAGTATACCGCAAGTGCCACAGTCCCTGATGCCAGCGGTGAAGATCTTGTTTTTGAAATGCAATTCATCGATCTGCAAAGTGGTGAGGATGTTGCCAGCTGCGTCAATGAAGCTGAAGTGAACGCACTTGGGACAACAGTCAATTGCCCTATTAGCCTCAAACGTCGTGCCGTTTTTACTGGTAGCCTGCTATCTACCCTGGGACTAAATGTTTTTGATTCGAGCGGCTTTCCATTGCCAGGTGCTGTTGTGAGTATAGATGGCCAGGTAGCTGGTATTACATCAGACGGCAGCTTCTTCACACCAGGCTACACCACACTAAATATAAAGCCCGGACAATACCTTGTAAGCGCCACATTCGGTAACGAAGTAAGTGAAGTAATCTACGATTCAATTCCACTGAATGTCACCAGCATCAATATGATAATGGGCCAAACGGTGAATTTAGCAGACCCGTTACTTTTTGATAACTTCATTGACCCTCAAACAGGCACAAGCGCCCCTGTTGATTACTGGTTCGGTTGTAACGGACAGGGATTCCCCGATTTCACTTTCGGCGGGGTTGGACGTCTCAAGCTATCTTCCTATCAAAATGATCCGGAAACCGATTATTGTTTCGGTACCAGTGCAGTCACCAGCCATAGCTTTACTGATGCGGATATTCTTGACGCCGGTGGCTTTCAAGTAGACGTCGATTTAGTAAAGACAAACAATCCTACAGCTAACCTGGCAATTGGAATTGGTGAGGAATTTGTTGGCGATGCAAACAACTTCAACCCTATTCCGTCACTCGACGCTATTGTTGATCTATTCGACAACGGAATTGTAGTAAGAATATTCGATAACGGTACAGCTACTTCTGTCACAACGTATCCAATTCCGTTTGCGATCGACGATATTGATTCTCTTATGCTCGACGTGCAGATTGATTCATTTGCGCCGGGATCACCAGCGACCCTAATGGTTTACGTCAATGATATATCGAGCTTTGTCCCATCAACTCAATTTACATGGGACGGTGGCAGCAATCACATTGAATTGCGAGGTGGTACGACTGAGCCTGCGATTGAAGCTTCTGTGGTGATTGACTCACTTACAATTCAACCGCGGTAATGCTGTTACAACCCTATCGTCTGGAAAATCTGAATCACATTAGCGAAGCGGTGTGACGGAGCGGTAAGATGCATTGCAAACAAGCAGGCACTTGTTGAAGTACTGGAGAAAGTGCGTCGAGAGGCTCTTATCGCAGCTAATGACGCTAATTGATGTCTGGTGGTAGCGACAAGAACCGCTATGGGTTCTTGTCACTGTCTTTTTTTCAAAGCACTCACCCCATTAGCGGGGTGAGTAGCACAAACGATAAATCTAGTTTCTATCGTGCGTATTTGACAAACGGTAGAACGTGATGATATCGCCATCACTACCCCTACCCGTATTGTTTTGCGTGTATGCACCAGCCTTGAAGTACATCCACTCATCGGACTTGTCATATCCCAGGTCGAGCTGATCCATATCAATCGTTCTCAGACCAATAGTCGGACCATTACTGTCGCCGCGACGGATGCGAACCGTAATGTCTTCATCATCATTGGTTACCTCGTACGAAAACAACTCATTCAGAGCAATACCGTTAGAAGGGTTATCACAATCTTCATTACCCACGAGCGGGAAAAGCAGATCACTGGCACTCGAATCACGAATTTCCACTCTCATGTAAACGCAGCCGCGTGTATCACCCGGAAGCTTTCGATAATACAGCTTTAGAGGCTCATCATCCTCGGCATGAATTTGACCGATAATAGTCCGCCCGACTTGAAATTTCGTATCACCCGTTGTGGTCACTTTGTTTACACGCAGTGTGGCGGTTAATTTTCCGTTGCGGCCAGCATGATCTGAGTTGCCCGGCTGGTAACCCAGAGCCCAGTTATTGCCGTTGGCACCCCTCGTGGAAATACTTGTATTACCTCGACGCAGCATTTCCCGCAGTTCAGTTCTTACATATGAAGTGCCACTGCTTGTTTTTGCACCATCAATACGTGTGACAAAACGCATACCGCCATCAGAGTGGGTAAAGAAATACTTTCCTGAA
The DNA here is from genome assembly GCA_964649465.1 of uncultured Granulosicoccaceae bacterium. Classification (GTDB taxonomy): domain Bacteria; phylum Pseudomonadota; class Gammaproteobacteria; order Granulosicoccales; family Granulosicoccaceae. The sequence continues at coordinate 6,751 of CAZYRP010000134.1, read as the reverse complement.
TCGTTATCATCCCAGTCACGCTCACCATACGACTCTGCATTCCCGTTACTACCACGGTTCACAGTATCAATTTTCCAATCTGAGAGATCGAAGTTTTCCCACGGTTCGTCTCTGGGATCGAGACCGAACTGACCAGGGTTGCTGGGCGTTTCATCAACTAGAATCGGTTCAGGTCTGTTGTTTTCGTTTTCGTTGTCGTTGTCACTTCCGTCTCCTTCACCGAAAACTCTTATTTCAGTGATGGATTGCCAGTTGTTTTTATCGTTTTCAAATACTTTTACCCTGACATAGCGGGCTTCAACATCATCAACGTTATACACTTCAAAGTTAGTTGTATTACCTGAGGATTTTCCACGATAAATCTTGTCCCAGGATCCACTCAGGCTTGTATGTGCGCGAATTTCAAATTCGTATTCTTAATCTTCACCAAAGCCCCAGGCTACCGCCACGTCTCCGATGTTTTTCACTGAGCCCAGATCGACCCAGACATTTCGAGACTCACCCTGGCTCGACCATCTGGACTCTTTGTTCGTGCTGCCATCAATGACATTTGCAGGTCCACGGCCGCTCTGTGAGTTTTCAAATTCCCCTGCACCTACAAGGTCAAGTCTGTCCCCGGACTGGGCATGAGCCGCCGTCCCTGATAACGATAAGAATACAGCCGCTGTTATGGCGGTGGTGTTTCTCAATAACTTCATACATATTTCCCCAATATTCACCCTTAGTCCAAAAAGCTGGATCGTTTATCCGGGTTTAAAATTTAACTACTTTATGCTCTTCTTCCTGGTAGTCGTATGCCCTTCGACCAACGTCGCAACTATACAGAACCTGATTTAATTTTGCCGAAACAAGGCCGCAAAGCACACCTCAGACAAGAGATACACTGTGAATAATAGTCACAGTGAGTGGTGTCGATGCCCAACTGACAGAGACGAGCGCCTGTTTACGTACGCGCACCGCCAAATCCGAAAACGCCTGCCTTCATTGCGTCACTCTCATTTAAAACCGTCCCGCCCTGCAGGCCTGTAAAAAACCAGCGCCCGGTGTCGGCGCTCCCCAAGATAGATTTTCGAGTATCGATCAACGTCTACAGCCGTTCAGGAATTTTTGTGCGCTATGTCAGCTTAAAGTGAGATCTGGTTTAACGCCGCTTCAAAGTAGACATACATTGTTAGACGTTTGTTACATGTGCAATGTTTTTTGTGCGCTCGGTTCACAAAATCCAAACAGTAAAAGCATTAACTTCGGCCCACGATTCAAAAGGGCCTCACCATGCTCAATTTACTTCGCTGCAAACAACAGGTCTCAGGAAAACGCATTCGCCTGTTTATCTGTGCCATTGGCACATTCTTAATCTTTGGCCTGCAGTCCATTCAGATGCACGCAAGTGAAGCAAACACTCTGACCGACTACGGCCAGTTTACCATGAGCTCGGATGAACTGAATTTCGGTCTGGTAGAGGTGGGGGATCGGGCATCCCGGCAACTCACATTAACCAATACCGGACACGCCGATGGCGGACAGCTACATATAAGCACTTTATTTCTGGATGAACGGGACGCTGCAAATTTTGCTACCGATGTTAATGGTGGCATCAACATCAGCCCGGGTGAAAGTCGGGATTTAAATATCTACTTCGAACCCACCAGCGAGGGTGTAACACCTGGAATGCTGTTCATTACCCACAGCGGAAAAGAAACCGTTTCTATAGTAAATCTGCAAGGCGTGGGTGTTAATTCATATCAGGGCAGCGGACTTGCACCACCCCTGATTGGTCGTGCTGAAGGTGAAGGATCTGTTTCTTTTTTGAAAACCCGGTTAACTGGTATGGATGCAATTCATCCAACATCAATCCAATTCGGACCAGATAATAGACTCTATGCTGCAGCACTGGATGGAACGATTTATATCTATAACATCTCCAGACCCGACGTAAACCAGTATAACGTCACGCAGTCCGAGCAGATTGATCTGGTTAAGAATATTCTTAATCATGATGACGATGGACAACCAAATAATTCTGTCAATACTCGATTGGTAACAGGCATTGTTGTCACTGGCAGCGCTAATGAACCCGTCATTTATGTCACATCAAGTGACCCAAGAATCGGTGGAGGTGGCAGCGGACTAAGCACAAACCTCGATACCAATTCAGGGATACTATCGAGACTGACGTTTGCTGATAACAACTGGCAGAAACTGGATCTGGTCCGCGGACTCCCGCGCTCGGAGGAAAACCACACTGCTAATGGAATGGCTATAAATAGTAACAACGGCAAGTTGTACATTGCGATGGGTGGCAACACCAATATGGGCTCTCCATCCAATAATTTTGCAGAACTACCGGAATACGCTTTAAGTGCCGCCATTCTTGAAGTCGACCTGCAAGCAATAGGCAACAACACCTATGACTTACCCACACTTGACGATGAAGACCGACCGGGCACCAACGATGAAAACGATCCCTTCGGTGGAAACCGCGGAAAAAACCAATCGATAATAACCACTGATGGGCCAGTCCAGGTTTATGCCCCGGGTTTCCGCAATGCTTATGATGTACTGATCACCGACGGCGGCCTGATGTATTCGTGGGATAACGGCCCAAACGGAGGCTGGGGCGGCCATCCGGAAAGCGTGTGTGGTAACGACATTGTAGAACCTGGAGAAACCCGTTTTGATTCCCTGCACTTAATTACAGGCAATGGTTACTACGCAGGACACCCGAACCCAACCCGCGCCAGCACCAATGTTACCTTCAATAGCACCAACCCGCAGTCACCTGTGCCATTCGGCAACAGTATTGAGTGTGAATACTTCGGTCCGGCAGGTAGCGGACTGCAACAACATGCAGAAAATTTCTCGCTGCTTTCAACACCCGCTTCGACCAATGGTCTGGCAGAGTACACTGCATCAAATTTTTCTGGTGCAATGCAGGGTGATCTTCTCGCAGCTGCATTTAACAACAAACTGTATCGCGTTAAGCTCAACGAGAATGGAACCTCGGTAGAGTTTAGTAACGCGCTATTTTCCAACGTTGGCGGAACACCACTGGATGTTATCGCACAAGGCGATCACGAAATTTTTCCAGGTACGATCTGGGTTACCGATTTTTCATCAAAAAGTATTGTTGTATTTGAACCTCAGGATTACGGCCTTGATAGCAGCACACAGGCCGCCGAAGTATGTACACCAGATAACCCGCTTACAGACTCCGACAATGACGGTTTTACCAACGCTGATGAAAATGCGAATGGCACAAACCCGTGCTCCAGCGCTGATTTCCCACAAGACTTCGACAGTGACGGTGTATCTGACTTGCTGGATCAGGACGACGATAACGACGGGTTGACAGACAACAATGACCCGTTTGCACTCGATACTTCAAATGGTGCCACTACCTTTGTACCGGTGAGTTATCAGTGGGAAAACAACAGTGCCCCAGCAGGTTTCATAGCAGACCTCGGGTTTTCAGGCTTAATGACCAACCAACTCTCTGATTACAGTTCACTATACAATTTAGACCTGATGACAGTGCGTGGTGCTGCCGGAGTATTAACTGTTGACAGCGTACCAGCCGGTGATGCTCTAACCTCCTCCAACTCACAGGAGTACGGTTTTCAATTTGGTATCAACGTTGGATCTGAAGATCCCGCATTAGTCGCACGCACACGGGTAGTTGCACCGTTCGCAGGTGTTCAATCTTCCGGTTTCCAGTCTATGGGATTGTTTATCGGCAATGGTGATCAGGACAACTACCTCAAGCTGGTAGTTAACAACACAGGTACCAACGGCGGCATAGAGCTGTTAGCGGAATTATCTGGCGAGGTTACAACGACAAACCACATCCCCGCCGTGATAGCCGGAGCAGACTACGCTGACCTGTACATAAAACTCGATCCGTCAACTCTGATTGCGACGACGTTCTATAGTGTTACTGTTAACGGAGTTACCAGTTCATTGCAAACGTTCGACAATCCGGTAGTGCTGCCAGCTGAGTGGCTGAACGGCACCAGCAAACTGGCGGTTGGTATTATTTCCACCTCAAGCGGTGGCACACCATTTCCTGCCACCTGGGACTTCATAGAAGTTACCAACAATATTCCGGACCTTTTAACTGATGTCGCTTCTCTGGAAGAAACACAGACCAGTCTTTGCCTATCTGGAGAATTCGATACAGCTGGCAATGAATTCGGTTTTGAGGATGTCCAATCCTGTGTCGTCGATATAAACAACGGTATTGATAACGAAGGCGGCCCATCAAATCAAATTCCAGTTTCTGATGGCAAAATTGTATCTGGCGGAACCGGTTCAATTGTCAGCTCAAACGGGCGCTTTGAATTTATACTGCTTTTGATGTTACTTACAGCTATTGGAATCATGAGGAATCAAAAAGAAAAAGCCACGTTATAAGAACGTGGTTTTAAAACTCAAGGCGGCGCTCCGCCCTGGTTTATCTGCTATTGTTTATTCAACATCAGATAAATCGACCCCGCGTTCGGCAGCATGTGTTTGCATTGCGCGCAATGACGTTGCGGCACTGTTTAAGTGTCCGGCAACCGAGCGCAACAAACTCGCTGCCACCTTTGCATCATTTTCGATGATGGCGAGTAACTCTGTTGAACCAATGCGTAAAAATACGCTGTCTTCTGTTGCAGTGAGATCGTGACGTCGAGATTGATTTTCGATAACTGACAGATCACCGATCAGACGTCCCGGGGTGATTTCTGTGACCAGATGTTTTTCACCATGGTCAGAGCGCCAGGACAAAGTAGCATGTCCTTCAACGCAGAGGTACGCCGCATCAGCTTCCTGCTCCATCGCAAAGATTACCTTGCCGGCTTTTGCGTGATACCACTGTGCGCTAAAAGCCAATAACCTTTGTTGGCTGAGTTCAAGCTCTGCAAATAAATCCGTACCGGCAACTACCGCGAGCTTTCGACGTAAATCCTGCTTTACGTCGATGTCCTTGTAATCTTCCGGTTGAGCGCCTCCATCGATCCTGCCGTCTACTATCTCAACGACCACATCGTAGCTTTCCGGGTTAAAGAATTCTTTCTCGATAAATATTTTAGTAGTACCGGGCAACAACTCACTAACACGCTCCCTTGTTCGAGCGCGCTGCTCGCCATCGTGGCTGGCAAGGGCATTACTGAGAATTAGAATATCCGGCTTTTTGATTCCCGCTCTGCTAAACGCCAAACGCTCCCTGAAAACCGCCGGCAGATTATCACCACCCGGTGTTGTCTCGAGGTCGTAAATGGATTCGGCAGTGAGCCGCCACAGTCCGTGTTTGCGCAGCACATCAACCACTACGTCTTCAATTTGCTTCCTGCGCGCCCCTGCCAGACTTGAGATTCGACCAAATATCGCATTGCTAAGCAAAGTCATCACCGAGTAATAGCGCTGTGGATCAATGGGCTCAAACAGTCCGTCCAGAGACTCAACCATATGACTGGCGCTTTTCTTTCGAATATGCAGCACACGCTCCTTAAAGGAATCACTGAATGCCGGCCCGATTTGTTCCGCGGAAAACGCGAACGGCACAGTCAGCAACAGCGCGTAATCGTCAGGAGGAAGTTCATCATCACGGACTGCGCGACGTTGCATGACAACATCACTGAGACGCTTATACAGCGTTTCCGACATATTTAAACGCTGGAACAACGGATGGTCTGTACCATCATCACCGAAGGTGGTGGTCAGGCCCTCTATCAGGGAGGAAGACAATTCTGCCAGTTCTTCAGCTATCCCCTCCGCACGCAAAATAGGTACAAATTTTTCCTTCTCAGACAACGCCTGCTGAGTTAGTGCACGCGTTGGCAATGCGTACAGAAGATTACTGGCAAGCAGTGACACCGTATTAAATTTATCCGGATGAAATTCTTCAATTACATCAGACAGACCCGCCTGCTCCAGGCGCTCTGCGATTTCAGGGCGCAACTTCACAATCGCATCAGTTAATTCCGGTAGTGCACTGGCTTCATGCGTTGATCGCAACGACCGGCGCACCATAAAATCAGCAATACCCATTGCGTCAACTAACTGGAACCACCACTCCCTGATTTCTTCCGAGGATTCCAGCCCTTCAACACCGGGACCAATCCAGTCTGCTTCGAATGGATCAGGGCTGTTTCCAGATTGCTTTGCCTTAAAACGAAAGCTCTCGATATGCGAAGGTAACTCATCATCCAGAAGCGGCTCATGTTTGAAAGGCAGTAACAGATTTTCACCCAGCGTACCGCTTAGAATATTCGGGTTGGAGTGAGCGTATCCAATGCAGTTTGCGATTGTCTCCTGATGCAAAGTATTTATGTTATGTCCGGCAATAGTAATAGAACCATACTGCGGGATAACCTCGCGCGTAAGCATATCGGCAAACGCCAGAGCCGTAGTTTCACTATTCGTTTTGACAGCAACACGCGCACCTTGCGGAATAGACAGATTAATTTCCTCCAGCACGCGCTGACCATGTTCGTCATGCACTGTCACATTGGTGATTTCAATATCACCTTTAAGTCGGATACTTTCATCGGGTGAACCTTCAAACAAACTATCATCAACCAGTGTTTTCGGTTGCAGCCGCTCAGTAATCACCTCCCAGCGCAGTGACATATCCTGCGTTGTATTGTAATACGCTAACAATTCTTTCCAGGGTGTCGACAGATCTTTGTAGGCCGCCAGTGCCGCCACCAGCGCCCCGACGGAAATCTGTCCTTTAATCGCCAGGGACCCGCCAACTGAGTAGAAAAAG
>CAZYRP010000133.1:0-14471 GCA_964649465.1 uncultured Granulosicoccaceae bacterium | reverse complement strand
GTCTCACGCAGCTGGTATAAAGTCTGGATGGGACCCGGGATCCCTGAAGCGGTTTCGAATACTATATTCTGGAAAAATACTACGGAGTGTTCGCTATTATTTTTTTCTCTAACACTTTGGGTAAAAAATTACTGCTTTTTTTGTATTTGTTTTTTTCTATGAACTCACTCTCCGCGCAGTCAACTCAGACCGACGCTGATCAGTATCATTCAGATTGGCAACAAGCTAATGAAGGTGTGGTTATGGCACACCATGCCGATAACTCCACCGAATACGGTTCATCGGGTCTGACCAAAAAAGGTGGTCACAAGCCAGATAAAAGTACCATCTTTGAGATTGGATCAATCACAAAGGTTTTTACGTCCATCCTGCTTGCAGAGGCCGTTCGGGAAAAACTGGCCAAGTTCGATGATCCGGTATCAATGCACCTTACAGAGTTAAAGTTCAAAAAAGACAGTCCTTTCCAGTCAATAACGCTTAGTGAACTGGCCACCCATACCTCCGGTTTACCACGACTTCCTGTCGACCTGTCAGACGGCGCAGACAGCGAAAATCCCTATGTTCACTACAACGAGCAGCGTTTAACACAGAGCCTTGTCAATTTCCGAAAGAAGCAGCTTGAGAACCCGGGGGAGTACAGCTATTCAAACTATGGTGTGGGAATTTTGGGTTATGTACTGACACAGATTTACGAACAGACCTTTCGGGATTTGCTTAAAGAAAAAATACTCAATCCATTACATATGACCAGCACTGATGTGCCCACACGCTTCGCAGATTTACCCGATGAGCTAACTGCACGAATCGCTACTCCCCATAATAGCGGTAACGTGGTGAAGCATTGGGAACTTGGGTTCCTGGTCGGTGCAGGCGCTATGATTTCTTCAGCTGAAGACCTGGTTAAATTTGGTATAGCGCATTGGGACAACACAATTCCGCAGGGGCTGGCAAGTTCCCTCGCGGAAGTGGCAAAGCAAAGAATGGAGAACCAGGGCCTGGGTTGGCAAATTTACGGTGACAATCTTAACCATGGCGGTGGTACAGGTGGTTTCCGTTCCGATATAGAAGTTAACCCGAAAGCTAAAACTGTACATGTCTTTCTGGCTAACAGCGCCAGTGCATCGACGGAAGTAATTAAAGAGGGGAATTTCCTGCCTGTAAAGGGATATTGGTCGGGCGTTCTGAACACGCCACAGAATAAGCTTCGGCTGGTATCTTATATCAGTGATACAGGTCGAATGGTTATATACAGTATCGATCAAGGCTATCAATCAGTACTGTCTGCCAAATCGGTTTTTGCTAACAAGCAGCTTTACTTTTCATTTCCGGATATCGAAGGTGTTTTGAGGGGCAAATTAGAGAATGGCGATCTGATCGGTACTTTGGTTCAAGGAGGCGGCAAAGGCACTCGTATAACAATGAAATACTCCGAAACCCTTCCTGATTTATTGCGCGAGGGTCTGGACAAAACAATGCAGGGTGATTTGCAAAGTTTGGAAGGCTACTGGTCCGGATACATCAAAGGTAAAAAAGGTCTGTTTGTGTATCTTGAAGTCACACAGTTTGATGAGCTCTCTATTCTGAAGATATATTCCCCGGATCAAGGTGATCAGGCGATTACAGTCAGTGCTGCAAGTTTGAGAAACGGAAAATTCAAATTCGAATCTAGCCAGATACAGGGTAAATATAGTGGCAAGCTCTCAAAGGATAAAAAGAGCATCAAAGGTATGTGGAAGCAAGGTCTCTTCCCAACAAGGGTTACTCTGCATTTCAGTGAGGAGCGGCCGAAGCGCGAATAGCCGGGGATTTCATTGTTCATTTAGGGGCTAATGTTGAAGGAATCATGATCATTCTGAGATCTACAGTACTTACCAGGAGCAGCGAGGTTGCGCCGTGACTCATGTATATGGGAAGACCAATTAATTCTCAATGCAAATAAGGATGAGTTTTATTGCATTGTAAGCAGGTTAAAATGGGTGTCTGTATAATAATCGAAGAAAATAGAAAAGTAGCGCTCGCAAGCGCGCTAACGAATCAGATCACACCAGATCTTCCGGCAGTAGTCGGCCACAGCCGTCACTGATTGATTTTAACATCGCTGCAAAAACCGATTTATAAACTCATTTTTATAAATTTCTAAAACCTGCTTCTGTACTGATTGCTGTTAGGTGAGAACACACTATTCATTTAACTATATGAGCCAACAAAAAAAAGTCTGGGAGTTTGAAGCCCCAATTGAGTATCACGACTTCGGCAGAATGGGTTACACCGTTGTATATCTGCCTGAAAAAATTAAAGACAAACTTCCATTTAAGCAGTTTCCAAGGTTAAGGGTTAATGCAGATATTTTGGGTTACCCAATTGATGGTGCATTTCAACCCGGGCACGGAAAAATATATCTAATAGTGTCAAAAGCAATACTCAAAGAAATTGGTTTGGAGCTCGGTGACCAGGTAACAGTTCAGTTCACAGTAGCAGATCAAAAATATGTTTCGGTGCCAGGTGAGCTAGAGGCTGCACTTAAGCAAGATAAGACAGCGATGAAAGTATGGAATGCACTTACCCCGGGTAAGCAACGTGCGTTTTGTCATACGGTGAATTCAGCCAAAACGAAACCTACAATAGAAAAAAGAGTAAAAGCTGTTATGCTCAGCTTGAAAGAGGATGTCTAGTTTCTTGCGGCATGCGTAAAGCTCAGTATCACAGAATGTACCTGGCAAGAAGTTGCAGACCGGCGACCCACTAGTTATATGAATGTTCCTGTCTCAAATATTAGTATGCAATAAACGATTTTCGCATGAAACGCAACTGAACTTGCCGATATGCGAAATATAAAACCCGGTACAAAATAACAGGGAACTGCACAGGATCTATGGTAGATAAAAATGAAAAGAGTTCCACTCTTGAGAGAGGGCGGAGTTTGGTTAATGAATTGAATCCGGGTATGGAGGAAGTTCTGGAGAAAAAATACGGTGAGTTCGTTCCCGGTATAGGGGAGTCTGTTGTTGATTTTGCGTACGGGCAACAATATTCCCGACCGGGGCTGGATCTCAAATCACGTTACTTGGCAACAATCGCTGCCCTTACGGTTTTAGGTGGTCATACATCTCCACAGCTGAAAGTCAATTTGCAAGGCGCTCTAAAAGCCGGGCTTACCAAGCAGGAAATTGGCGAAGTGATTTGGCAAATGTCATTGTACGGCGGTTTTCCAGCTTCCATAAATGCACTTAACTCGGCGTTGGAAGTATTCGAGGAAACACAATAACTGTATCTATAAACTTTAACTCGTGTATGAGCAACATGACCGAATTCTATCCGGCTATCTGTCTTTATACGGGCTAATAAGCTAATGCCTGTATAAGCTGATAATTCGTATTTGCTTGAGCAGGCAGATCGGGCAAATGCACCGCTCGAGGGTGTTGAAGTCGCGCCAGGTTTGTTGTTGAAAATGCAATATGACTTGTAAATAACGGTCCCATAGTAAGGTGCGCATTTTGTGAGCCTCATTCACTCAGTTACTTTAATTTTTAGCTTGTTTATGAATAACCTGATTTACGAATGGGTGGTTAAGGTTAAGAGTCTTTGTAATAACTGTAGCTGCACTTTTTTGTGACCTGGAAGTGCTGAGGGCCATTCACATCTACTTAACTGTGCGTATTCGTTGTTAAACGCAGATTGTCGTTCGGTACCATATCCCCGGTATGTCCTGGTTCTGCCTTAGTCTACATTTGCTGTTTAGTGCTTCGGCGAAGCGCGCTTTGATCCTGTTTACAAATTGTTACTCAAATATATCGATCAAAAATTTTAAGTATCTGATTATTTTAAATATAAATAAATTAACGTCATGACGAAAAATGTTGAGTTGGCTTAAATACTGATATAATATTGGGAAAAATATCCCATTAAAAGTAGTGCAGCTCAAATAAAATCGGAGTAATCAATGAAGCTATCATTTCCCTTATTCGTCGCTTTAGCTAGCCTGCCATTAACCAAAGTGAGTGCAAGTGATTGCGTCGACACTGGTGTAATTGGCGATGGCTGGGGTTGGGATGGGCAGCAATCCTGTCAAATCGATATTCCTGCCGGCGAGTGTGTCGACTTTGATGGAGATGGTTGGGGCTGGAATGGTGTGGAGTCCTGTCTTACCAGCCAACAGACTGTCAGTGGCAACGATGTAGCATTCGAAGTACCGCCAACAGGACAAACAAATAGTTATGCAGGTGGTGATGATGGAGACAGGACAACGGTAACAGTTAGTACGACGAGGTTTATAGACAACGGTGATGGGACTTTTGGCGACAGTTTCACAGGTTTGACCTGGTTAGGTGTGCGACAGTGCATATTTGATCAAACCTGGTCTTCTGCAATTAACTACGTTAATCAGTTAAGTGCGAGTGGTGGATCATGTAGTGAACTTAATGATGGAAGTTCTATTGGCGAGTGGCGTCTACCCAACATAAATGAGTTACAAAGCCTGGTTGACTACAGCAGGCAAAGCCCGGTATTTGCAGCAGGTATTGCATTTACAGGAACGTGGGACAGCTTTCCATGGACACCATACTGGTCTTCAACCAGCTTTGTTGCAGACCCGGGTGGTAACGCGTGGATACTTAATGTGGACTTCGGTCAGGTGGGTATCCGTAACAAGAGTTCTATGGCCAGAGCATTTGCAGTCAGAGACTAGTCGGGAAAATAGATCTGCGGTGATTAGCTGGATTGCGTGGTTTCGGATTGCAAGTTTTGCGGTTTTCGATAAGCGCATTCTGCCACAACGGACTGTTGTGGTGGATACATATGGATTTTTCGATGTAGTTATACCGGTCAGGAATTATAGAATGATGAGATAACCGGTTATGTGGACGGGCGGCTATCGCTCATTAGCAGGTCCAGTTCAGTCTGCGCTTTTAACGGGTTTTTCAAATCCCTGAGCTCTATCATTTCACACTCGTCTCTAACCATTTCATTGATAAGAGTAGGGTAGTGGCGGCAATCTTCAGGTCTGTTTAAGTAGATACTGCAGGTATAACGGTCGGGGTGATTTTGGTTTTTCTTTGGGGCCAGTTCCAGAAACGGACAACTGGTTAGTCTTTTGCCGGAATCCGGGTCAAACCATATTTCATTGTCTCTAACATAGGTGAAGATCTCGGGATTAAACTGCTCCCAGTGATCTATTTCCAACGGCGTAGCGACAAGGTCGCCACCACCATACTTGAGACAGCATTTGCCACATTGGTTACAGTCTTTCATCGATTGTTACCGATTTCCGTCAGCGGTCAGTGTAGCACTGGTATTTATTGGAGATTGGTTGGTGTGTACGGGTATCGGCGCTATTGCTGTGGACGCTTGCTTTCGTTAAGTCTTAAGTCAGGTGCTTTTCGGGTTTGAGATCTGGCTGTGCTGATTTCCGGAAGTTTGTTGTTAAACAATAGTTGATACGCATCTCTGGAGACAGAATCTATGCTGTCTATATGTTGCGCGAGGTACTTATAAGAACGAGCAACGTCACTGAGTGACAAGGCGGGATCAGGCGGGGTGTCACCAAGCGAACCCTGATGCATTTCGTGCAGTATTGGCAGCAGTATGCGTATGCTGTAGTAGTGAGGCTGGTCCCGCAACAACGGGTCAAGTGTAATTGCTGCCAGTTCGTTTAACAGTATGCCCTTGAGCTCGTCTGCGTAAGCGAGATGAGTAAAAAATGCCGATAACTCCCAGAGAACATGGTTGCTAAACTGTGGTGACATTGGCACATTAACCGCGACTTTCTCCAGCGTTTCGTTAAACCAGGAGGGTTCTTGTAAATCATTAAACTGGTCAATAAGATGCTGCACTTCATGAAATGCTGTGATGTCCGCCACTCGGCGTTGTAGCTTTGCGGTGGCTGCCGGCAACAGACTTGATTCAACGCGGGTCAGACGATGCCAGACTTTTTCGAACTTCCATTTCCATGATTGCTTTAGTTCGTTGGCGTATTGGTCAACGACGCGTGTCTGCAACCGCCGCGCAATAGATTCCAGCCCGTAGACGTCTGCCATGCCATCCGGCATCAGCCTGGTTTGCAGCTGCCCGTCGTTCACGGCAATAGTGGAGTTGGCGCTGGTTGCATCTATGTTACTTAATAGAATTTGTGCGCTGTCATCTCCGAGGTGTACTTTGCCGAGTACATTCTCATTAACCTGCATGTGGTCCAGCCGTCTGGTGAAGTATGCCAGGTGATCCTGTTGTTCTGCGTCGTAATAACGGAATTCGTCTACGTGGAAAGTTAGTAGTGCGTAGACAATGCATAACTCGCCTGAGCCCTGATTGCCACCGAATAGTCTGCCGAGAAAAGCAGTTAATGGCAGATGTGCACAATCTGCGGTTTCGACCATTGGGCTGAGGTAGTAGGGTATGCGGTTGATAAATAGTTCATCATTAACCTGCTTTACCAATTTGTACAGTTCCTGTGGTTCGAGATCTTTTTCCTGTATGCCATTGAGTAGTGCATTTAATTTTTCGGGAACATTAGGGGTCTTGATGAAGTGGTCGAGAATTTTCTGTTTTAACTCTGCCGCTTGTGTTTCCTGTTGTTCGGCGTTTTGCTCGAGTTGCTTTTGTCTGTCGGTGTCTTCCTGGTCTGCAGCCGAGGCGTAAGTTGCTTTTATGCGGTAGACGGAATCAGAGTAGGCAGGAATGTCATTCCTGAATACAGCGCGATCAAGTGCTGACTGATGACTGTGCCATACAGCGTAAGCAGCGGCTGCTAGCAGCACTAGTATGAGAGGGAAAACAATCCAGGGGCTAAGCAGTGTCGGCCAGATGCCCCTGCGTGCGTTGAGTTTGCTGCGAACACGATTTTGAATTTCATCGGTGCTGACGTCGTAGCGCAGCTGTTGTTTGTTCTCGATCAGAACGGATTTCTTTGCACTTAGGTATCGCAAGCGTAAAAACGAGCGGATACCCGGCATCCATCGTCGATAGGGTTTTGCAGTTTCGTGTATGTCTGAAGCGTTGTAAGACCTGGCCTCGGATGGTTGCAGTTTCGGGTGCTGCAGTTGTTTTTCCAGTAGTTGATCGCGTATGGCCATGACTTAGCTCCGGCTCAGCTCTGCAAGCAGGCTGTTGAGCCTTTGCAATGAATCTGCCGGGCGATCTGTAGCCAGTACAGTTCTCAGCTCCTTTATTTGATCGTCTACTTGTTTACTGCGATTGGATTTTGATGCTTCCTGCCATCTATCGAATGCATCCCACGACCATACGGTGGTGAATTCGGTCAGTGTTTTGTAGCGCGCAAAAATAACCTGCAGGTGCTCAACAGCTGATTCTTTATTGTTATCTACCAGGTCTTGCATAGCCAGCAGGCCACGTGCAACGAGACGGTCTCCATCTTCGAGCATCGGGTTGCTTTTAAGGCTTTCATGCAGACGGTATAGCGGTTCGGTTTCACCCAGAGTCAGGTAGCCTTCCATTAAGTTCATCTGCAATATGAGCATTATCTCAAGATGATCTTCAATCTGGTGGTCTTCAATGGTAGCGGCAAGGTCACGCGCTGCTGTCATGCCTTTTTCTTCTATGCGTATTGATTCTCGAGTATCACCGGTAAGCTCATAGTGCATCAGTGCCAGGGTAATAAAGTTATTGAGTGTATTAACGTCAGGATCCGTCTGCAGATGGTAGTCAAGCAGGTTTTCGCTGCACTGCACATAGTTGTTCAGTTTGTCCTGTTCGTTTCTCTGCCATGAGATTTTTGCCAGTCCGTAGAGTGAGTTCATTGCCTCATGCGGGTCGGGATCAGATACAGAAGAACAGTATGCACGGGTGAAGTGAACCTCAGCGTTACTGGTGTCTTCGGCTGACATGAAGCAACGTGCAACTGATATTTCTAACAGTGATTTGGTGATTGCTTCTGTTTTTCTCCAGCCGAATAAACTTGCATACTCACCAATTAGGTTTACCGTGCCTTCGCAATTGCCGTTCTCGACCAGCATTGTATTTGCGTTGCGTACCAGATGACTTAATTCCACACGGCCCTCACCGGGTGCACTGGGAATATCTTCTGTGGTACATGGGATGGGCGCGACCGGACACTGAAAAGGCACAAAGCCGGGGCCACCTTCGGCAGTTTCTTCTTCAAGTTTTTGCAGGTCGGGGCTGAGTTTTATCTGATCAAGCCACGCTCTGAGTTCTTCCATATTTTTAGGTGGCGGCAGGTCGCTTTCTGCCTCCCCGTTATTCAGCCACTGTTGAACCTGCGCTACCTGCTTAAGCATTTTCTGTTGCTCAATCCAGGTGGCAAGGCTCTGTGGTGCTGGCTCATTGCTGGAAGGTGTAATCACCAGCCATGCAGTGAGTCCTATTGCCAGCAGTGCAGCGCACAAAGCAAACTTTAAGATGAGTTTGAGGCGAATTTTGTCCTGCAGATCACCTATATCGGCGATCTTTTTAACGTGTCGCTGTACAGACTGGTCTCTTAACTCTGAGGTGATGTTGCGATATGTATTGTGTTCCTGTGAGTCGCTGTTTTCGGCGCTGCGGAATCGGTCGCGGAGTTGTTGCAGTCGGCTTCTCGGTATATCTCGGGAATCATTGCTCATGCTAATTAACTCCGATTGCCGTAGTGTGATGGGCTGTACCGGCAGGCTGAAATATTGCTCCAGCTGCACAGGTAAGCCGGGTTGTTCTCAGTGACAGGTATCCAGCCGACGGCGGTGCCTCGATCCAGAAACCATTGTTTGATTTTATCGAACTCCTGAAAGCTCGTGCCGTCTCCTTCGTCTTCGACAAAAACGAAAGCGAAGTCTTTTTGACTGTCGAGTCTGGCTGCGGCCTGACCGATTAAAGTTTTTTCGTCGCCGAAGTCTTCAAAGGTAGGCCAGCTATCGGTATCTACCGGCGTCATGGTGAGCGTCAGGAAGTCGTGTCGTTGACCCATGAAATCTGCACTTATCTGAAACTCCTGCTGTTGATCAGCGGCTGATTCACTGGCGGCAAGTAATCCGTTTGCGAAAGCTGCATTCACGTCAATACTCTGGACGCGATCTGCGTGAATATAGAAAAACTTTGGTAGTAGTCCGCTCTGATGTTCGATCGGCAGCGGCGGTTCAGAGTGAGGATTGTTAGATTGAAGTGCTGTCATCAGCAGCAGTAGAATCAAAACGCCCACAGCGTTTGAAACCATGTCGGTCAGCGAGTCCAGATTCATAGTGCTTCTGTCACTTCGGTGTTTGATCGACCGACGTCAAGGCCCGACCTGATGTGTCTGAAGGTGGGGACATCCAGTAGTCTGGATATATAATGGTAGGCATCACTGCCGCCGGTGTGGACGTTGAGCAATACAAATTCTTCGTATTCTATGCCGTGCTCTTTTGCCAGCAGGTTTAGTGTAGATACCTCGTTTAAAGCAACCTGTAAGGCGAGTTCATTGAATGCCGGTTCAAACATAAGTGTCTGACCGTCTGATTCTTTATCCAGTGTGCGACCTGCCTGTATTACCCTAAGTCCGGCAAGTTCTTCAAGGTTCAGTTTTTCGTAGATCTTTTGTAACTCCACGTCTGGCGGGTGCAGCACAATGCGATCCGGTAAACACTCGATTCGATAGGCAGTCTGGAATATTTGCGGCTTTTGCGCTTCTTCTTCAGAAGCTCCGATGTCTCCAATAACCAGAAGATTCTGTAGAAAGGCCAGAACTCCTATCACACACAGAAACAAGCTGATAAACGGAAATAGCTCCAGCGTTGGTTTGCGGCTTGAACCGACAGTTAGCATAGAACTAGTCCCGGTAGTCTGGTTCTTGTTGGTAGCGATCGAATGCGTCTTCCCGCAAATCTCTCAGGGATTCACCGATTGCCTGCGCGTGTGTGTATTCGTCATCAACTAATTCCTGCACCGGGTTGTAGTGGGAGTCGATAAACTTCTTCCAGTGTTCTTCAAGTCTAAGCAGGTAGTCGCGTTCATCGCGCTCAGTCAGAACTAAAAATCCGGTGGCTGGCAAGCTAAGGACCAGTGCCAGTAGTGTGGTATCGAAGGCGGTTGATAAACCTTTAGTGACCAATGGTATGTTTTGTTGCAGCATTGTTGAGACACTGGCACCGGATTGACTTGCACCCATTGTGTCCGAGAAAAAGGAAATACTAAGACCAATACCCCAAACTGTACCTATGAATCCAACGATAGGCAGTGCCCAGACAAAAAATCGCGGTAGCGAATAAGAATTTTGCAGATGTTCGTTTTCTAATTCGGCATGTTTTAAAACACCGTTGTTGGTATCGTTAGATTGCACGTTATGCCAGCGGTTAGCCATCAGGTTATCGCTCAGGAGAGCGTGCTTGTCAGTCAGCTCTTCAATGCTGGTGTGCTCATCAATCAGGCGCGGGGCGATATCCAGCATAAACCAGGTGGAGTTCTTTTTTTCTATTGCCAGCTTGCGGCGCTTGCCAAGCAAAAGAAACATAGCGATCAAAAAGATGCCGAGAATCACTGGTGAGATAAAGTTACCCCAGACAATCCGCGAGTACATGTCGGTGCTACCGTCCGGGAATATTAGTAGCTGAATAACGTAAAGCGCGAAGACAACTACCGCGGCAAAAAGAATTGCGGGCAGGAGTGGCGCTTTAATGGGGTAATTCATCGACGAGTGTTCCTTAACCGTTGCTGTTGGGCCGTTGCTATTGGGACCGCTTCAGGAGATGTTACTAAATGTCATGTGTGTGTCCGCAAATCTGACACTCAATGGGATTATGCCGTAAAAGTGACAGATTTGTGGCAAACAACTATACGGATCAATGCATATTGCGCACCTGTACTGTTGCCCTCTCGTCCGTATCAGGGACGCTTTGTCTACCGATTTGTTGCACCAATACCGCGTTGAATATTTTTCGATACTGACGATAGTACAGATCTGTATTTTGGACCACGGGAACTCAGTTTAGTTGTTAAATTGCTGTCCTGTGATGTTCAAAGTCAGTGCGTCATGATGCTGAGAGGTGGTTGACTTTTTTCTGGTTGCTGTGGCTGTGCTGCTGCTTTTTGAATGTAAACTGTGCATTGGAGTTTTTGCGGGAAGCGTGAGTATTGATTGACGCGCTGGATAAACTGGCATGTATCCACCCGGCGCATTGAGTCGGCCCGGTTGCAACGGGCCGGTGTAGAAATTTCTGACGGAGCGCCGTATGCTTTGGCGATGCTTATAAGTTGCACCAGCAGGATGTGATTTCTACATGACTGAGCCTGTCAGTTCTGCGGTAGCGGGCCCGCTACAGGGGGTGCGTGTGCTGGAATTCAGCCACACCGTAATGGGACCGTGTGCTGGGTTGTTGCTGGCCGACCTCGGTGCTGACGTGATCAAGGTTGAGCCTCCTGGCGGGGACAAAACGCGGCAGCTTACAGGGTTTGCCTCCGGTTTTTTTGCCACCTTTAATCGAAACAAGCGAAGCGTGGTTATCAATTTAAAAAGCGCTGATGGTCAGCAACTGATCCATGACCTTGTTGCTGACGTCGATGTCGTTCTCGATAACTACGGGCCCGACACGATGGATCGGCTGAACTGTGGTTGGCCGTCACTTAAAACTCACAACGAAAAGCTCGTGTACCTGTCACTGAAAGGATTTTTAGCAGGTCCGTGGGAATCGCGTCCGGCGCTTGATGAAGTGGTGCAATTTCAAAGTGGTCTGGCCTATATGACCGGGCCACCCGGACAACCGCTGCGTGCAGGTGCATCAGTCATTGATATTCTTGGCGCTGTCTTCGGTGTGACGGGTGTGCTTGCGGCCCTGCGCGAGCGTGATGCAACGGGTGTTGGTCAGCGTGTTGACAGTGCCTTATTCGAGTCGGCTGCATTTCTGATGGCACCACACATGACTGGTGGTGCAGCTACCGGTGCTACGGTACCACCAATGACAGCGAGAAAAGGCGCATGGGGTATATACGATGTATTTCATGCATCTGATGGCACTCCGTTGTTCATTGGTGTCACAAGCGATTCGCAGTGGCAGCGATTTTGTGCTCAATTTGAATTAGCTGAACTTCTGGCAGACTCCCGACTAGTGTCGAATGCACAGCGCACAGCGGCACGAGAATGGCTGATCCCGGAACTCAGGGAGTTTTGTGCCTCTCGCAGCTATCTGGAATTACTGAAGGGTTGTGAAATTGCGGATGTATCCTGGTCACCGGTAGGACAGCCTGAAGACTTGTGGCAGAGTGAACAGCTTTTAGATACTGGAGGGTTGATAGAAACTGCATTGAATACTGCTCGAGATACGGTGGCGACAAGTACTTTGGTGCCAGGCTTGCCGCTATCGTTTGGTGATAAAAGCAGGCGATCAGTTTTATACAGGCAGCCACCTGAAACAGGGCAGCACAGTCGCGAAGTGCTGGCAGCAGCGCAATATAAAAGCGAAGCTATTGATGACCTTTTTGCAACCGGTGTAGTCGAGTAAATTCAGGCAGCAGCGGTTGATCTGTTTTAGTACGGGAATCTGTCAGGAACTACTATTTCCTGCATTCGATCTTCAATCCAGGTTTGCGTTTCAGCCATTAGCTGCTCTGATGTCTTGCCTTTACTGCTTATCGGTTTGCCAATATGCATAGTGATTTCACCCGGCCACTTGATGAACCCCATGCGCGGCCAGAACTCTCCGGCGTTGTGAGCAATTGGAAGAATATCCGCTTCTATCGCTATGGCTACCCTTGCACCGCCGGAACGATAGTTTGTTGGTGCATTGACGGGCATCCTGGTGCCTTCCGGAAAAACTACAACTTGTGTACCGTTGGCAATGTGTTCTCTTGATTGCTCGATCATTTGGTTGATTGCTGTGCGACCGGACTTGCGATCGATGAGAATAAATTTTAATAAGTAAATGCACCAGCCAAAGATTGGAATAAGCGCTAAAGAACGCTTCGCAACGAATACAAAGTCACCCAGTATTGAAGCCAGGTACAGAGTCTCGAATGTTGACTGATGTTTGGACATAACAATACAGCCGTGTTCCGGAATATTTTCCAGTCCGTGTACTTTGCAATCAAGTCCGCAAAGGCTTTTTAAGCCAAACAGGTTTATTCGTGCCCAGACAATGCCGAGCTTAATGCCCTGATAGCGCGAGAGGAGCGCGACGATCAGAACAGGTAGTGCCATGACTATAGTGCTGGCAATAAAACAAACCCAAAAAAGTACGCCTCTCAACACGAGAAGGGGGCGATTGTATGCGATAGATTCCTGGTTCACAGTGTTACAGTGTTGCTTGCCTGAAAACGATAGTGCAAATGCACTGCAGTAATGTCAATGCTCACGCAGCGATCTTTACGTTTTCAATGGTCAATCCTGACGTTGATAATTGTCGGGACGCCCTGATCGGGTACTCGCAAGAGTACATCTGCCTGTGGTACCGCCATCTAGGAGCTTTGCTTAGACCGTTTTTTAGTACTCGCTTTAGCGCCTTGTGGTTTGCTGCTGTGTGGCTTTTTTGCCTGTCGCTTTTTGGCGGTGAATTTTTTCCCGGGCGATGATTTTGTTTTAGTACGACTTCTGTCGCTTCGGCTTTCATCGCTCTTCGCATGCTGTGTTGAACTGCGACTGCCCTCGCTGCGCTTTCCACCGGAGTGGCCGGCATTCGCTTTGCGATTCGGTTTGCGATCAGAGTTACGTTTTTGGCCGCCAAACTTGCCGTCTTCTTTGTCGTTCCGCTGGCGATCTTTATTTCCTGAGTAGTCCTCGCGTTCTTTCTTAAGTTTTGATATCTGCAGTTTTTGTCCGCAGACCCAGACTTTTTTCAGGTCTTTGAAGATAGCTTTCGGCATGCCTTCGGGCAGTTCGACGGTGCTGTATTTATCGTGAATTTTCACAGTACCGATGAACTGGCTTTCAAGACCGGCTTCATTGGCAATTGCACCAACAATGTTTGATGCCTGTACTTCATGCATCTGGCCAACCTCAATGCGGAAGCGCTCCATTGGTATTTTTGGTTTGTCGTGGTTGTGTTTTTCCGGTTGCTTTGCGGGACGTCGATCTGCGTCGTCGCGTGTTGTTCGATCAGAAGATTTTGATCGATCATTATGTTTTTGATTTGAATCGCGGTCGCGGCTTCTGGTGTGCTTTTGGTCGCGACTGCGCTCTGTGCGATCGGACTTCCGGTCGCTTTGGCGACCGTGATCACGGTCGGAACGTTTGCTGCTGACAGGCTGTAGAAAGGGCACATCACCTTGCAACAAGTGCGCAATTGCGGCGGCCATTTGTGCGGGCGTGTGATCGGTATGATCTGCAATATAGCTTTCAACCAGTGATTCGTAGAACGACAGATTTTCGTTTTCAATCGTTAGCTGGATGCGCTGCTTGAATTTTTCTATACGTTGCTTGTTGATTTCATCGGTGGATGGCATTTCCATCTGATCAATCGATTTACCTGTGGCGCGTTCAATCGTTTGCTTCATGCGTTTTTCACGCGGTGCGACAAAAAGTATAGCCTCGCCGCTGCGCCCGGCACGGCCGGTACGGCCAATACTGT
>CAZYRP010000132.1:0-14472 GCA_964649465.1 uncultured Granulosicoccaceae bacterium | reverse complement strand
CTGCTCGATATCGGGTTTAAAGAAATAGAGATCGGGTTCCCCGCAGCTTCACAAACGGACTACGATTTTGTTCGCCATTTAATAGATAACAACCTTGTGCCAGAAGACGTCACGCTGCAAGTATTAACTCAGGCACGTCCGGAACTGATAGACAGAACTTTCGAAGCATTGCGTGGCAGCCATCGCGCGGTGATGCACTTGTATAACTCAACATCAACAGTTCAACGGCGGGTTGTATTTAAGCTGGATCGCGACGGTATAAAGAAAATAGCCACCGATGGTGCTGAATACGTTGCCGAGTGTGCCGCTAAAAATACAGATACAAACTGGGTTTTCGAGTACTCACCGGAGAGCTTTACCGGTACCGAAATGGAATACGCGCTGGAAGTATGCGAAGCCGTTATGGATGTTTGGCAGCCAACGCCTGACAACAAGACCATTCTGAATCTACCGGCAACTGTCGAGATGTCGACACCAAATATCTATGCAGATCAGATTGAATGGTTCTGCAACAACGTTAGCAGACGTGACAGCTGCTCTATAAGCCTGCATCCGCACAATGACAGAGGCTGTGCTGTTGCTGCAACTGAGCTGGGCTTAATGGCCGGGGCTGATCGTGTTGAGGGCACATTGTTTGGTAACGGAGAACGCACCGGCAACGTGGACATTGTAACTCTGGCACTTAATTTATACAGCCAGGGTGTTGAATCAAACCTAGACTTCTCAGACATTTTCGATGTAATGCGAACCACAGAGCACTGCAATAAGTTGCCGGTACATCCGCGACACCCTTACGCAGGTGAACTGGTGTTCACTGCTTTTTCCGGGTCTCATCAGGACGCTATCAACAAAGGTATAAACGAACGTAAAGAAAACCCGGATTCTATTTGGGACGTTCCCTATTTACCCATTGACCCGACAGATGTTGGCAGAAGTTATGAGGCAGTGATTCGAGTCAATAGCCAGTCCGGCAAGGGTGGCGTTGCCTTTATTATGGAGAAGGATCACGGGCTTGAAATGCCAAGACGCCTGCAGATTGAGTTCAGTAAAGTCATTCAGGGTATAAGTGAAGATACCGGCAAAGAAATTGATTCCGATACCATTTGGTCTGCTTTTGAAAACGAATTTCTCAAATCCGTAAAGCCAATTGAATTTGTCGAGCATGTTTCAAAATCTGAGAGCGACGACGACCATGATGAACATCGACAACTCAGCGCAAAGATAAAATACCTTGACGAACTGCTTGAAATAGAAGGCCATGGTAATGGCCCCATAGACGCGTACGTCGATAGTCTTAAAAAGCAATTTAACATCGATTTCAGAGTAGTCGACTACCACCAGCACGCAACTGGTGTCGGGTCGTCCGCGCAGTCTGCCTGCTATGTTGAAATACAGGTAGCTAAGGGTGCAACGCGCTACGGTGTTGGACTGCACTCGAATATTGTTTGTGCATCACTAATTGCAGTGAGCTGCGCCGTCAACAGAGCCTCGACAGATTTGCTAAAGCTCGGTGAACCCGCCCACGCTTGAACAAGCTCTCGAGGACACAAAAAGTATAGGCTGCGCAATTTAGTTTCAGTAACGCCGCCTGATTCTGCTTAAAAGTACGGAATGACGCAGCCTGCTACTGCGTCATTCCTAAAGCCTGCCTGGCGTTCTGTTTTGTGCTCAAATACTTCAGGAATCCTGCTAACAGTTATTTATTTTCTGCCGCTCAAAGATTTCGATTGGCTTGAGTGAGGGCACAACAATAAACTCAAACGGATGCGTTGCTCCCTGCGTGGTTATACAGCTCGGGCCCGGAATGGTCTGTATAACCGTTACCACGACCGCATCGTCGAACTCTTCTATGCTGGTTGCCGATACGGTGTAACCCCCGGTAGGTTTTTCACCAATTGACGACACCAATACCTGAGCAACACTGAAATCAACGGGTTTAGTTGTTTCCAGAGAATGGCGGCTAAGTTCCGAGCGATAAAGTTCGAGAGTTTTCACTGCCCTGAAACTCTTGCCATTATCTCGATCAAACGGATTGTAGCTGGCTTTGTGCAACACCCTTACTCCCTCGTCGACAACATCAAAAGAGACTTCTCCGGTTGAAGTGGGCGCTGGTAATGCGGGTGACTGCTGTGACGCTTGCGGTGCTGGTGTTGCTTCAGGTGTTGGCAAAGCCTGCGGCGTTGTTAAAGCTGGTGGCGTTGTTAAAGCTGGCGGCGCCGGTGCCAAAGGTGGTTCCGATGATGGTAGCGGCGGCGGAGTTGTGGAAGCATCGGTTGGTTCTGGTAACGGTTCTGGTATCGATTGCTCTGGCGCAGGTTCAGACCGTACAGGTTGATTCACATCTGTATCAGTATTCAATTCACGCGGAAGGTCCGGAAGTGACGATGTACAGCCCGCGATCATGAGTACAGCAGCGCTCAGCGATAATTGATTAAGCCAATTAGGTAATTGCATGGTGAGAAACAGGCCCGGAATATTGTCAAAATTTCGTGTGCACCGGCTTAATGCCAGCTCGTAATCTGCACACTGGTTAAACCACCTATGATAGCACCCGACACTATACTATTGATGTTATTAATTGTCTGATGCCCGGCCCCGTCATGAAAAGCGATCTCACTATTGCAGTTCTTCAGCATATTCCAGCTCCCGATAATGTCGCAGCGGCGCTGCAAAGACTCCAGACCTCAGCCTCCCAGGCAGCATCCGAAGGCTGTGAATTGCTGCTTGTACCCGAGTGCAGCATCACCGGTTACAACCAGCCGCTTGAAACAATGCAACAGGTTGCTATTGAGTCAGACGGTGAAACGACCGACGCAATTGCCGCCATCTGCCGCCAGCATGATATCGCCATAACTTATGGGTTTGCTGAACGAGAGGTGACTGAAAAAGACGAGCATAAGTACTTTAACTGTGTGCAGATTGTAGATTCCAGTGGAAACATTGCAGCCAGTTACAGGAAGACTCATCTGTGGGGCGAGCTGGATCGTACTTTGTTTACTGCCGGTAATTCGCTGGCTCCCATTGTTGAACTTAATGGCTGGAAGATAGGACTCCTGATTTGCTATGACGTAGAGTTCCCGGAAACTTGCCGCTCACTGGCTTTGGCCGGTGCTGAATTAATTCTGGTACCAACAGGCCTGATGCAACCATGGCGCGATGTTGCAGAACGATTGGTTCCTGTAAGAGCGTACGAAAATCAGTTATATATTGCTTATTGCAACTACTGCGGCTCAGAGGGCGATATCAACTACGAAGGCAGAAGCTGCATCGCGGGCCCTGATGGTGCGGACCTTGACCGCGCAGAAAAAAAACCGGCACTCTTAACGGCGTCATTAAGCAAAGAAACTATAGCTAAATGCAGAGCCGCTTTGCCATATCATCGCGACAGACGCCCTGAACTCTACAATGAACTCTATAGCGCTCTGAACCCCATAAAATAATTTTTAAAATACCAGATGCCCCACAAGCCACTCACCATTTTTGGACCCGATTTTCCTTTCGCCTACGACGACTGGATTTCCCACACAAATGGTCTCGGCAGACTGCCTGAAAAAATGTATGGTACCGAGGTGGCAATTATCGGCGCTGGTGTATCGGGCATGGTGGCAGCATTTGAGCTAATGAAACTGGGCTGCAAACCGGTTATTTATGAATCAGGTCGTATGGGTGGCAGGCTTCGATCGGAACATTTTGCAAATGCAACAGGCGTTGTCGCAGAGCTGGGCGGCATGCGATTTCCCAAAGCTGCAACTACATTCAACCACTACACCGATCTTCTGCAGCTTCAGAAAAAGCCCTTTCCGAACCCGTTAACCGTCGCAGCGCAAAGCACCATCATTGATCTCGCAGGAAAGAAAACCTACGCCGAAACCACTAAAGACTTACCACCCGTGTACAAAGAAGTATCAGATGCATGGGACGAAGCACTAAACACCGAAGCACAATTCGATGACATACAATCTGCAATCAAAGCACGCGACGTCAAAGCAATAAAGCAGCTATGGGACAAACTAATTCGCGAATGGGACGATCGCACATTCTATGACTTTATAGCGACCTCTCCCGCTTTTAAAAAATTATCTTTCCGGCACAGAGAGATTTTTGGCCAAGTAGGCTTTGGCACCGGCGGGTGGGATTCCGATTTCAGAAATTCAATGCTCGAAATCCTGCGGGTGGTACTTACCGGCTGCGATGAAAATCAGGACCTGATTGTCAAAGGCGCAGAGAGTCTGCCACGCGGCTTATGGAGTTATTGCGTCAATAATGCCGCACACTGGGGTGACAACATAAGCCTCAGCAAACTGCACGATGGCGCAACTCGACCGGGTGTTACAAAACTACACCGAAACCAGGACAATACTATCTGTGTCACCGATCAATACAATAACCAGCGCGAATTTAAGTCCGTCATTACAACCTGCCAGAGCTGGTTGCTAACCACCAGCGTCGACACCCAGGAGTCCCTGTTCTCACAAGACCTATGGATGGCACTGGATCGGACCAGTTACATGCAATCATCAAAGACATTCGTGATGGTCGATCGCCCTTTCTGGAAAGAACGCGACCCGGTGACCGGCAGGCAGCGTATGAGTATGACACTTACTGACAGACTAACCCGCGGCACCTATTTGTTCGACAACGGCGATGATAAACCTGCAGTTATTTGCCTGACCTATACATGGATGGCAGATGCACTGAAAATGCTGCCATTGCCTGTCGAAAGACGAGTTGATCTGGCGCTTGGAGCACTGGCTAAAATTTACCCTGATGTCGATATTAAAAAACATATTATCGGCAAACCAATAACCATATCATGGGAAGCGGACCCTGATTTTCTCGGTGCTTTTAAAGGAGCGCTGCCTGGTCACTACCGATACAACCGTCGTATGTACTGTCACTTCATGCAGTCTGAAATGCCAGACGAACAAAAAGGTATTTTTATAGCAGGCGATGATGTTTCATGGACACCCGGCTGGGCCGAAGGCGCTGTGCAAACCGCTTTGAATGCAGTCTGGGGAGTGATGAACCACCTGGGCGGCAGGTGTGATGCAGATAACCCCGGACCGGGAGACCTTTTCGACAGCATCAAACCGATTGATCTCGATAATGAGAATGTTAATTGATCAAGTGTGTTGCGCAAGACTGCCAATTAATCCAAACACAGCACCATGCGGCCAACTAGTGTGGTGCATCAAATAAAGGCAGTATATGAGAGCTTGTCATTTGCTTTGCAGCAAGGCGCAGCTCGCAGGTAATGGCCATTCCCTTTTCAAGAGCTGCAACGCGGTTGCAGAGCAAATGACGGGCTCCCGTAGGGGCGGTAAATCAAAGTGCATCAGTAACTTAGCAATGTGAACGTTGTATGGGCTACAACAGTAATTGCAACATGCCTCAGGCACTTTGGCTTGCCGACTCATGTGCTGCATTTGTTTGATACACCGCACTAGCTTTTAATCTCGCGATCAATCCCTTCAATTTCCTGCAGGGTTCTGCCAAAGACTGACCAGAATGCCCGACGATACAGTACAAAGCTCACCCAAATTGTCGCCACAATAAACCACTTAGGGCTAACGAACCAGGCGCAGGCTGCCAGTGCAAAAAAGTAGGCATTCATACCGGTCGTAAAATGCCGCGCGCCCAAAGCATGCAGTTTGCCAACCCTGGCAGCGTAGTTCTCCGGGTCAATCAAATCGGTATAACCCTCCTTCTCAGGTACCGAATTATCCGGCGCTGCACCGATCAGAATCAGTACGTAGTTAAACAAACGATGACTCCAGGCAAATTTAAAAAATGCAAACGTAAAAATAAACGTGAGCAAAAGTATTTTTACTTCCCACACACTTTTTGTGGTGCCGACGGTAAACGGCAATTCACCCAACACCTCAACGGCTGTGTCAGACGCCCGCAATCCCGCTATGAGTGCACCAATCAGGAGTATGGAAGTGGAGGCAAAAAACAAAACTCCATACTGCAGTGTATTTTGAATAAGCGTGTCCGGCATTTTGACACCGCGAAGCGACATGTTATACATCCATCGCTGTCGCACTATTCCCATACGTGCAGAGATGGTTTTATGGTGCCATGGTGAGTGGTTCACCATCCAGAAATGCAAGCACCATGCGAAAAGAAATATCGCCAATGCAACTGCATCGAGCCACGAGAAGCCGATATTCTGCACGGCTTCAACAATTGAACTATTCAAAAAACACTACCACTCTATAATGTTAAAACGGTGCGCTTTTCGGTGCACGTGGAAACGGGATAGCGTCGCGAATATTTTCCATACCGGTTATGTAGTTGATCAATCGCTCAAAACCCAGACCAAAACCCGCATGCGGCACCGTGCCGTATCGCCGCAGATCCCGGTACCACCACAACTCTTCAGAAATGCCCTGCGCCTCAAGCTTTGCATCCAGCACATCAAGCCGTTCTTCACGCTGGCTGCCGCCTATAATTTCACCAATACCCGGCGCCAATACATCCATTGCCGCAACCGTTTTCCCGTCTTCATTTTCCCGCATGTAAAACGCTTTAATTTCTTTCGGGTAATTGCGAAGAACAATAGGCTTGCCCACGTGTTCTTCAGTTAAATAACGCTCGTGTTCCGATTGCAGATCATGTCCCCACTCCACCGGGAATTCGAATTTTTTGTTGCAGCTTTTTAGTATTTCCACAGCGTCGGTGTATTCCATTTGTTCGAACTCAGTGGTAACCATTTGCTCCAGCCGCTCGATACAGCCTTTATCGACACGCTGATTGAAAAACGCCATATCATCCTCGCGTTCATTCAGAACTGTTTTGAACAGGTACTTTAAAAAATCTTCGGCAAGTTCTGCATTTTCATCCAGACCTGCAAAGGCAATCTCTGGTTCGATCATCCAGAATTCTGCAAGGTGCCGGCTGGTATTGGAATTCTCTGCGCGGAAAGTTGGACCAAAGGTATACACCTTGGACAAAGCCATCGCAAAGCACTCCACATTCAACTGACCGGAGACAGTTAAAAAAGCCTCACTACCGAAAAAGTCCTGCTCAAAATCTACCTTGCCGTCTTTACCGGTTGGCAAATTAGCCAGATCAAGCGTACTTACCCGGAACAATTCCCCCGCGCCTTCGCAATCACTGGCTGTGACTATTGGCGTGTTAATCCACTGAAACCCACGCTCGTAGTAGTAATTGTGCACAGCGTTGGCGAGCGTTGTTCTGACCCGTGTTATCGCGCCAAACGCATTGGTTCTGGGCCTTAGATGCGCCACCGTGCGCAGGTGCTCGAAGGTATGACGCTTCTTGGCAATAGGATAGCTCTCAGGGTCATCGACCCAACCATGCACAACCACTTCGGTAGCCTGTATTTCGAACTGCTGTCCGCCACCCTGTGACTCCGCCACCGTACCCGTCACTTCTACAGAACAGCCGGATGTCAGCTTCAGCACAACGTCCTGATAATTGGCAAGACTCTCCGGCACAACCGCCTGCACACCATCAAACCCGCTGCCATCATAGACATTAAGAAACGAAATACCGGCTTTGGAATCCCGCCGCGTGCGCACCCAGCCCTGCACCGTTACGGTATCACCTGCACTTGATTTACCGCCAAGTAGGCTTTTTGTGGTAACGACTTCAGACATTGAGGCAGCCATGGTAGTTTTGTCCTGCTGTGGGGCTTATTTTCGGAGCTTACTTTACTATAGTTGCTAGTCGCCCCTGTTGTTGGTTTTCCGTTTCGTATTGAGGTCAGGGTGGCCCGCCGAAAGGCAGATCACGAGACATTTGGCAGCTGCAATCTAATTGAAATCAGCCTGCACCAAATATCAAAATATTGAGCTGCCTACGGCTACCTCGGTGTTATTTTCCGGCAGATGGTGCGATTCCACGCAGGGCGCGCCGTGCTGGTTTTCGGTACTTACTCTGTTGATCCGCATTGAGGATATGGGTCTCCACCACGAAAATGCCTTACCTGGCTGGCAACCTGAAAATTGTCACAGCAGATGTTAGAAATTCGTTAGGGAAACGCCTTGGGTCTCACAGAACCAACCCTATATCTATTGTTCTTACCGATAAGACTTAATTTAGTCGCTAACTACTATTCGGAGAACATCAATGGACATTCTTAAAACTAAAACTGCTTTGGCACTGGGTATTTCCGGGGCGATGTCAATCGGTACCGCTGCTGCCAGCGTGCCCGAAAACAATACAATTGAAGCGCTGGAGTCCAACCAGATAATTGCTCTGAGCAGCCCCGATTTAAGAGTCGCTGTTTACGACGGAATTGCCACACTGGTCGGTAATGCAAACACTCTTGAGGAAGCCGAGGCCGCTGAGCGGGAGATTCGTGAAATCGCCGGTATTGAACACGTCATCAATATGATCACGTGGGGTTAAACTCAGCTCTGCATCAATACTCTCACTCACGGGAGTATTGAGAGCGGAGCTTTGTTTTAAGCATCATATATGTATCAGAGTTACCAGCTTGCCAGTTAAACTGCGGCCTCTTCGATGGCCGAATGGTACTCCATTTTCAACTGCGACATACCAAGCGCTTTTTCAATGGCGTCTATAAGTTCGTTCTTGCGGATCGGCTTGTGTAATAGCTGGCTCACTACCTCCATTTTCTTTTCCTCGCCACTGGAAAACGTATAGCCAGACATCAGGATAACCGGCACATAAAGATTTGCACGCTGAATATTTCGAGCGAGATCAGCTCCCTGTAATTTACCTGGCATAACAACATCTGACAGCACCAGATCAACGTTTGAATCCTGGCTCAGTAGCTTCCAGGCCTGATCACCACTGCTTGCTGTAAGCACCTGATATCCTGCACCGCTTAACATGGTTTCAAGCGAGTTTAAGATTAACTTTTCATCCTCAACAACCAAAAGAGTCGCGCCGCTGGATTCCGAGTTCACCATGTCGGGTAATTGCGTATTAATCTCCTCACCTGTTTCTTCATTGGCACGAAACAACAATCCGAATGTGGCTCCCGCCCCCAACTCAGACATCACATAAACAGTACCTCCGGATTGCACCATAAAACCCTGTACCATAGCGAGACCAAGACCAGACCCACCGCTCGGCCCTTTGGTGCTGTAAAATGGTTCAAAAATCTGGCTCTGTTCCGATAAGTCTATTCCGGTGCCCGAATCTTTCACCCTCAGCTCTACGTAATTCCCTGGTGCCAGGCCTTTAAAGAACCGGTTACTCTCGTTTTCAAATATTTCAAAATTTTGCGTCCTTATCTGAATATGGCCACCATCCGGCATAGCATCACGCGCGTTTATAATCAGGTTTAGCAGCGCGCTTAATAGAGAACCTTTATCCGCATGAACCGCCCTTAGGTCATCGCCCAGTTCAATTTCAATCTCTATGTTTTCCGGAATAGTACGGCCAATCCAGCTAACAGAACGCTCAACAACCTTGTTTAAGTCCAGCGGCTTAGGCTCCAGAACAGCAACTTTCGCAAAAGACAGCAAACTTTGAGTCAGATCCGCTCCTTTTTCCGCAGCATCCATCGCATCGTTTAATGCAACATCCACAATGCTTGCTTTCCCGCGATCCCCGCTATTATCAAGTGCGATTTCAAGGTTGGTGGTAATAGCCGCTAAAACATTATTAAAATCGTGCGCCACGCCACCACTGAGTTGAACAATGCTTTGCTGTCGCTGCAGGGTTGCCACAACCTCTCTTTCGTGCAGCGTCTCATCTTCTGCATTTTTGAGATCACGTAAACCTTGCCGCCAGTACTCAGTTAGTTTGGCTGCTACTATAGCCCCCCAAAAGACCATTCCGCCGTAAAGCACAGCATAAATCACCCAGTTCAACGGTTGCACCATATATTCCTGCAGATTTGTACGCGGTTGAATAATTCCGGCTACATACAACGCGCCAACGCTAATGATTGCCAAACACATACTCACTATAAAAAACAACGCCGGTTTTT
The DNA here is from genome assembly GCA_964649465.1 of uncultured Granulosicoccaceae bacterium. Taxonomy (GTDB): domain Bacteria; phylum Pseudomonadota; class Gammaproteobacteria; order Granulosicoccales; family Granulosicoccaceae. The sequence continues at coordinate 4,538 of CAZYRP010000132.1, read as the reverse complement.
TACCATGCACACTGGCAATTATAATCGGAAATATCGTAATAATTACCAGGGCGGGTGAAACCAGCCCGAATCTAACCAGCGCCAGCACGGCAGTCGACACAACAATGACTAAAACACCACCCATCACAGTTGACTGAGGAATCTTGCGCCGAAAAAACAAACCGATAGACAGCACAGTACAACCCACGAGCTGTGCGTTAAGGATGGCAGTAACCCCGTACTGGTATATCCGAAATAACAACACACACACCGCTAGCATCGCGACGTACATCAGGCCAACCAGAGATTGATCTATAAGCTGCTGCATTCGGTTTTCCGGATGAGCAGCCATGTCAGGTGCATTATTTTTTATTTTTGAATTCCCGGTAAAGTCGCTTACTGTTTTAACTGACTTCAAATCCCTTTTTGAATCCAACAAATATTTTCCCTTTATGCTCATAATTCGAGCGTTAATTTTTACTAACTTTAATCAGTTACTGTAGTTACAAAATGAAAAACCACACAATGAATTCATTTCTAATAACCGGTGTTTTATCCAATTAATAACCAATAGCCTCAATACATATTGAAACCATTAATAGCGTGAATACCAGACCAGGAATCGGATACGTTATGTACACTAAACCTCACTGAAACCGGTCATTCAATTTATTCGATTCGTGCTGGTTTATTATATTTTGTGAATGGGTAATTAGCAGACTCAGGGGTTGACAAGAATGCTAAACAAAAGGCAGGTCTGTTAGTGTGCCCGCGACGAGCACCCCATTCTTTTTAACCTGTACGCGGTCACCGATAGCAGCCTCCCGCGAGACGAGTGCAAAACCGACAACACGTTTTAGCTGGGGTGACCAGCCGCCGTTAGTCATGTTACCAATGAACTTTCCATCTGCTTGTATATCGTACCAGACGGAATGTCCCGGTTGTTTGGTGCTATCGTCCAGAACCACACCCAGCTGATGTCTTTTCGGGCCTTCCGCATGAATTTCACGAAGTGCTTTTATGCCAATAACTTCATCATAGAGGCTGAGATCAACATACCTGTCAAGGCGAACCTCAAACGGGTTGGTATGGTCATCAGTGTCGCCACCATAAGATAGTAACCCGCTCTCGATACGTTCAACCGGATTAGGGTTGCCAGGGCCAATATCCCAGGGCTCGCCCGCTTCGCGAACAATATTCCACAGGTCAGTTCCCCGACTGCTGTCCATTAGGTAGAGTTCAAAGCCCCCCTGTTTTGAATAACCGGAACGGGCAATCTTCAACGGTATGCCATCTGTTTCTGCATCAGCAAACCAGAAGAATTTAATTTCTCTTATCCAGTCGCCAAATATCGATGCCACTACATTCTCTGCATCTGGTCCCTGTACCGCGAGTGGCGAAACATCAGGTTCAGTAATGCAGACTGACAAACCTCGCTCACTCGCAATAGCACGAGCCCACATCAGCATGTTGTTATCGGCAATTGACAGCCACCAGAGATCAGGTGCCAGCTTTAGCACCACCGGGTCATTGATCAACACCCCCCGATGATCACACATGGGTACATACTTGCCCTGATTAACGGCACAACCTGACAGATCCCGCACGGACAGGAGTTGCACCAGGTATTCAGCGTCATCCCCCTGCAACTGGACCTGACGCTGCACACCGACGTCCCACAGACAGGCGGTATTTTTCAGTCGATTGTATTCTTCTGCGGGGTAGCCATAAGACACCGGCATCAACATACTGTTATAGGGAGAAAATGCTGTGACACCCTCTGCTACCGTCGCCTGGTAGAAAGGTGAAACTCGCAGTCTGGTGTTAGGCCCGATTTCTGCCATCGTGCTGAAACTCTCGCGGTGTTTGTATACATTCACCCGAATGATAATTCAGAACAACTGTTCGGAGTGCAATATTCTTGCATTACACCGCCGTTTAATTTTGACCAGATCGATCTGGTCAAAATTAAAACGGTTAGCCTCCAGGTCCAACTTAGCTATTGACTCTACTCCGCGTAAGACGCCGTTTCTGAGGAATTATATGAAGTGAGCAAACACCTGACACGTTCATCTTCAACAAAGCTCTCTACACATACTTTGTTGTAGGATATTTCTATCTTCTTATTCTCATTATACGGGTTTACCACAACACTGAACGGAGTCCGGTGATGATATCGTTGATTAAATAAGTAAATCTTGGCATTCAAATCCAGCATTCTTATCCCATAAACAGACCAGTCAGTTTTACTCTGTTGACTGAGTAACCAGTATCCAACCGGATTCCAAACAGGTGATGAATTTCTGTTCGGAGCTTGCTCACCGATTACTTGAGAAAATTCATTGAATGACAGAGAAGCCAGTTTACCGAGCCAAAGGTAGTTATGAGTTCCCGCATTGACTGTCATGTTAGTTTTGTAAAATATTTTCAGAATTCTCTTTGAGAACCATGAGTTATCTTCCAGGTCCGGGTTTTCTATTAATACGCCTCGCGTAGTCGCTTGAAAAATACCAAATTCTCGGGCAGCAACCATTTTAAAGTTCCGCTCAGCGGCATCCAATAACACAATTGGCTCAGCAGTAACCTCTGACTCAGATGCAATTATACCGGCCACATCAACGAGCTCGTTTATGATGGCCACGAATATCATTTTCCCTAACAAACTATCCTGAAGTTCTAATGCCTTTCTGACACGGGCTATTTGTTTTTGCAAGAGATCAATGGACGTGTTTGAGTCACCCGATTTATGCAATGCAATAGACTCCAGCACGTAGATTCTATTCGCCCTGGTGAGATAACCAAATTGCGGGTAGATTTCATTCACAGACGGCTTGGAAAGCGTACGATATTCTGTGAATGACAGAAAGTGTTCGTACCTGCTCAGTAACTCCCGGTACTTCCCTTTTAAGTGCTGCAGATCTATATCTGCAGAAAATATTTTTTCAAGACAGGCTGACTCCGACATGTAGGCACAAAACCACTCCTCATCAGGAGACGGCAAGCTATCGGAATCATTTGATATATGGTTAAAAGTATCGGGATCGGAAGCCTGGCTGTCACTAGCCTGGCGATCCCTGGCCTGACTCTGGCGGAAAAGTTTCTCACCATACTCAGCAGGTTTTTCCCCGGCTGGTGCAGATATCCCGAGCAGGTAAAAGTATGCATCACTGGTACCCGGGCCATCGATCAGTCGCGCAAGTGCGATAGCATCGTCTTCAAGTTCATCATCCGGCACTACGGCAAGGATTAACAACACCACACCCATAAACCCAGATACTATCGCGACAACCGTTGTGACAGGAGACTTCTTAAACATAAAACGACCATACTTTTTCGTATATCAGGCTAGCGGGCACAAAATAGAATGATGTACCGGCACTGGCACCGCTCACTCAACAATGTGATAGATATCTATTTTTTAACGGTGTAGCGGGAATTTATATTTATTCGTTCAAGGGAACATAGTTGCGCACATAGCTTCGGACTGCACATAATTCGTCGAGAACCGATGAATAATCATCCGGACAGATACAAAAGGGAAACACAGATATTCCGCAAATGCGAAAATCTACATCCTGTTTAACTACACCGAAAATGGCGACGAATTGAAGCGCAGAATCTGATAAACAGCCAGCTGTAAGATCGAATTTTCGCCACCTGACAACAATACTACGCTGTCAACGTTGCACCTTTGCCGAGTAAAGGTAAGATGTGACCTCCTGAACCCGGATTCTCACTATGGCCACTCAAACTATCGCACTGGTTACAGGCGCTGCCCAGGGCATCGGCTACGCTTGCGCTGCTGCCCTGAAAGATCTCGGAGCACGCCTGATTCTGTCTGATATCAACGAAGACGGCTTAACCGAAGCAGTCGCAAAGCTCGGCGGCGATACCGTCGGCATTGCATGCGACATGGGTAGCGAGGAAAAGATTAACCAACTCTACGACCAGATAGATAGTGACCATGGTGCATTGCACATGCTGGTAAACAACGCGGGCATAGCCCTGCCAGGAGATTTTCTCGAGACCAGCTTTGACCAGTTCAAACAGGTGATCGATGTCAATTTACTTGGAACGTTTTTGTCTACCCAACGCGCCGCGAAAATTATGATTGCAAACAAGATCGAGGGCTCCATTGTCAATATGTCTTCGATAAATGCTGTTGTGGCCATTCCCTCTATCGCAGCCTACTGTGCCTCGAAGGGTGGTGTGGCACAGCTAACAAAGTCATCTTCACTGGCACTTGCACCACATAAGATTCGCGTTAACGCTGTGGGTCCGGGTTCCATAGATACCGACATGCTCGCTGCGGTTAACTCCAACCCGGAGGCAATGAAAATGGTGATGTCGCGCACGCCAATGCAACGATTAGGCGATGCCAAAGAGATTGCTGAAGTAGTTGCTTTTCTGGCAAGCGAAAAATCCAGCTATATCACTGGCGAGACTATCTACGCTGACGGCGGTCGATTAGGTATGAACTACACGTGCTAGTGGGCTGTGCGGGAAGTTCGTGAACAAACTTTTCACAGCCACAGTCGTCAGAGCAAGGCGGAAAAACG
>CAZYRP010000131.1:0-14860 GCA_964649465.1 uncultured Granulosicoccaceae bacterium | reverse complement strand
TCTATTTGATTTTTAAGTGATTTGTACCAATTTTGCACCGATTAAAATGCGCACATTCTGCAATTACGAAGCAATATCAGCGGCTTAGCAGATTTAGTTAGTCACGGTTGTATCCAGAGATAGATAAATGCCAATTCGCCTTCTTAGATTTTAGCGCTGCGGGATATCGACTCGCTTTCCGCGAGGAATCTCAGCCAGCTCATCGTAAAACGGCAGCTGCACCAGTTCTGCGTCTTGCAGCGATCCGTCCTTGCAGCCAACCTTGACCTTGCTGCCGGCCGCAAAATTTGAGCTATCGAGTCGAGCTATACCGATACCGTGGCCAAGAAACGGCGATGTTGCACCAGCGGTAACGATCCCGACTACAGATCCGTCAGACTCAATATTTGAAGCAATTAAAGGTTCACCGTCCGGGCATTTTATGCCAAGCAGTCTGGTTTCCCGCGAGGCTTTTTCCAACGCGTCTTTGCCAATGAAATCGCCTTTTTCGTGATCTATGAATTTCCCCAGGCCTGCATCATACGGTGTCGTTGTATGATCAAAATCAGAGCCCGCATTGAGAATGCCAGCTTCAATTCGTCGGATGTTCATAGCGTCAAGCCCGAATATCTCCAGTCCGTGAGGCTCTCCGACTTTCTTCAGGTGCTCCCAGATCAGGTTCGCATCGTGATGTGGCTCGGTATAAAACTCCCAGCCAAGCTCATTGGTATAACCAGTGCGCGTTACTACTAATTCCTGTCCTGCAAAATTAACGCGTGCTATAGCAAAATAGCCGAATGGCTCCGGCATAGTGCCACCATTGGCTGCTTCCAAAATTTTAAGCGCATTGGGGCCCTGTACCTGAGAAACATAGACGTTTGGATCGGTGATTTGGACATCCATACCAGCAGCGTGGGCGCGAGCCCAGCTATAGAAATCTCCGTCAGCCTGTGCGTACCAGAAGCGATCTTCAGCGAGGCGCAGCAGAATTCCATCAACAAGCAGACCTCCGTCTTCATAGCAAGCCAGGCCGTAGCCACAGCGTCCGGGTTTTAATTTAGTGATGTCCTTCGTGAAAAGCTTGTCGAGTAGTCGTTCAGCATCCGGACCTTCAAACTGAAGAGGCAACTCACCGGTATTGAGCAATGCAGCTTTTTGCCGCAACAGCCAGTAGCTATCGTCGGTTGACTTCGTGTCAAAACAAACTGCCATATGGCGACGGTTGTAAACGCAATAATGTGGTTTCATCGGGCGTTCAATTTCATGATACGGATGTCGCGAGAGGCTGTAATCCCAGCCAGCGCCGGGAATGCTTGAAACCAGATCGCGGGTGTTGCCGTCGCTTGAATTCATGTTGGTGTCCGAGGTAATAAATATTAAGTTTTTCTAATTAGGGCAATCAGATTAATAGTGAGACAATAAATAAAAACTGGGTAATTTGAAAAGCATTTGATCTGTATGAAAAGTTAGATTAACTTACTTTTCATGAACAATTCACTACCATCCCTGAATGCCTTAAGAGCATTTGAAGCCGTTGCTCGCCATTTGCACTACCCGTCAGCCGCTGAGGAGCTCAATGTCAGCCCGGCGGCGGTAAAGCAATTGATTGGCAAGCTTGAGTCCTCTGTAGATGCGAGGCTTATTGTGCGCAAAGGGAGGGGATTGGCACTTACCGAAACCGGATCGGCATGCGTTCAGGACCTTAACTCGGCGATGAATTTGATCAATTCATCGGTTGAGAGAATGCGTGAGCAAAAACGTACGAGCAGGTTAATTGTTTCCGTAGAAGCCTCCCTTGCTACAGCCTGGCTAGTGCCTAAGTTACAGGAATTCAGACTCCTTTATCCTGACGTTGCTGTGTTAATCGACTCTACTCAGGAGATAGTTGATTTACGGCAAAATGATGTTGATGTTGCGATCCGGTACGGGGTGCATAATGATCCCTCGCTTGTATCGCACCGGCTTTTCGACGATCAAATATTTCCCGCCTGCAGTCCTTCTTTGGCTTCTGGGTCAAACGGCCTGAACCAGTTAACAGATCTTGCGCGATTTCCCCTGATTCACTGGGATCTCACAAAACTTACCTGGGCACAAAACACAACAAAATGGTTTTCTTGGGAAAACTGGTTAAAGCTTAACGGAATAGACAATACGTTTCTGGATGAGGGTCTTCGTTTCAGTGACTATGGCCTTGCTGTGCAAGCTGCTATTGCGGGACAGGGTGTGGTGCTTGCCAGTTGGCCGATCCTTAAAGATGTAGTTTCAGCCGGGCAATTGGTTCGGCCCTTCAAAGAAGTCGTAAGCACAGACACCGGGTACGATATTGTCACGTCCTCTATTAATGCAAAACGGCGAGAGGTAGAAGTTTTTATTGCCTGGGTTCTGCAGGCAGCAGATCCGGTCTGACGCAACCAAGCTTTAACGATTATTTTTTTACGTGCGTGGACGCGTGAAGTGATTCGTGCAGATCAGGTATTTGCCAAACGCTAGTCGGTCAGGAGCCGGTAGCCTGATCCCTGGGCTGTATGGATAAGTGCTTTTTCGAATGGCTTGTCGACCTGCTTTCTGAGTTTGTAGATCTGGCTGCGCAAAGTATCGCTGGCAGGTGGCTCATCACCCCAGAGTACGTTTTCAATATCCTCACGTGGTACCACGTTTGGTGCGTTTTGCATCAACAGGGCGAGTATCTGAAAGCCTGCTGGTGTCAGTGTTAATGTTTTGCCTTCGCGTGTTGCGACCAGCGTTGACGGATTAAGTTCGAGATCGCCAATGGTCAGTACCTTGGAGGTTACCTGGCCACGGGTGCGACGAATGAGTGAGTTAATGCGTGCCACCAGCTCCGGCAGGTCGAACGGCTTTACCAGGTAGTCGTCAGCGCCCGCTTCAAAACCTGCCAGTTTATCGTTGAGTTCATCTCTTGCTGTGGTCATGAGAATAGGCACGCTTGAAGTGTGCTGCTCACGCAACTTGCGGGCGAGTTCCAGTCCGTCGATACCCGGTAGCATGACATCCAGCAAAATCACGTCGAATTTTTGTGTGCGTGCCAGGTGCAGGCCGGATAACCCGTCTGCTGCATAGTCGACGATGCAGCCCATTGTCTCCAGGAAGTCGACAATGGTTTCTGCAAGATCGCGATGATCTTCAACCAGCAATACTCGTGTGTGTTCTATGGACTGCATTTCGACTCTGGTTGCCGGATCTTTCAATATAGTCTGCATTAAGTGTTGTAAGTCTGCAATTGGGGCATGTACGTGGACGCGATCACTGTGACACTGCTGAAGGTGAAACTGTCGAATGGGACGCAGTGGCACGTGACATTGTCGGCCGGGGTGCTAAGGCACCGGGATACCATACGAAAGTGATGCGTTGGTTGCATAGTCGAATGAAAACAGTTCGGACGTGATTTTGGTGTGATGGAGACTGCCGGTCTATTCACAGCCTGTTCACATGGTGGGTTGAGGGTGAGTTCGCAATCGTGCAAAATTTGTTAGCTATTTGTGAAAACTGCGCCGACTGATATTCAGGTTGTGTGCAGCATTTGTTAAATTATTTTTTTGCTGCTGTCCTGTTAACTATTTAAAGGGGTTCAAGTGCGAGTCTTAGTGTTGTGTTTTTTTATGTTAACCGGCTGTACCTCAATCGGTTTTACCGGTATCCCAACAGGCATTACTCCGGTTGATGAATTTGATCTCGAACAGTATTACGGCAAATGGTATGAAGTCGCACGTCTTGACCACAGCTTTGAACGTGGTTTGCAAGACGTAACAGCGGTATACAGTGCAACAGCTGATGGAGTTGTAGAGGTTAAGAACAGGGGCTTTAATACTGCAAAGCAACAATGGAGCGAGGCGACTGGCAAGGCTCGCTTTAAGTCTGACCCTGAAACCGGCCATCTTTTAGTATCTTTCTTTGGCCCGTTCTACGCGTCTTACGTAATATTTGAGCTTGATGACTATCGCCAGGCTTATGTCGTTGGTAATAGTCGTAAAAACCTGTGGTTTTTATCGAGAACCCCTGATGTTAGTGATGCTGAAAAAGAGAGATTTTTACAAAAAATACAAGAGTTGAACTTTGATGCAAGTGAACTTATCTGGGTGGAGCACTCAAAGTAGTAACAGTGGTTATTATTGATGAAAGGAATTGGTGAATAAAAGGATTGTATTTCTGGTAAACATTAAAGGATAAAAGATGCCCGGGCTAACACTACAAGGCTACATTGTTGTTTCAGACGATGATTTGCCGCGAGTGTTAAAGGCACTGCCAAAACACGTTGCGCTAACGCGGGCAGAGCGGGGCTGTTTGGTGTTTAATGTTTCTCAGGACGGCGAAGATGCCAATAAGTTTTACCTCTATGAAGAGTTTGTAGATCGCGCCGCTTTTGATGCGCATCAAACTCGCACAAAGCGCACGCATTGGGCAACTGTTTCAGCAGAGGTAGAACGGCACTATGAAATTAGAGAGGTTAGTTACGCGTAAAAAAGGGTGTGCAGCTTGCACACCCCGGTTTTAGTCACTACATACCTGCTATGTGTTCAATCTCAACGCTTAATACCAGTACTGGTCTCAGCGCGTAATCAACAGAGCTTTTTTAATCAGTTGCTTGTGCTTTTGCGCCGCCTAAGAAATACAGTGCCAGCCATAGCCACCAGCACAAACAGGGGATCAAACTTAGACGGTTTGCCGGCAACAATACTGCAGCCAGGGCCACCGGCTACTCCGGTAATAAAGATCTCCGTTGTATCGGGGTCTGCTTCAAGGAAGTCCGGGGTGCCGTTGTTGTTTGCATCCGGCAGGTTGGCGTTGCTGAGTACTGCAGTTGCACGTCCGTCACCATCGGCATCTGGCTCTGCGCTGTCGTCAATGCCGTTTTGATTGAAGTCGTCACCGAGTGTGATACTGGCGTCCACACTGTCATCAATACCATCATTGTCGCTGTCTTCACCGCCGGTAGCATCAATATCTGCCTGGTTCGGAATTCCGTCACCGTCGCTATCGAGGAAACCATCTACTAATCCATCATTATTTTCATCGGTAGCACCTGCTTCAACCAGATCGAATATGCCGTCGTTGTCACTGTCAGTGTCAAGGTAGTTCGGCGTATCGTCGTTGTCGCTGTTAGTCAGTGGTAATGGACTGGCTGCAATAACGTCTGCCCATCCATCTCCGTTGGCATCGGTTAAATCATCAACAATGCTGTTGTCGTCGGCATCAGTTCCACCGGCTTCAAAAAGATCGCTTAGTCCATCCTGATCGGAGTCGGCATCCAGGTAGTTTGGCAAACCGTCGCCGTCCTGATCTGCAACCGGCAGAGGAAGCATAGCGATAGCATCATCAAGCCCGTCGTTGTTTTCGTCGACCGGGTTATCTACTGTGCCGTTGTTGTCTGCATCGCTGCCACCGGCTTCGATAATGTCTGGTATACCGTCATTGTCGCTATCCAGATCCAGTGCGTCTGCAACACCGTCTGCATCGCTGTCATCAGTTCCTTCGACCAGATTTGGTATTCCGTCTTTGTCACTGTCCAGGTCGATTGGCGCTGAATCATCGCTGTTATCTGTTGGCTCGGTACCATTGGCAACTTCGACACCGTCGCTGGTGCCGCCGCCGTCGGTATCAGGGTTGAGTGGGTCGGTGGTGCGGATGTTTATTTCTTCGCCATCGGACAAACCGTCGCCATCTGTATCGAGCAGATTCGGGTCAGTAAAGTGTTCGTTAATCTCTGCTCCATCCAGTAGTCCGTCACCATCGGTATCCGGTGCGGTAGGATCAGTGAAGTTTGTTTCGACTTCAGTACCGTCACTTAAACCGTCACCATCGGTGTCAGCAAATGCAGGGTCCGTATCATGGATTGTTACTTCCGGACCATCCTGCAAACCATCGCCGTCAGAATCGATTAGCAGCGGATCGGTATCAAAGAAGTTCAGCTCTTCATCATCCGATAGTCCGTCGTTGTCGGTATCGGACTCAGTCGGGTTAGTCTCGAAATTGTTTACTTCATCACCATCAGTCAAGCCGTCACCGTCGGTGTCCGGGTTTGTCGGGTCAGTGCCGAGTGTGGCTTCGGTGTCATCTGAAAGACCGTCGCCATCAGTGTCGGCCAGTGGGATATCATCCCGGTTATTGCTCAGCGGGTCGGTACCGTTTGCCACTTCTTCACCGTCTGTCACGCCACCACCATCGGTGTCAGGGTCAGTCGGGTCAGTGTTTATATCAATTTCGGTAGCATCGTCCAAACCGTCTGCATCGGTGTCCGCGTTGTTTGGATCTGTCATATGCGACAACACCTCACCGGCGTCGTTCAAGCCGTCACCGTCTGTGTCTACTCTGGTCGGATCAGTTTCATAAGTAATAACCTCATCACCGTCGCTCAAGCTATCACCGTCCGTATCGGTAAGAATCGGATCGGTGTCGTGGGTGTTTATTTCAGCAGCGTCATCCAGCAAATCGCCATCTGTATCAGCGTTGGTCGGGCTGGTTCCGTGGGTTAACACTTCAGCGCCGTCCAGCAAAGTGTCGCCGTCAGTGTCGGGATTGGTTGGATCGGTGCGGAATGTAATCACCTCTTCACCATCGAGTAATCCGTCGCCATCTGTGTCCGGATTGTTCTCGTCCGAGCCTACTGCCATTTCCTGCGCATCGGTGATACCGTCCTGGTCTGTGTCCAGCACTCCGACTTCCTGCGCGCTTAACGGTGAAGTGACCATGGCGCAAGCGATCGCGCAGGTAAGGCCCGCTACTATTGATTGAGACCAATGGTTTGAATCAGACAGCTTGTTCAACGAGTTATCCTCGAGTTTATTCTTCTTAGTAACTGTTGAGGTATAGCAGATCATGCGCGGATTGCAGGATTCACCGAGCCGAATGGGCCAAAGTCGCGGCTAATGGGCCGGGGTAAAATTCTTCTGCCGATTTTTTAATTAGTGCCTATCCAGAAACAGGACCGCTTGTTTCTGGATGGGCACTAATTAGCCGGCTTTGCCGCAATCAGCTCCCGTGTGAGTTGAATATTTGGGATAATGCCCTCTGCAATCTTTGGTGCAGCGAGTGAGTCCTCCAATGCGTCTTTTTTCAATTCCGCTGCGCGCTATCTGCGTGACTGGCCTGCGAACACAGCGCCTGCTGCTGCCTTTGGGGTTGCCAAGGAAGGTTGCCAGGAAGTGGTGCCGATGACTCCGGGAAATGAGCCCGCTCTCAATGGGCACATCTTTTATGGGTCTGTCGTTAATGAGCCAGCCCTTAATGAGCCCGCTCTTTATGACTGAGGCATTGTGCCGCCAGGCAATTGAATCGGGTGGCTGCGTCGTGCTGGTGCCTGGTTTGTTGCCCGTGGCCTCCAACAGACAAGCCATCGACCGGGATGGCGTGGCAAGCACCAGGCGACTAAGCCGGATGCTCGGTCTGTCGGAGATCAATGAAATCCCTGATGGTATGCGCCTGGCGCTGGAATCGCTGGTAGCCAGTAGTTTGCTTGACGGCGAAAGCCCGGTCCGGAACCAAACCTGTGCCGCTGCGGTGACCCATCGTGCAGATTTCCCGCAGGCTGATCAGCAGGGAATACTTCGGGCAGATCCCGCTTATCAACAGATTGATATGAACAACGCTACGCTTGGCAATCCTGCCGAGCTTTCGTTAACACACAGTGAGTGCACAGAACTTCAGCAAACACTGAACTCGCATTTTGCCGAAGACGGTATTCGCATTGAATTTGTTGACACCAGCCGCTGGTACTGTCACTTCGATAAGTTACCTGAAATTACAACGATACCGATCAGTGCAGCAATAGGCCGCGATGTTGCCGAGTGTCGACCCACCGGTGCCGATGCCAGAGCGTGGCGCAGTAAACTTGCCGAAATAGAGATGCTGTTATTTGAGCATCCGGTCAATACTGCAAGGCAGGAACGCGGACAATTGCCGGTTAACACGTTGTGGTTGTGGGGTGAGGGAGCGATAGATAACTTAACGAATGCCAGCACTCACAATGTTTCGGTTGTTACTGATAATTTTTATACTGAAAGCTTTGCCACCCAGTGCGGTTTGGAAAGCGTACTGCAAGATACTGTGCAAAGTGTTAATTTAAAAGATAAAGCCTGCCTTATTGCGACTGAAAAGTTTGCCGAAATCAGCACCCAACAGAATGTAGAGAAGTACCAGCAGATGTTGCACTGGTTCGAGCAAACAGCTGTCAGTGCAATCTGGAAAAACCTCAAGCCTGATGGATGGTCTGAAGTGGTTTTCTGGTGTGGTGATAACCGGTTGTTTCGTCTGCAGGCTGCAGACAAAAAAAAATTCTGGCGTCGTGCGTGGTTTCAGCCACAGCCATTAACCGCATTTATTAATGTTGAAGAAATGCCCCCACTGCCGCAGGCACACCAACAACAAGGCAATCAGCAGTTTTGATGGATACAGTCAAACGACGCGAGTTCGATAAAAAAATTGCCGGTCAGCTCCACGCCAGGCCGCTTGCCGGAAGAGTGCTTGCAGGTCGAGGTATTCGTAGTACGGATGAAGTGCAGTTAGACAGTAAGCAGCTGCCAGCGCCGGATACGCTTAAAGACTTTGCAACGGCGATCATCCTGCTCGCAGACGCGGTAACGCAAAAAAAGAAAATCCTCATCGTTGGAGACTACGACGCTGATGGTGCAACCAGCACTGCGCTGGCGACCCATGTGTTGCGAAGTATGGGTGCTGATGTGAGCTATCTGGTGCCTAACCGTTTTGAATACGGTTATGGATTGTCCGCAGAAATTGTTGCGGTGGCTTTGCAATCAAAACCAGACGTAATACTCACCGTAGACAATGGTGTTGCCTCTAACGATGGCGTAGAAAAAGCGATAAAAGCAGGTGTCACTGTGGTGGTGACCGATCATCATTTGCCACCCGAAGTGCTGCCTGAGGCTCACGCTATTGTTAACCCGAACCGGGTTGACTGTGATTTCCCTGCAAAAAATATCTGTGGGGTAGGTGTTATTTTCTATGTAATGACCGGGCTTTGCCGAAACCTGCAAAAGACAGGCTGGTTTGAACAACAACAGATCACCGTACCAAATATGGCAACCTATCTTGATTTGGTAGCCTTAGGCACGGTGGCCGATGTGGTACCGCTTGATAGAACCAATCGCATACTGGTTGATCAGGGTGTTAGGCGTATTCGTGCCGATGCAACAAGACCGGGTATCAAAGCGCTTTTTGCAGTGGCAGGCCGCAGACAGGGTTGGTGCCTCACGCAGGATCTGGGCTTTTTTATAGCACCGAGGCTTAATGCCGCCGGACGCTTAACCGACATGACGGTAGGTATTGAATGCCTGTTGGCGGAAGATGAAAAAACAGCACGGCAGCTTGCCGCGGAACTTAACCAGATCAACAGTCAGCGTCGCGCAATACAAGCCGGCATGAATGCCGAGGCCGAACTACAAATTGACAAGCTACAACTAGATGGTGAACTCCCGGCAGCGCTTGCTCTCTATCAGCCGGACTGGCATGAAGGTGTAATAGGTATCGTCGCCGGCAGAGTTAAAGAGCGATGTCACCGGCCGGTTTTTGCCTTTGCACGCACAGCGGATGGAACACTGAAAGGATCAGGTCGATCAATAGCGGGTATACACATCCGCGATATACTAATGGAAATTGTTGCCACTTTTCCCGGCATCCTGAAGAAGTTTGGTGGCCATGCAATGGCTGCTGGTGTGACACTGGAAGAATCAGATTTTAAATTATTTGCGCAAGCCTTTAACGAGCGAGTGTCAGATAAGCTCGGTGGCTTGCCACCCACCCGTGAGTGGCTTACAGATGGTGAGCTTGAAGACGACGAGCTAAATCTTGAAAATGCCGAGCTGATGCAGTTTCTGCAACCCTGGGGGCAATCGTTTGAAGCACCCTCTTTTGATGGAGTGTTTCATATTGAATCTGTGCGTATTGTTGGCAACAATCACAGCAAAATGCTGATACGTCGAGTTGATGGCAAAAGTAAGCTGCCTGCTATCGCGTTTAACCGCCAGGTTGATAATCGCCAGAGCCAAAACTGGCGCGCAGTGTATCGGCTTGATGTAAATCACTATCGCAATACCAATAGTTTGCAGCTCTTGATCGAGTATCTGGAACCGGCCTAGGAGTCTGCGCGGCAGAATTCTGCTTAGCGGGAACGTGGCATGGCGAGAGCATTTTTGCAATTATTTGAGGCGCATAGTCATTCATACGTAACGAAAATGATCGATCCCTAATTTATAGAAAATGGCGCACCGCTATGGCGTGTTCGCAGTAGCAGAGATTCTGCCGCGCATACTCCTGGCTCCAGCTTTAATATCGATCTAAATCAAAAGCGCAGTGCGGCACTGGTTGTTGTAAACTTCGCGCAGCCATAGAACATCAAACTGCAAGTCCCATGGAAATTAATCCAACAGTCAACAAAATCGAAGACCTTCGACAGCGCGGGGATGCGCTGAGGGGGTACCTTTGACTTCGAGACCAAAAGCGAACGCCTCGATGAGGTCATGCGCGAACTCGAGGACTCGGCCGTCTGGAATGAACCCGAGCGTGCACAGCAGCTCGGCAAAGAACGGGTCGCGCTGGAATCAATAGTTGGATTGCTAAGCAGTCTTGCCAGTGGTCTCGACGACTGCGCCGAGCTAGTACAGATGGCAGCAGAAGAAGAAGATGAGGACACCCTCAATTCCGTCGATCAGGATTTAGAAACGCTCGAAGATCAGGTAGCAACGCTTGAATTCAGGCGTATGTTTAGTGGCGAGCAGGACGCCAACAGTGCGTTTGTTGATATTCAGTCAGGCTCGGGTGGTACCGAAGCGCAGGACTGGGCTGAAATGTTATTGCGCATGTATTTGCGCTGGGGCGAGGCGCAGGGCTTCAAAACAGAGCTAATGGAAGCATCACCCGGTGATGTCGCGGGAATTAAATCAGCCACTATTCGCTTTGAAGGTGAGTACGCCTTTGGCTGGTTGCGTACAGAGTCTGGCGTGCACCGGCTGGTCAGAAAGTCACCGTTTGACTCAAGCAGTCGCAGACACACCTCATTTGCTGCCGTATTTGTGGCCCCGGAAGTAGATGACTCGGTCGAGATAGAAATCAATCCCGCAGATCTCAGAATCGATGTGTATCGGGCATCGGGTGCTGGCGGGCAGCACGTTAACCGAACTGAATCTGCGGTGCGAATTACGCACACACCAACTAATGTAGTGGTGCAGTGTCAGAACGACCGCTCGCAGCATAAGAATAAAGACCAGGCGATGAAGCAGCTGAAAGCCAAATTGTACGAGCTTGAAATGCAGAAACGTCGCGGTGACCAGCAGGCATTGGAAGATTCTAAATCTGATATCGGCTGGGGTAGCCAGATTCGATCCTACGTACTTGATCAGTCGCGCATCAAAGATCTGCGTACTAATGTGGAAACCGGTAATACACAAGCGGTACTGGATGGTGATCTCAATCAGTTTATTGAAGCGAGTCTTAAGAGTGGACTTTAGCGACGTTGCATCTGCGGTGGCGTCTCAGGAAATTGTAGTTAGCAGCGATTTACAGGATTTTCCATAACGCATTAGGACGCGTAACAGTAATTAGGTATCACGGCCAAATTTAACGGCCAAATTTAACGGCCAAATTTAACGGCCGAATTTAACGGTAATACCCATGTCAGACGATGAAAACAAACTGATTGCCCAGCGTCGCGAGAAGCTGACAGAGCTGCGTAAACTGGGGCCGGCATTCCCGAATGATTTTACACCTGCCAATACAGCATCAGAGCTGATTGATGAGCATGGTCTGCAGGATAAAGACTACCTGGAAGAGGCAAAGCTACCAGCCTCAGTTGCGGGCAGAATGGTTGCCAAACGCATCATGGGTAAAGCGAGTTTCTTTCAACTGCAGGATACCACTGGAAAAATCCAGGTGTTTGTACAGATCGCGGGTATCGGTGAAGACGCTTACGCAAGCTTCAAGCAACTTGATGTCGGAGATATCGTTGCAGTTGAAGGCAAGTTATTTAAAACCAAGGTCGGTGAGCTGACCATCAAGGCCGACAGCATACGGCTTTTAACCAAGTCACTGCGCCCGCTGCCTGAAAAATTCCACGGCATGACAGATACAGAGCAACGCTATCGACAGCGTTATATCGATCTCATTGCCAATGAAGAAGTACGTGAGACTTTTCGCCTGCGTGCAGCCATTGTGCAGTATATACGGCAGTTTTTTATTGATCGCAGTTACATGGAAGTAGAAACACCGATGATGCAGGTTATTCCCGGAGGTGCTGCTGCCAAACCTTTTGTAACTCATCACAATGCGCTCGATATGGAGCTCTATTTGCGTATAGCACCTGAGCTGTATTTAAAGCGGCTGGTGGTTGGTGGTTTTGACCGGGTGTTCGAGATAAACAGAAATTTCCGCAACGAAGGGCTGTCAACCAGACATAACCCCGAATTTACTATGCTGGAGTTTTATCAGGCTTATGCCACCTACACCGAGTTAATGGATTTAACTGAAGTATTGTTGCGTGAGATTGCAGAGAACGTGATGGGCAGTACCACTATTGCCGACGCAGACTCCGATATGACTTATGACTTTGCCAAGCCATTCGAACGATTAACCATGGTAGAGGCCATCGCAAAGTACAACCCGGATATCTATGTTGATGATATGCATGATGCTGCTGTGTTTAAAACCATTGTTGAAAGTAAAGGCTTAAAAGTTGACAGCGCCTGGGGCCTTGGGAAAATGCAAACAGAACTGTTTGAATCAACCGTAGAGCACCGCTTACTCGACCCGACATTTATTACTGCCTACCCGGCAGAGGTATCACCACTGGCACGCCGTAACGATGACAACCCTGAAGTCACCGATCGGTTTGAGTTCTTTGTTGGTGGACGTGAAATTGCCAATGGTTTCTCCGAGTTGAACGATCCTGAAGATCAGGCAGAGCGATTCCGTCAGCAGGTGGAAAATCTTGCTGCGGGTGATGATGAAGCCATGCACTATGATCATGACTACGTGCGTGCACTTGAAATCGGTCTGCCGCCAACTGCAGGTGAAGGTATTGGCATTGACCGACTGGTGATGATGTTTACCGGTGCAGCGTCAATTCGCGATGTCATATTGTTCCCTCACATGCGCCCGGAAAGTTCGTAACTTTGTCGGATGACAATAAAGTTGCCAGCTCCGAAGTACAGTTGGTAGCTTTGCAATGAAAGCTGGTAACTAATTTCTGCCTGGACTGTCAGGTCAATAAAGCGGTAGTCGGCCAACACCTGATGTTTGGAAACTTGCAATTTCTAGTGTGAAAATGGTTTCGTTCTTTGAAATATAGCCTGTCATAGCGGGTAAGAAACCCGCTGCCTAATAGGTCTGTTTCTTGCCATACGATGCTTACCGCAGTTTAGCTACGAGACCCCTAAAATTGTATATCGGAGATTTAAATGCTCAGCTCCCGGAACAACATATCATCTAGCTCTAGATTGCCAAACCTGTTTTACGTGGGGATGGGAAAGTCGGGATCATCCTTGCTTCACAAAATGTTTTTAAAGAATCCAGACATCTTTGTCTCTCCCGACTCAAAAGAGTTAAACTTTTTTGGTGACAATAAAAGGTGGAATAAAGGGCTACAGTGGTATCACAACTGTTTTCGTGAACAGAATAACGAGACATGGATTGCTGATATCTCCCCTGGGTATCACATCAAGGAAAAAACTCTGGAGCGAATTACGGAGACATTGGGAAATAACCTGAAAGTCATTTTTACTTTCCGACAGTTTACCGATTTTGCGTATTCCAGATACATACAAAAGGTCAGGTCCCGAATTTTGGATGCCTCATTTCTTGATGAGTTAGATGGCAAAGGAAACTTCTACAGGCAACTGGATGAAATAGTCGCAAACTACATGGAAGTGATTGGACCAGAGAACATGCTAGTGATGCACTACGAGAGAGATTTTGATCGAAAAGCGCCAAGATTTGAACAGAAGATCAATGATTTTCTTGGTTTAAAGTCTAGTGAAAGTTACTACCAGGTAAATACAGATAAGGCAGTAAATAGCGGGTCGATCCCGCGTTTCGTATACAGCGGCGATAGTGACTATGAAGAGGTCTATGACAATGTTGTGTACCGTGTTCCTAAAAACCGCATGGTCTACTGTAACGGGCGTACGTACAAAGATATTCATTGGGAAAATCCGGACCGGGAAACGATAGAAACTAACCTCGCCATTGCTAGTAAATGGACTACAAAAATGGACACGGAGTTGTACGAATATGTTCAGCAGAAATATACACTACCATTGGCTGACAAAGTGGAACGAAGCCTTGGCATAGATTTAAGTCATTGGGACGTAGGGGAGAAGGAAATCAAATATAAAGACGCACCTTTACCCGATGCATACATTGTTGAAGGTCAGGCAGTCGAATTAGCGAAAATACCCTGGGGTTGAAATAAAGTGGAGATGTTCTGACTCGATCTACAACGGTATTGCTAGGCATTTAGTTGGATAGTGATGCCAAATATATCGAATAATTCTTTCGACTTTTTGTACACGCTCGTATCTTCGTTGACCATAGAAAGAGTTGTCCGAGCTCTTTTTAAGTATTTGTCGACCAGCAAGACATCGCTGTTCTCCTTCTTCATTTCTTCCTTTGCGTCTAACAAGTGAAATACCGCTTCATCGGCGGTTTGGATAACAGTTCCTCGCAAAATTGCTAATAGCTCAACCAGTACCTGAATTTGGTTTGCTTTCTGATCTGATGTTTGCCCAATTCGAACGATTTGATCATTAGTATCGGAAATTTTAGATCTCCCAGGTGCGACGCGACGTACGAGTGAGTATGGCATTTTTAAATTTTATTGACTAACACCTGTCAAGAATATTTCGTGATTGTGTAGTTAGTG
>CAZYRP010000130.1:0-14919 GCA_964649465.1 uncultured Granulosicoccaceae bacterium | reverse complement strand
GGCTGCCTGAGGGTGTACGGATTCTATTTCTCGTCTGCCGCGCAGACTCCTAGAGCAGATTAATATGGACAATGACAAGTACCCGGAATTTTCCAACCCCATGGAACGCCCGCGTTATGTTGGCATTCCCACTTTTTTCAGAGCACCATGGAAGGAAGATCTTCAAGACGTAGATATTGGCATTGTCGGTATTCCGTTTGATGGAGGCGTTACCAATAGACCCGGCTCTCGCCACGGACCGCGTGAGGTTCGAAATCAATCGACACTGGTAAGATTAAAAAATCAGGCAACCGGTATTGCACCACATGAGCTATGCCGGGTAGCCGACATTGGTGACGCCTGGGTACCAGCGCCATTCGAACTAACCGCCAGTCACAAAGCAATTCAGGATACCTTTGATCGAATTGTTGAGCACAATATTGTGCCGCTGTCTGTTGGTGGTGACCACTCAGTGACACTGCCTGTCTTTCGAGCCATCGCAAAAGATCGCCCGGTAGGCATGATTCACATTGATGCACACTGCGATACAGGTGATGACTACATGGGATCAAAGTTCCATCACGGTGCACCTTTCAGCCGTGCAGTCGAGGAAGGCCTGCTCGATCCAAAACGTACTGTGCAAATCGGTATCCGAGGCTCAGTTAATGATCTTGACCTTTGGAAGTTCAGTCACGACAGCGGTATGAGGGTGATCTACATGGACGAATTCCATCGCCTGGGCATTGACCAAACATTGCAGGAAGCCAGGCGAATAGTTGGAGAAGGCCCGGTATATATAAGCTTCGATATCGACAGTCTTGATCCGGCTTTTGCGCCCGGCACCGGCACACCGGAAATTGGCGGACTCACTTCACTGGAGGCACAGCTACTGGTTCGCGGCTGCAGCGGACTTAATATCATCGGTGCTGATATGGTAGAAGTTGCACCATCGTTTGATCCCTCAGGGTCAACTGCTATGGTAGGCGCCAACATATTATTTGAATTACTGTGTGTAACGGCCGAAGCTGTGGCCAAACATAAGGGCCAGGGGCTTACGCAGCAGTAGCGCGCCGGTTTTACTAAAGGAGGCAATATACAGTGAGTACAGACAACCTGAACACATTGCGCCAGCGCTTTCTGGAAGCACGCAATGAACTCGTTGCAGCGCAGAAGAACCGGGAACCGGAATCAGTTGCTGACTATACATTTGCCGGAAGCGAAAAACCGGTCACCCTGTCAGAGCTGTTCGACAACAAAGATGACCTGTTCGTGATTCACAATATGGGTACCAGCTGTGCCTACTGCACTTTGTGGGCTGACGGTTTTAACGGCGTATTTGATCATTGGAAAGACAGAGCATCTGTCGTGATCTCATCACCTGATTCTGTAGCTATTCAGCAGCAATTTAAAGCGGATCGGAATTGGAGATTCACCATGGTGTCCACCGCAAATAATACCTTTGCAAAAGATATGGGATACCACAATGAACAAGGACACCAGCCGGGTGTTTCGGTATTTTCCAAAACCGCTGACGGAATAAAGCGCGTTGCAGACTCACCATTCGGACCGGGTGACGATTACTGCGCTGTATGGCATTTATTTGATCTGTTGCCAGATGGCGCTAACGGCTGGCAGCCCAGATTTAGTTACTAACCTTGCAGAATAATACCCTGCCCGGCAGTAAAGCCGGGTTCACAGGCAAAACCGGTAGCAGACAAACCGTTAACTGACCAAATTAGATTTAACAACCAGCTTATTGTGCATTGTTCGATGCACCGGACATTTATCGGCAATTTCCATAATGCGTGACCGTTGCGCATCATCAAGGTCACCTGTTATTGAAATAGAGCGGGTAATGACATCAATCTGCGTATGTTCATCATCGCACTCAGCGCAATCTGCACCATGATCACGGGAGTGATCAAGCTCTATACTTATGTGCTCCACCGGCCATTTTTTTCGGTTTGCATACATGCGCATTGTCATTGCGGTACAGGAGCCAAGTGCAGACAGTAACTGCTCGTAAGGATCGGGACCGAGATTACTGCCTCCGACCGATGAGGGCTCATCGACTATCCAGTGATGATCATCACTTTGAACCGTCTGTGAAAACTTGCGATCCCGCTCACTGACCAGCAGGTGTCCCCCGGCCACCTTGCGCGTCGGAGCGGCAGACTCAGCATTAAGCACATATCGAGTGGCCCATCCGGCAATGGTTGTAGCAACATACTCAGCGTCCTGCTTTTTAGTAAGCAGGTGATCAGCGTTATCAAGGCTGACAAAACTCTTGGGGTGCTTTGCAGAGACAAAAATTTTCTCTGCCTGCTCAATTGAAACAGTACTGTCGATCGGTGAGTGCAAAACCAGCAATGCCTTACGCAGATCTCCCGCCTGCATATCTTTGTTTTCCCGTATGTCTTCAATAAACTGTTTTTTTATAGTGAACTTGCGACCCGCCAGCGACACATCTGCCTCGCCATCGCGTTCGATTGCATCGAGATCACAGACAAACTGTTTACCGACATGCGCCGCATCAGAAGGTGACCCGATAGTCACCACACCGGCACTCTCGGGAATTGAATGGGCAGCTTTTAACACCGCCGTACCACCCAGACTGTGGCCGATTAACAACCCCGGAGCCTGGTAGTGCTCACGTAAATAGTCTGCGGCAAGCACCAGATCCTGCACGTTGGAGGAGAAGTTGGTATTGGCAAAATCACCGTCACTGCTGCCAAGCCCGGTAAAATCAAAACGCATAACCGCAAAGCCCCGAGTCACCAGCGCACGACTGATTCGGGATGCTGCTGCAATGTCTTTACCGCAGGTAAAGCAATGGGCAAACAGCACATAGGAGATTGGATCAGAATCCGGTGATTCAAGTAACCCTGCCAGCAAGTCACCCTGACTACCGGTAAATTCAAGTTTTAATCGATTGCCCATATTCACACCCTGTTGTTAATACTTCATGTGACCGCGACACGGGCCATCAGTTCTAGAAATAATAGCGACGGGTGGTCAGACCCCTGGATCACAGGTCTGCGGCTACTCGTCATGAACCCCGTAACTACAAAAAAATTATAACCGACGCACGTAAAAGACGCCGGCTTTCGGCAGCGCGACACATCGAACCCGGAAGATATTGACAACATGGTTCTTGAAATTAGTACAGTAATATCCGGGCTCGCCCATCACGACACAGTTAATGGTGTAACAACAATACCAGATCCACTGGTTACCACACGAAGAACCAGAGAAGCAAACATTTCAAGCAGCAATGGTATTGTGTAGCGATTCGGAATCTCTGATGATCCTCAGGCAGTGTCATCGCCAACACCCGGGTGATCAATGAAACTTAAATTTTGCAGCTGACCTCGCTGAAGACCAAACAGAAACAAATTACAAAGGAAACCTGATGAGCATTGATGCATTAAGTCTCGTGGAACTGGCGGAAGAGTTAGAGGCATTTATTCAAAGCACTGTCCCAAAGTGCCACAGTGTGAGCAAGTACGGCGGCACATTATTTACATTAAAGCCTGAAGAGAAAGAAGGACAATTTTGTGGTGTTTTTATCTATACCAGGCACGTGCAAATCTCTTTCAGCAGAGGCGTAGATGTTTCTGATCCGAAAAAACTACTATTGGGTTCCGGCAAGCTCAGACGCCACATAAATTTCACATCAATAGATGATATAGAAGAAAAGGATCTCAGAAATCTTTTAATTAATGCTTCAGGCTTGTAACAGTCCGTTCCAGGTCAACCGCCCCGCTCGCTGGATCTGTTTGATTTCGTATATCTGCTGTTGCTTATCAGCAGCTACTCCGGCTCTTTTAAACACAATGACAACCAGCTTACAGCGGACCCTTTGAATCAGACACAAACTGCATACCAAATTGCTTGATTCGAAGAAAATAGAACATACATTCAAAGTGAGATTCAAAACGGAGTGGAAAAATGAATGATCCAATGACAACACATGAAGTACTCGCTTCGTTGCCCTCCCGTGAAGCAGATGAGTTGCGCAAGCATATTGGATTACACGATGAAAGAGAACAGACCACAACACCGTTACCACCTGGGAACGATGAAGCCAATGGCTTAGGGGAAGCACCAGCACCTGCTAAATCTCCTCCATAAGTTACAGCAAAGTTCGGCCAACTCCAGCCGTTCATTGATTGTGACTAACACTTTATATTAATCACGAAGACGATTGATTGGAAAAAAAACATTGTGGATAAACAAACAGACAGGTTTACAATTCCGGCGCTTATTCTCACCCCATTGTTGCCCATGTCACTCTTTATACTAATACTTACATTCGGAATGGCTATTCCGTTACTGGCACATAAGCTAGGCGTCCCTGGTTTTTTGCTGGTCGTTTATCTGGTTCCATTCCTGTTCACTCTGGCTATTGCAGTGTTAAATTATTTCCTCACACATTTTACAAACGGAGAGATAAAATGGTGGCTGGGTGCGCTCAGCGGTATGGTGGTAGGTGGAGCTCTCGGGCTGGTTACGTCTACTACAGAAGGAGATGTTATTCCGTGGATTCTCCTGGGTTTGCTCACTGGTTTACTGTATTGGTTTTTTCTGTTGTTTACAGGTAAAAAGCCTAAAGGTGACCGGTAGAGACTTAGCTTTGTGTCTTAAACCAAGGAAAGATAGAAAGTAGTTTTCCAAATTTTTTCACTGATTCCTACGGCTCGAGAACAGCAGTACTTCTACCAAAATTCTTGATAATCGCTGTCTAGTGGGTCGTCCAGTCAGGTGTCAGCCACGGTTGACACGAAAACGGTTTAGCGTAAAAGTGCCAGTACCCCAGAATGTCTCTGTACCCAGCTCAATAGCACCCATGCAGGAATTGCGAACCATGGCCGGGACACCAAAAGACGGGCCGCGATCGCGTGACCAGTAAGCAAAGTCATTCCAGTTCAATACGCCTTTGGTGCTGGGGTTTTTAGCGACAAATGCCACGTACGCCCAGCTCAAAGCAGGATTAATATAGACATCCCATTCCTCACCACTTAGCGTCACTGAAGTAACTTTCCGACCTGGTGTGCGAAGTGTGGGCCTGCCGACCCAAACCATCATCTCATATTGCTTGTTGTGTTCCTCAGCATCACAGCTGGTATGGAAGAAAGACTCAAATGCAACATTGCGTTCAACAATGCCTGTTTCAGAGTAGTCGTACTCGACCCAAAATTGCGGCATAGCATCCGTTCTGACAGGCAGGCCGGTTTCTGCAACCGTGCCGGACAGGTTGTATTGTGTTTTCCTGCCGTAGTACACCTGAGGATAAGATTTAACCGCAAATTCATCACCATTATTTCGCGGTAGCCAATTGTAATCCCACTTGGCAATGTAGTTAGCGGAATTACCGGTTAGCTCGATACACTGCGACCAGTTATTGAAATATACCGCGCTGGAATTCCAGGTATTGTTTTGCAGTCTATAATTACCATAGCCGATCTCAAGCCACGGAATGCAGGAACGCTGATTAAGTAAAGGCTGGCTTCGAGTTGCCGTCGTTCCCTGCACAACCTTACAAGTACGTCTATTCTCGTAGCCAAAACCGTTGTTGCGCACATCGCTGGCGTCAGTCAGACAAATCGGATGACCACCGCTGAAACCGGATACCGCTGCAGCAACCGGAGGCGGTGCTGCTCCGGGTGTGCTTACAGAGGAAGCAACACCGCCAGAAGAAGAAGAAGAAGAAGAAGAAGAAGAAGAAGAAGAAGAAGAGCTACCTGCTCCCGCTCCGGACGCTGCTGTCACAACGCAACTAACACCATTTTCAAAACCAAAACCGTCATTGTCATGATCAGTTGTTGATGATGTGCAAACCGGCCTGCCGTTTTGCGTGGGTTGTGATAACCGCGTATTGATAACGCAGGAACGATTACTCTCGTAGCCCCAGCCATCTCCGTCTGAATCGGTTACACGAGCGGAACAGATTGGCGTTGAGCTATTGGCTCCAGCAGCTGAAGAGTAACTGTTGTTACCAACAACTAAACAGGTTTGGTTATTCTCAAAACCAAACCCGTCACCGTCACTGTCCGAAGCAGAGGACATACAGCTCGGCATCGCATGTACCTGCGATACCAGCATATGGGACGACACAACAAAGCTAACTGCGGCAGCAACTGGTGGTGAAATCATTCCATGGCTAACATAGACCGCTGATAACAATCCAGCAGCGCAAAGCGACACAGTTGCAGACCATGCTTTGCGCATTGCATTAATAAAGTACATCGGTTAATCGCCCCGGGAAAATATGCTAAACGCATGAAATGAGTCTGAGCAAAGCGGTATGCTCAGGCTTACAAATTTGTATTTCTTCTGCAAAGATACCGGTCTACTTCAGACCATAACCTTACCGAGCATTCGCATTCACTAACCGTCTAACCTTTTCGCACGCACAGCATAAGAAAGGAAGCAGATTTCTGGTCAGTGTTAGAAATGACCGATGCAATTTAAATCTTTCGCGAAAACAATTTTGTAAATTAATGGAAACTTTAAAATTGGTTTTGCTATCCGACCGGAGACTGGTTGACTTATACAAGTTTTCGCCAGGTGCGTTAACCCAAATCAACTGACCAGTCGCAAACCAACCTAAACAAACTAAAGACGCGCCGTTGTCCCGGAGTAACTTGAGGAACCTCTGATCAATTGCTCGCGTCACACTGACGGCCTGTTTTTTCGAGCGCTTCGTTGCGATTTTTATGAACGGAATAACCATTCATGGCAAATCGACGCTTCGCTCTCGAAAAAATAGGCCTGCCAGATTGGCCACACCTAATTAATCAGAGGTTCTTTAACTCATCTCGACGACTCACACACCACAGCAGTAAAACAATAAAGCAGGCGAGTACGAACACTTTATTAATGAACCAGTTTGTCTGCCAAAGGTTCCAATCCGGCTGCTGAAAGAACAACACAAATTTGGTCACAATGATCCCGATCTCAACCACTGACACACAGGTAGCGAACCACCACAGATAACCCGGCTTTCGATACAAAGCCCATGCGAGCCACAAATGTATGACCCACCAGAAATCCCAGTACAGATGGGTACCTGCTGGATAACCATAAGATGCATCAAACACCCACGGGAATATAAATTTGATCACCAGAGTCCAGGCTGCAAGCAATATCAGCCAATGGGCCAGAAATATTCTCATAAGATATTCAGTGAAGACGATAAGCGGAGCTGGATTAGCCGGGTCAATTTAGCCATGTTGAATTAAGCGGGTCGAATTAACCGAGTCGTTTGGCAGCATCGAGTGTGAACTCGGGAATTGGAACTCCATAAGGACATGCACCTGCACACACGTTGTTGTCACAGGTAAGACAAGCCGATGCTGCATCACCCGATCCGTCAATGCGCAGTCGTGCATAATCTTCTATGGCCAGTGCTTTGTTACCGTAATCGACATCATACATTCGAGTGCGCAATACCTCGGCAATGTCTACTCCCTGCGGACAGGCACCTTCACATTTATCACAGCCATGGTGACAGTACTTACCGGACTGAAGTGCAACATAGCGACCCAGTAAGCCAGCGTCACCAACGACTTCATCTTCAAGTACAGATGCACCAATATATTCGTCTATTTCAGACATACTGTTCATTGAAATAATTGCGGCATCTACTCGAGGACTGGACAGCACCCAGCGCAACGCGGCCTGTGCATAGGTTCTGCCCGGCGCTTCAAACTTACGCATATCGTTGAGTCGCGCGCCCAGTAACGTTTTCATCGCTATAACACCAATATTTTTCGCGTGCGCTTTTTCAAGAACCGGTGGCAGGTCAGACTGCTCAGCAGCAAAGTGAAATTTGTTTTTTAATCTGGCAATCAAATCCGGGTCTGCACCAAAGTTGTAGGCACAAAGAATGACATCCACCAGATCATTATCAATAGAATACTCAAGACACTTAGCCAGCCGGCTGCCATGACCAGACATTCCCCGAAAACGAATTTTCCCCTGCTGCACTGCTTTATCGGTGAAATTCGCCCATGCATCGTTCTGCATACGGTCAACACGGTTAACCGCGTGATTAAAATAAATATCGAGGTAGTCAGTCTGCAACCGTTTCAGGCTGTTCTCAAGCGCCTGCATCATATCTGACTCAGTAGAATTAGCCTGTGCTTTGGATTTTGATGCAAGGATAATATTATCCCGCTTACCTTTAAGCCCCTTACCCATTGCCTCTTCTGACCATCCAAAGCGATAACTCTCTGCGGTATCAAAATAAGTGACACCGCGTTCAAGCGCATAACTCACCAGCGATTCGTTCTGCAGACTTGATGAACCAAAGCCAATTTCAGATATCTCAAGGCCGGTTTTGCCAAGCGTCACATGCCGCCGGATTTCAGGCTTGTTTGCATCTGACGTGTCAGCCAGACTGCTTGAAATCGGTGTTAGCGCGGTCAGACCCGCAGTTGCTTTCAGGAACTTCCGACGATCAGTCATGGTTTATTCCATCTCGTTCTTTACAGAGTTCAGACTGCATTCAATCACATGGTATTCTGTCGCACAACTTGTGATCCGGCCAATTGATATGACAAGTAAATCACTAAATAATGCCACCCGCCTGCTGGAAGGTGCATACGCTATTCGCACGGCCTGCGACAGTATTGACTACTATCGGGAATTCGCAGATTTATATGATCATGAGTATGCCGATAGTCTGGGCTACATTTATCCCGCTATGCTTGCAGAAATTTACAAGCAATATGCAGGCAACAGCGATACTCCAGTAGCGGATATCGGCTGCGGCACAGGCCTGGTGGCAGAAGCGCTTAAATCTATCGACACATCAGCAGGCATCAAGATAGATGGTATAGACATCTCAACTGAAATGCTCGACAAGGCAAAAGCAAAAAAACTCTATCGCCACTTGTTACAGGCAGACCTCACACAAACTACAGACAGCTTACCAACAAACTACGGCAGCGTAGTTTCAGCTGGCACATTTACTTTTGGTCACCTGGGGCCTGAGCTGTTACCTGAAATCCTGCAACTTGGCCGATCAGGCACCCTATACTGTATCGGCGTGAATTCCGTGTATTACGAGGAACAGGGCTTTAGTCAGACACTGGACAGCATGGTCGACGCCGGCAAGATAAGCATACCAACCGCCGAGGTCAGAAAAATATATGATCAACGAAACGGTAACAACACTGACAACAACGAACATAGCAACACAGAGAACAGCCATGTCGCTGACACGGCGACCGTATTAGTCTACCGGCAGCTTTAATCAATCTATTAGAGCATCATGCTGTTATATCAATTTATTCAGCAACTACGTCCACCACTATTTCTTAGAGATAGTGATATACGCATGCACGTAATCCATTGCATGATCGCCCGGCATTTCTGCCACTCTTGCTTCATACGTTTGGTAGAAGTTCTGAATAATTTCTTTGCGCTCTTGCGTTGAACGCTGATCGGACAATCCGCCGTAGTAAATACTCTCGTTCCAGCTTCTAATGGTTGGAATAAAACTGGCCGCAAACTTTTTGGCATCTCCGTGCTGCTTAAAGTCTCTTTTGTACGGACAACGAATAATACCGGTTTCTATAGAATCAAGGTTTAGACCAGCCTTCACCACTGCGCTGTTTTTTCTTTCAAACGGTGCTGAGAACTCTTCAACGGTGTTGTAGTACTGCGGTAAGGTCATTGCAGCATACTCCTGCTGCGAAATCACGCCACTGTCTCGCAGCTCACACCAAAGAGTATTAAAATTATCAAACATATTATCACCACCGGTGTTACCGAGATAATAGCCGCTTTCATCAATACAAAAATTGGCCAGCACCAGTTTGCCACCAGGCTTTAATTCCCGTGCACGGTGCAACAATATCGTCTCCCAGTCGGCACGTGCCTGCTGCTGGAATTTTTTTAATACTTCCCCACTCGCACCCACCATATGTACATGATCTGGTATGTCACATGGCTTGCGAATCAGCCAATGCATCGCCGTTGCTGAAAACCCCAGATCAAGGCTTGCTGCAGGTAAAATCGGCTCATAAAAAGAAGAACCGGACGCAAGGACATGTAAGTTTTTATATTCCTCCCGGTAGGTTTCAAAATCTGTCAAACCATGCAGAATTTGCACTAGCGCATTAAAATCATTGCGCGGCTGATCAGCATAGGTAATTTGAACATCTGCCTCCGAGCGCTTACGCGTAAAATCTGCAACCTTGCGCCATAATTCCAGCGATGTGCCGCCATCAGCACAACCCATATCAGAGAATGACCAGGGTGATGCCGATGGATCAATACTCTCCAGTGCCGCCATAACCTGCGGTGTCGCGTGATCGATGACATCTTTTGCACCTGCTGTCGCAAGTGAATACACCCCGCCACCAGACATGGTGATGTTATCGGCCTGCGATGACTTGCGAGTTGTATTGCTCATATTCCTCTCCGGATATTTTGAAGCCGGGCACCTCTGGCACAGCGGCATTTCAGGCAAAGACTAAAAAACACAGATTCGGAAACAAAAATAGCGCTCGAAAGAGCGCTATTAGTAAGATCATGCTACTAAGCTGTGCACCCCAGCGTACATCGCAGGGTGCATCGCATTCTGCTATTTTGCAATCATCTCTTTGACCTTATCGAAAAGACCAGTCGCTTCATCTACCCGGCCGCTGAAACGACCCATATCACTCTTAAGGTTACCGAGATCAGTACCGAAGTCCGGAAGCATTTCACCAGTGCTTGCCAATTCCGACAATTCAAACGCTTCCACTTCCATACTCATAGAACTGGTTTCAGTGGTTTCAGCAGCAGACTCCGTTTCAGTTTCCATGGCAGTCTCCACGGCATCAGTGTCTGCAGACTCTGTGCTGTCTGTCGCCATAGTCTCTTCCTCAGATGTTGCATCATCTGTTGTATTTTCTGAACCGGCGACAGCTGCGGTAGTCGCCGCAGCAGTAGCAGTTGCTGCCAACGCCTGACTTGCGGTACTGGTTTCAGCTTCGGCAGTTTCTTCAGGCTTATTTTCTGCATCACTGTCTGCCGCAGCTACTGCATCATCTGTGGCGCTCTCATCAGTATTTTCTGCCACAGCGGTTTCAGTCTCAGCAGTCTCAGCTTCAACAGTTTCAACTTCAGCAGTTTCAGCTTCAGCAGCTTCAGCAGTCTCGGTTTCAGCAGTTTCGCCCTGAACAACTTCTTCCTCAGTGTTGGAACTACTGTCATTTGTGACACCTGCGGTCGTGTGCGCATCCATACCTGCTTGCTGCGTGCTGCTGCACATTGCAACGATAATAAGAAACAAAGCCGCCAGCGCGATCATTAAATAAAAGCGTGCGTCGTTTATAAGACCCATTTATTAGACTCCGATGTCCATGTGAAAATTTAGATTACCCGCATAGTTTCAGCGCCCTTCGCTCTGTGAGCAAGTCGCTAAACCGATTTGTTACAAATGATTACCGTAAACCACTGATAATACCGTGATTTGCCGGGTTTTAGCGCACAGCAGGACTGCTCTGCACCAGATCACGTACAACCGGCAAGCCTACAACAGCACACTAATTTTGGCCATAACAGCGCATCAGGAGCTTGCCCGGCAGAAGCCCTGCCGCCGCCGTATAAGCTCCGGGTAAAAATTTCCGGGAATTACACGGCAAATTTGCCTGAAATTAGGTAGTATTCGCACCGCATAACCCCTGACATCATCCAACTTTGAGCTCTGTATGAACTCCCTGAAACCACTCTGGCTTCCCATCCTTGCAATGGCCATTGTCATCGTCTCGTCCAATATTCTCGTCAAAATACCCATCAACGAGCTCTGGACATGGGGCGCTTTCACTTTTCCCTTTGCGTTTTTAATTACCGACCTGACCAACCGATTCTATGGTGCAGCAAGCGCTCGCAAAGTAGTTTTCACGGGTTTTGGAATTGGTGTGGTTGCATCCCTGGTGTTTGCTGATCCACGTATCGCTGCCGCTTCCGGTATTGCCTTTTTAACGGCACAGCTTGTCGATGTGACTATCTTTAATAAACTGAGAAATCGAACGTGGTGGATTGCTCCATTTACGTCCTCAGTAATAAGCACCATTTTAGACACCTGGTTGTTTTTCTTTTTGGCTTTCGTAGCCACCGGCGCGAGTTGGTATGGCTGGGCATTTGGCGACCTTATGGTTAAGTGGTCAGTGTCACTCGCCGCATTAATACCTTATGGAATTTTCGTATTAAAGCACCGGGTAAGTCCTGCATCTACCTGAATGCCGCAGGAAGATCTCGCGCTTTACCGCTGAGCAGTTTGCCAGTCCGGATGCTGCCAGGGCTGCACAGTAGCAGGCGTCAGCGCCTGCTTACCTAAAATTGCATCACTGGCTTTTTCGGCCACAACAATTGTGGGTGCATTTAGATTGCCATTGGTAATGCGTGGAAAAACAGAGCAGTCCACAACACGCAAACCTTCAACGCCTATTACCCTGCACTGCGGGTCAACCACTGATGTTATGTCTGTCGGATCACCCATCCGACAGGTCCCACACGGATGGTAGGCGCTTTCTACCTCCTGCCTGATAAACTCATCTATCTGCTCGTCACTCTGGCAATCGTTACCTGGTTGTATCTCGGTACCGGCAAAAGGTTTAAACGCTTCCTGCTGCAGCAACTCACGAGTTAAGTGCACACACTTTCTAAAATCACTCCAGTCCTTTTCCGTGGACATATAGTTAAATAAAATCTCGGGTTTATCCTGCGGGTTAGCAGAGGTCAGACTCACAGAACCCCTGGAGTCAGATCGCATTGGCCCGACGTGCATCTGAAAGCCATGTGCACTGGCGGCCGATTTGCCATCGTAGCGAATAGCGACAGGCAAAAAGTGATATTGAATATCCGGATAAGGCACACCGGCCGCACTACGTATAAAAGCTGCAGACTCAAACTGGTTACTGGCACCCAGGCCGGACTTAAAAAACAGCCACTGTGCGCCAATCATTGCCTTGGAAAACAAATTAAGTTTCGAGTACAGCGTAACGGGCTGCTTGCAGTTGACCTGAAAGTAAAACTCTAAATGGTCCTGCAGATTCTTACCCACACCCGGTAAGTGCGCAACCATTTCTATACCGTGGTCACTAAGCGCTTCACTGTCACCGATACCGGATAGCATCAACAACCGTGGTGAGTTAATGGAAGATGCACTCAAAATCACTTCCTTACCTGCATACAGAGTTGAAATTTTCCCGCCCTGATCGATTTCCACACCACAGGCTTTTTTACCCTCAAAAATCACACGGGTAACAAAACATCTTTTTACAGAGACACCAGAACGCTTAAGAGCCGGTTTTAAATAAGCATTCGCAGTCGACCAGCGACGACCGCGGTAGACGGTTTGCTCCATCGGTCCGAAACCTTCCTGCTGCTGTCCGTTGTAGTCATCTGTCGCCTGATATCCGGCTTGAACACCGGCTTCTACAAATGCATGAAATAACGGGTTGGTACGTGGACCCCGGGTTACATGCAGCGGGCCATCCGTGCCACGCCATCCTGCCTGCCCGCCATGTGACGTTTCCATCTTCTGGTAGTAAGGCAATACATCGGCGTAGGACCAGCCGGTAGCACCACTTTCCTGCCAGTGGTTAAAGTCACCTGCATTGCCACGCACATAGACCATACCGTTTATTGAAGACGAGCCTCCAACAACTTTGCCGCGCGGGCAAGCCATTCGACGACCACCGAGATGCGGCTCCGGGACTGATTCAAAACCCCAGTCATACCGCGACATATTCATCGGATACGAGAGTGCCGCAGGCATTTGAATTAGCGGACCGGCATCCGTGCCACCAAACTCCAGCACCATTACCGTGTTTCTGCCATCTTCAGAAAGCCGGTTGGCCAACACAGATCCGGCGGAACCGGACCCGACAATCAGGTAGTCTGCAGCAATTTCAGTCATTTAGAGGGTTCAATAGTGGCAGCTCGAATCTAACCGTCTCAATGATACCGTTGCGGCGGCCATAGCGCAGCGACGCATCACCATGTCATCGCGACACCAAGCGTTGCGTTACCGGGCTACCTGGCACAGATGGACCGCATTGAATGGTGTTTTTGATTGGTAACACAAGTTAGCGTGCCTCATACTTGACTGAACCGGCATACCGACATACCCTCAATCCATGTCTACAAGAACTGCACTACTCCTCCTTACCAACCCGGCGGCCTGAGGCCTCCGGGCAAGCAGTTCATTCGCGCCGCCCTCCCGGCGCATCCTAAAAAAATAACATCCCAACAGCCAGCAAGCCAACCAGCAAAACTGGATTGAAAAAACTGGCAGGGATTGGCCGAAAAGGCCAGGTAAGGCAGACACAGACATGAAAAAACTGAATACCCAATGCATCAAACCCGTTGCCGCGGGTAAAATATTCCGCGCCCAACCTACCGAAACAACTCACCTGAACGTTTTTGATCGGCCAATTCTGCTCTCATTACATCAACGGAGGCCACTACAA
This sequence comes from uncultured Granulosicoccaceae bacterium, assembly GCA_964649465.1. GTDB lineage: Bacteria > Pseudomonadota > Gammaproteobacteria > Granulosicoccales > Granulosicoccaceae. The sequence continues at coordinate 466 of CAZYRP010000130.1, read as the reverse complement.
CAGGGGCCACTTCGAGCGAACCCACTGCTCTGTTGCTAACAGACTCAGTGATATAAGGCCAGATACCAATTCGATCAAATAAACGAACAAACAAGTGAATCCAATGACAAGTAAAACAACTGCAGCAAAGCCCGGTGACAAGTACCGACCGTTCGCACCCATTGCACTGCCAAATCGTCAGTGGCCGGATAAAACAATCACTACCGCACCAGACTGGTGCAGCGTCGATCTGCGTGACGGTAACCAGGCCCTGATAGAACCCATGGGTAGTGAGCGCAAACTGCGCATGTTCAAAATGCTGCTCGATATCGGGTTTAAAGAAATAGAGATCGGGTTCCCCGCGGCTTCACAAACAGATTACGATTTTGTTCGCCATTTAATAGATAACAACCTTGTGCCAGAAGACGTCACACTGCAAGTATTAACTCAGGCACGTCCGGAACTGATAGACAGAACTTTCGAAGCA
>CAZYRP010000129.1:0-15155 GCA_964649465.1 uncultured Granulosicoccaceae bacterium | reverse complement strand
GGGCGTAAAAAAGTCCACGGGAGTAACTCACCAGCTTACGCGTATCCGAACAACTTCTATATATTCAAAGACCATCCCGGCAACCTGTTCTATTTGCGGGTAGAACGTAACGCGTACCACTACAGCATGCAGATCGCGATAATTCATTTTTCTTTTATACATAAAGAGCACTTTGCAGCTCCGGGACACTTGGGCATCTTTTTGTTGCAGCACGTCGCTGCAACATGGCCGAGATAAATTTCAAGTCGAGCGGAATGCCATCAGTATTAACCACCGGCGGTAAGGAATGACCACTGCCTTTCATCACTCGCACACCGTCACACGAGACAGATACACTGAAGGCATTCTCCTGCACTGCTGCATCGTTTTCGGTAAAGCTGATTTCTTTAGGCTGACAGCATTGATTGCAAAACAAGTTGGTCCACCCTGAAACGCTCATTGTTCGCATTCCCCTAAAATATACATTCCGTCCGCTGCGATGAGTTGTTAGCAGACAGATGCTGAAATTCAATTGTAAAGCGTGGCGATTTATTCCGGTAGAGTCAAACACAATGGCGTCATGTCAGCTCAGCTAGTTGAGCAATTAAGTAGTGGATATTGCCGCCTACCCGCACGCACGCTATACGGGACCTTGGTATAATGAGTGTTCGGTCGGTGGCCACCTTGTGGCCGCAGTTGCCAGAATCCGCTACTGGAGGAACAAAAACATGAACCGGCCAATTGCATTTATCGCTGCTGCGGCACTGTTCACAGGCGCGGCAAGCCCGGCCAGTCAATAATTATGTTATCAGCTGCTCACTCAGACAAAACACTTAGTATCGCACTGGCCGTAGGCGCTGCAATCTGGGGGTTGTACTGGCTGCCATTGCGCGCCATAGAAAATGCCGGTCTTTCGGGTGCCTGGAGCGTGGTGTTTTTTAACGCATGCCCGTTAATCATATTGTGCCCTTTGCAGGCGTATCATTTCAGGAAAATGGTCAATAGTTTTTGGCCAACCGTTCTGGCGGCTTTTATGATTGGTTGCGCGTTTACGTTTTACGCAAACGCATTGGTAGAAACTACAGTTGCCAGAGCAACATTACTTTACTTTTTGACACCGGTTTGGGCTACCATCCTGGGTGTTCTCTGCCTGTCGGAACCTTTAACCAAAGCGAGAATCTTTTCCATCGCAGTAGCACTAGCCGGACTACTACTGTTATTGTCAAACAGCGGATCTGGTAACCAACCACTAAACCCGGGGGATCTGTACGGATTGTTATCCGGCATATTCTGGGCTATCGGCTTAACCACACTGAATCGATGGGGATCAATACCTCTCGTACCGTTAACCACATTTATATTTCTTGCAACGACAGTATTGTCTGCAATATTTGCCCACAGCTTTTACGGTGATCCGCTTCCCGAACCTGCACACTTAAAGACCGCTTTTCCTACCGCTGTTTTTTGGTCGATAGTTATCATGTTGCCAACTTTCTTTGTCATATTCGCGGTTTCCAAAATACTGTTTCCCGGTCGAGTCGGCTTGTTAACAATGTCTGAGATAGTCGTTGCAATTTTCAGCGCCGCTATATTGGTACCCGAGGAGACGTTGCAGCCGATTCAATGGCTGGGTGCAGTCGCAATTGTAGCAGCCGGCATTGTCGAAGTAGTATTCGGATATAGTAAATCCGCCAACTACCATCACGTTCCGGACCAGTAAAACCTGCCTTTATATATATTGAGAGGCTCACGAAAAAATGCAGTTTGACTATATTATCGTTGGTGCAGGTACAGCCGGGTGTGTGCTGGCTAATCGACTGTGTAGCGATAAGAAAAACAACGTGCTGTTAATTGAAGCCGGTCCAGAGAACAAAGCCCTGTCTTTAAAAATGCCGGCTGCAGTATTATCGAATTTAAACAGTACAAAACACAATTGGGCTTTTGAAGGAGAGCCGGAGCCACAATTTAACGGCCGAACCCTGAAGCACGACAGAGGCAAAACCCTCGGTGGATCATCATCCATCAATGGTATGGTCTTCATACGTGGCCATGCACTGGACTTCGAACGTTGGCGCCAATCCGGTTGCGAGGGCTGGGGTTATGCAGATGTGCTTCCCTACTTTAAAAGGATGGAATCCTACGAGGGAGGTGCTGATGAATATCGTGGTGGCAGTGGCCCTCTGCATGTGCATCGCCCCGTTGTAGCCGATCCGTTAACGCACGCTTTTCTAAAGGCCGGTGGCGAGGCAGGGTATCCGCTAACCGATGATATCTGCGGTTATCGACAGGAAGGATTCGGGGTATTGGATAGCAGCGTCTACAAAGGCGAACGCTGGAGCGCCGCGCGTGCGTACCTTGATTCTGTTCGAGATAATCGTAATCTCACCATCGTCACCGGCGCTATGGTTCAACGGATACTAATTGACGACCGCAAAGCTACTGGTGTTAGTTACATTGATAGCAAGGGTAACAAGATTGACGCCATCGCCAAAATAGAAGTTATTTTAAGTGCAGGTGCTGTGGGCAGTCCACACTTACTCATGTTATCGGGAATCGGTCCGGGTAGTCACTTAAAGTCACATGGCATCGAACCGCTGCATGATCTGCCAGGCGTGGGGCAGAACCTGAATGATCACCCGGACTTCGTGCTCAAGTATAAATGTCTGCAACCAGTTTCTATTTGGCCCAAAACAAAACTACCGGGCAGAACGGCTGCTGGAATACAATGGCTGACAAGCAGAAAAGGTATTGTTGCATCAAACCACTTTGATGTTGTTGCTTGTATAAAATCGGGGCCTGATGCTGACTACCCTGATATTCAACTAACCCAGTCACCAATTGCCGTAGATCACGATACGTGGGCACCCTTGCCTGAACATGCATTTCAGATACACGTGGGATTAATGCAGGCTTACAGCCGCGGCTGTATCGAACTTCGAAGTGCCGATCCCGCAACCGCTCCAAAAATACTTGCCAACTATCTGCAAGACCCAAGGGACAGAGAAATATTGCTCTCCGGTATCAGGCAGGTTCGTAAGCTGGTTGAACAACCGGCCTACGCGGACCTTGCAGGGGATGAGATCTATCCGGGCACTCATGCTCAAACCGATCAACAGCTCAACAACTGCTTAACTGAAAGAACCGTATCGCAGTGGCACTTATCCGGCACAGCTCGCATGGGCTCTGTGAATGACAACGGAGCGGTGGTCGACCCTGAAGGCAGAGTACACGGTATAAAGTGCTTAAGAGTAGTAGACGCCTCGATCATGCCAACAGTAACCAATGGCAACACCAACTGCCCGACACTGATGATTGCTGAAAAACTCAGTGACGCAATCTTAGGCAGGCAACCGCTCCCACGAGTCGATGCAAATTGGGTGTAGCATCTCATCTACCTGAACATACGAACTAAAGAACTGACAGTCTTTCTATTGCGACCACAGTGATCACCCGCCAGAGTCGGAATTTCCGGGTATTGGCCCATCACACCAGAAGCGAGGTGTGATTAACGCCATCTCTACAATCTGGGCAAGGACTTTGTCTTCACTTTCAACCGACACAGCTTCAAGCCACAAAAGCAATACCCCTGTCTTTGTCTCCTCCCAGAACCATTTGCCAAGCAATTCAATGTCATCAATATTATCCCGGTGTGTTCGCGCCTCTGTGTAATAAGCAGCGAGATCCTCAACAACCAGTTTAAGCAACGGTACGGGTGGCAGTCCTTTTCTCAGACTCTTTGGTTTGTTGCCTTTAACGAACTCAGCAACAAAAGGCACAAATTCAGGAATCGGCAGTTCACTGGCCCCTACCGTTGTTCGTCCACGAGCAGCTACTGCCGCTTCATATGGCATACGCAGCAATTCCATTTCTGACTCAATCTCTGCAACCAGTTCATCTACATCACCAATTTCACATTTTGCTATAACCAGTTCCTCTGGCAGTGCATAACCCATACGACCATCTTTTACAGCAATCACTTCGGGAAAATCTTCCAGCACCGGTCCAGATGATATGTTCAGCAGTGAGAACGCTGCACGTATAACTTTCTTCTGATACTCAGGATCATTCGGCTTACCCATCGGGCGCCCCATAGGAAAGTTGAGCCAAAGTGCCCGAGGAGGTTTTACCAATGCGATATGCTCACGTACAAACCCGACCAGAACCGTTGAGAAACCCTGATGTTCAAAGTAGTTTGCAAGCACGCTCACGGCGCGCGTACAGAAAGGTCAAACAGGGATTAGAAAAACCGTATTAACATTGTCCTGCTTCATATTGTCTGCCACCGTTGCAGCAGACTGCAGCATGTCAAGCGGATCAGAAGCACCCATGAAAGCATAATGCTCACTGGCTACAGAACCAATTTCACCAGTTTGCTGCATTTCGTCCAGCCTATCGAGCGGGATAATCGTATTTAGATCCTGTTGCCAGCCAGTGCGATCGTAGTCAACCGCAACATGAGTCATGATCAGATCCCGGTCATCTTTATTGATTACTCGATGATCTCGAGCCTGCCACGAAAATGGTTTATCTCCGCGTTTTGAAACCGCGGCTGTTGAAACAATAGCTATACGGCGTTGTGCAGCATCCAGTGCGGGCGTCCATGGCTTCTCTTCCAGCTCCTGCATCTCAAGTACAGTGATGAAGCCTCTTCCAACAGCTGGCATATCTGCCAATCTAACCATCAGTGTTCTCCGAAAAACAGTCATTACACCACAATGCAGATTTCAATAGAATACAAAATATATGTGTCACTCCTACATAATCGCGAAACAGCAAATGATTCAGGCAACAACCTTATCAGATGAGATTCAAATGTTTGAATGAACCGAGCAGGCTCTGAGTTTCCAATTCTATTTTTGTAAACCCGCGTGCTGTGATATGTTCGTTGCTACTATCGGCAGATACATACATCGGGCATCGTCAATCACGGGCCACGCCGGACTTGTATTCCTGCACCCCGACAAACCATTTTACAAAATGAGTACTATGGCAAAGACAACCACCGGCACCGGCAAGATCACCATTCCTGCCCGGAAAGCACAAGCGGTGTTCGTAAAAAAGCGACAGCATATAAAAGTCACGAACACTCATGGCACACAGGTGGTTGATTGCTGGGCACTGAATGCAGACAACATGACAGAGTTTATGTCTATGGAGCACTGCCGCGTTTCCCTTGAGAAAGTGACTCCGCACAAGGGCGATACGATGGTAAGCAATCGCCGTCGCCCTGTAGTCAAAATAACAGAAGACTCTGCGGCAGGTACACATGACACACTGCTTGCAGCCTGTGATCGCTACCGATACGAGCTTTTAGGGTGCAAAGAATACCATCGAAATTGTACCGACAACTTCTGGGAGGCCATGGTGGCAGCCGGCTACAAGCCGATAGAGCTCCCCTCGCCTTTTAACCTTTGGCAGAACACACCGGTTGAAGCCAATGGCAAAATTAAGCCCAACCCACCAGTAACAAAGAAAGGTGATTATATTGTTATGCGCGCAGAAATGGATCTGGTGATGTGTCTCTCAGCCTGCCCTCAGGATGTAACTTCGATATGCGGCAACAAGCCGCGCAGTGCACATTTTGAAATCTATTAGCCTGTAGTGGCACTCGAGGCAAAAACAAATGCAATTCGATTTCAGCAACAAACTCGCACTAATTACAGGTGGCAGCCGTGGAATTGGCAAAGCGGTTGCACTGACTCTGGCAGATCACGGAATGAACATCGCGCTGTGCGGTCGCACTGTTGAAACGCTGGAAGCAACCGCTACTGAAATTCGCAGCCGCGGCGTGCAGGCGAATCCGTTTCAGGCAGATGTTAGTCAACGAGACAATATTGATCAACTGATTGAGAACACGCTACGTCAGTCAAAGCACATCGATGTGCTGGTTAACAATGCCGTTACTTCCACCAGTGCAAGGTTTGATGAACTGACCGACGATGAATTCCAGTACCACATTGACGTTAAGCTGATGGCTTATATACGCGTAGCGAGAAAAGTACTGCAGACAATGGCGGCAAACGGCTCAGGACGAATAGTCAATGTTGGAGGAATGACGGCCCGTATTGTTGCACCGCTGCGCATGACAAACGGCGTTGTTAACGCCGGTGTAGCAAATTTTACCAAGCAGTTTGCCAATTACGCGGCTCAGTACAATGTTACTGTGAATTGCGTACATCCAGGCTACACAGCAACCGAACGCGTGACTCAAATCTTTGAACGTGAGGCGAAAGAAAATAGCTGCAGTGTTGATGCTGTAATTCAAAAACGTATTAGTGACATTCCACTGGGAAATTTGATAACACCAGAAGACATTGCCGCTTCGGTACTTTTTTTCTGTTCACCGCTGGCGGACATGGTTACCGGACAATGCATAGCTGTGGATGGTGGCTCCGGAGAGGCAATAAACTACTAGACGTTTTGCAATTCGATTTTATTAAAGTACCAGCACAAAATTCGTTCAGTGGTTTAGCAATTAGCTCTGGAGCCGTTTTGTCAGTCAGGTACTTTCCATGATTCATATTTACAACGCGAACACGAAAGTTTGGGCCGGGTTAACTATGGCTTTGTGTTAACAGCCTTTAACCACTCCCTGCTACGTTCCACCGGATCGTCGTGCTGCAATACATCGGTCACCACACAGACACTATCGGCACCGTGATCAAATGCCCCCGATGCACGATCTGGTGTGAAACCGCCGATCGCCACCAGCGGAATATCACCAATGGCATTTTTCCATCGCTGCAGTTTATCCAGCCCCTGTGGACGCCAGGGCATTTTTTTCAGCAGTGTCGCGTAGATTGGTCCAAGTGCAATATAGTCTGGCTCATGAGATAACGCGATTGCCAATTCTGCTTTGTCGTGTGTGCTTATACCGATTTTTATTTGCGCTTTTTTCAGAACGGGAATGTCAGCACCTGACAGATCTTCCTGTCCAAGATGAACGCAAGCGCACTCCTCTTCGAGTGCCAGCTGCCAGTAGTCATTAATGATTAACTGGCAATCGAATTGACCACATAGCTTTTTGGCTGTTCTAATCTCTGCACGGCATTCGTCCACGCCTTTATCTTTAATACGCAGTTGAATACAGCGCACTCCTGCCTGAAGGAATGATTCGAGGTTATCGGTGTTGTCTATGATCAGATAGAAGCGACTAAGGAGTTTGTTGTTTACCATTTACTGATTCCAGAAAGGTGTGCCAATAACCGGTGTTGATGGTGATGCCATGTCGCGTGCTTCTATAGGTTGAGCCTCATACGCCGCTCGGCCCGCTTCAATCGATTGTGCAAACGCTTTTGCCATTTGCACAGGTTGCCCTGCACGTGCGACAGCGGTGTTCAGCAATACTGCGTCATATCCAAGCTCCAGTGCCCGACAGGCATGAGATGGCAATCCGATACCTGCATCAACAACCAATGGAACGTCAGGGAAATGGGCACGTAGTGATCTGAGACCATAGGGGTTATTCAAGCCTTGCCCGCTGCCTATAGGAGAGCCCCATGGCATTAGCACTTCACAGCCGGCATTGATAAGTTTGTCTGCAACGATCAAATCCTCTGTTGTATAGGGGAAAACCTGAAATCCGTCACGGCTTAAGATTCCGGCGGCCTCAACTAACCCAAACACATCAGGCTGCAACGTATCGTCTTCACCGATAACTTCTAACTTTATCCATTTTGTATCAAACAGCTCTCGCGCCATTTGTGCGGTATTGACCGCCTCCTTCACTGTACGACAGCCAGCGGTATTAGGCAGCACACGAACATTAGCTGACTTGATCAAAGACCAGAATGCCTGACCGGATTTTTCGGCACTCGACTCGCGCCGCAGTGATACGGTAACTACTTCGGTACCGGAAGCCTGAATGGCATCAAGCATTATCTGTGGCGACGGATAAAGTGCCGAGCCCAGTAACAAACGTGAATTTAGTTCAACACCATAAGGATTAAATGACATGTGTTATCCACCCGCCATCGGGGCAATCACATCAACTGAGTCATTCTCATTCAGTTGTGTTTGATCCCGATCTGTTATTGCAACAAACTCACCATTAACTGCGGTAGCAACCGTCTTTGACTTATAATCAAGAGTATGCAGCAATTCGGCAAGCGATGAGCTCGTGGTTTCTACGGATTCACCGTTAAGCGTTATTTTCATCGACTACTTCACTATCAATTTGATTGTCTAATGCGAATGCCACGGCGCGATCTGCCATAGCAGGTGCACAGAGAAATCCGTGTCTGAATAAACCGTTAATATAAAGCGTATTACCGCGCCGACGTAATCGGGGTAAATTATCATTAAACGCTGGTCGTACATCGGTACCAATCTCAAGCAGTGATGCTTCAGCAAATGCCGGATGCAACGCATAAGCTGCCGATAACAATTCCATGACTGATCGCGCACTCGCCTGCTGTCGATCATCAGTCTCGATCATAGTAGCACCTACCATAAAGATGTTGTCCTCGCGCGGAACAATATACAAAGGATACCGCGGATGCAGCAGCCTGATCGGGCGTTGCAGGGAAACCTCACCGGTTTGCAACAGCAGCATCTCGCCTTTCACACCACGCAAATCAGTTAGTACATCCCGCGCTGCAATGCCTCGGCAATCAATTCGCCAGTCAATATCAGCGTTGGTTTGCAATTCAGAGTTTTCAAGTTTATCGCCAAACTTCAGTGTCACTGAATTGTTTTGCGTAAGCGATGTTACAAGCTCGTGTAATGCTTTGCGCGGATCAAGATGACATTCCTGCTGAAACAATAATCCCCTGCCAAACCTGCCCGCAAGATCAGGCTCCAATTCAGCAAGTTGCTCACCTTCAATTGATTGATGGTTAGCAGCACGGCTGGCAAACTGAACAAGATCAGGCGTATCACGTGCACTGGCAATAACCAGTGATCCGTTTGACACCACCTGTTTTGTTGCCCGCTTCCAGAACTCCATGCTCTCCACGCCCAGCGCACCAATCAGTGGCTCAGTACTTTCCATCTCACACCAGGGAGCGAGCATCCCGCCCGCCCACCAGGAGCAGCAGCTGTCATCAATTCCGTCACTGGCAGAGCGAAGTGTTACTACACAGCCGCGTTCGGCGAACAACCAGGCAACACACAAACCCGCCACACCCGAACCAATTACTTCAATAATGGGTTGTGGTGCATCAGTGCTTGATGACGCGGTGCTGGTCACGACAAATCGATCCCCATCTGCCAGAAATCAATTTCCAGCCGTGTGGCTGATCCGAATGTGCGGGTCAGCTCATCGAGCCTTTCAGGTGCAAGTTTTTGAGGATTGATTTTATTCAGAGTAGCCTTGTGTGCATTGGCAACTTCCTGATACTCCGCACTTGCGTACATGGAGATCCATTCATCGTAAGGATTTCCTGCACGCACAGTGGAAGGCTCCGACAACAAATAGTTTGCAACAGAAGCATATCCTATGATGCAGGGCGCCAGGGCGACATTGAGATCAAGCAGATCACCACTTAAACCACGTTCCATTACATAGCGTGTGTATGCCATATTGGATGTCGACTCTACGGTTGCCGCCAGATCATTTTCACTAAGACCCCATTTGGCACAATACTCAACATGCAGATCAAGCTCCACATCTACAATACCGACCAATGATGCTTTGGCCTGCCGGACTTCCTCAACGGTTGTGCTTTTAAACACAGCAAGCCCGAAACAACGCGCAAAATGAAGCAGGAACACATAGTCCTGCCTCAGATAATGCTCAAAGCACGCAGCCGGCAACGTACCATTACCTATTTGCTGCACAAACGGGTGCTGTGTGTATTTTTGCCAATCATCCTGATTGGCTTCCAGCAATGTATCGAAAAATGTCATCAGTTAGCGCACAACGTAAGCGTAGCTGCTGACTTCAGGGGTTTTATCGACTAATCCCTGCTGCTTCATAAACTCGGCAAAAGCCTGATATCGATGTACATCTAATGCTGCAGGTCGTAAAGCGAAGCGTGGCAAAGTATCTCTCCATGCTCTTCGATTCAACTCATTATCGAGGGTATCGGGATTGGTGTCTTTAAACAGCGCCCATGCTTCATCCGGGTGGTTAATCAGATAGGTAGTCGCACGTTCAAGTGCGGTAATAAATTTTGCCAGCGCAGGATTATCCCGATTTTCGTTGTTCGTAACGAGTATCAGCTCATCAAATACCGGTACTCCTTCTTCTTCCGGATAAAATGCTTTACCTGGATGATTTTCAATATCCAGCTGATTCAATTCAAAATTTCTATAGGCTCCAATAACCGCATCTACCTGGCCCGTGATCAGTGATGGTGACAGCGAAAAGTTAACATTGATAAGCTCCACATCATCCAGTTTCAACCCATGAGTCTCAAGCATGCTCTTTAACAACGCATCTTCAAAGCCACCCACAGAAAAACCAACCTTACGGCCTTTGAGATCAGCGATTGACTTGATTGGTCCGTCCTGCAGCACTACCAGGGAATTCAGTGGCGTCGATACCAGCGTACCAAATCGCGACAGAGGCAATCCCTCTGCAACCTGTACATGCAACTGTGGCTGGTAGGTAATAGCGATATCCGCTTTACCGGCGGCAACCATTTTAGGTGGCAAGCTCGGATCGGCGGGTTCAACCAGCTCAACCTCCAGATCCTCATCTTTGAAGTAACCCAGTTCCTGAGCAAGAATCAACTGGGCATGATCGGGATTGGTAAACCAGTCCATCAGTACGGTCAGTTTTTCAGCAGCCATGACTGAAGTACTGGCTGCCGTTAACAGCGCTGCGATGATAAAACGTTTCATTGAGTTTCCTGTTTGCTAAGGTTAATGGTTGAGTCACGATGCCAGTAGAGACAGCGGTCCAGAATTTTGTTTACGGTAAAGTAAAGAGTAATGGCAATAAGCGACAAACACAGAAGGGCTGCGAACATTAAATCAGTTTGCATACGACCATTGGCATGCAACATCAAATAACCCAGCCCTTTACTGGAACCAACCCACTCACCAACTACTGCACCTATTGGTGCTACCGATGTTGCGACCCGCACACCAGACGCCATTGATGGCAGTGCAGCGGGAAGTCTGATGTGGCGCATGACTGACCAACGTGATGCGTTCATAGTTTGCGCAAGTTCCAGCATCGTATCACTGGTGTGGCGCAGTCCATCAAAAGTGGCAGCTACAACCGGGAAATAAATAATCAATACGGCCATAACAATTTTCGACGACATGCCGTATCCAAACCACAGCGTCAGCAACGGTGCCAGTGCAAATACCGGTAACGACTGACTGACTACCATCAGTGGCAATGCCCATCGACGTGAACTTTTGAACGCGGTCAGAATCATCGCACTGGCAATACCCAGTAAAGTACCAATTAAAAGGCCTGCAACAATTTCGATTGTTGTGATCACGGCGTTACTAAAAAGAACCTGGTGTTGTGAAATAAGTGTTTGCAGCACCGCCATTGGCGCTGGAAAAATAAACTTCGGCACACCGGTAACCAATACCAGTACGTGCCAGCATAACAGCACGCCGGCAATCGTAATTGCTGCCGGCAACAGCATTGATTTATTGATCGGCACGCTCATGCGGATCGTCGCATTGTTGCAGGCTCTGCAGTTTTCATTAGCAACCACAGTTCACTCAGTTTTTCTACAAACTGCGGATCATCAATATTGCGTGGCTGCGCTGCAGCCGCGAGTGCGAGGGAATCAATTTGTGTGGGATCACCACCGTGCAATATATGAACATTGCCCGCCAGGCGCAGCGCTTCAACCGGGTCGTGGGTTACCAATACAACGGTTTTCTTTTCAAGCAGGGTAAACGCAAGGTTTTGCAGTTCATCGCGTGTAATAGCATCCAACCGCGAGAACGGCTCATCCATGAGTACTACAGGGCAGTCTTCTAACAGTGTTCGAGCCAGTGCTGCTCGTTGTCGCATACCACCGGAAAGATCGCGTGGCAGCGACGACTCCCATCCAGTCATACCGGTTTGCTGCAATAACAAGGTGGCAGTATCAGCTGTTTTTTTACTTTTTTGGCCGCGTAGTCTGGGGCCAAGTTGAACATTGTCGATCACTGAAAGCCACGGCAGCAACCCATCATCCTGTGCCATGTAGGCGACACGCTGCTGAAGTGGCTGTTTGACATTAGTATGGAACTTGACAGTGCCGCAATCAGCCTGCTGAATACCTGCAAGCAAACGCACCAGCGTAGACTTACCAATGCCACTGCGCCCAAGCACCGCATGCCACTGTCCACCCTGCATGTGCAGATTCAAGTCAGTAAACACCGGATGCTGACCAAGAGTCAGACTCACACCATCAATATGAATACCCGCAGTTGTCACTGACGTGGCCAGAAGGCATGAAAATGATGGACTGGTCCGTGGCCGTGACCAATTTGCAGTTCATCGGCTGCACAAATTGCTTCGTGGACATAGCTTTGTGCATTGGCTACCGCTTCTTCAAGATTACAACCCTTTGCAAGGCCTGCAGCAATAGCCGATGACAACGTGCATCCTGTGCCATGAGTATTCTTTGTGTCGATGCGAGTGTGTGGAAACTCTACGGTACTGTCACTGGAAATCAAAATATCTGTGCTCATCTGACCGGACAGATGACCACCCTTCACCAACACGGCAGCAATACCGGTATCGATAAGTTCACGCGCCTGCTCTCGAACCTGTTCTTCATTGATTGCTTCATCACACGCAAGCAGCTTTGCCGCTTCAGGCAGATTTGGTGTAATGACTGTAGCCAATGGACAAAGGCGTTCTTTTAATGCACCGAGCGCATCGTCGCTCAAAAGAGAGTCGCCGCTCTTGGCTACCATGACAGGATCTAGCACCACCGGGATTATTCGATGTTGCTCAAGCACATCAGCAACGGCACGAATGATATCCGGGCTGGCTAACATACCTACTTTGATCGCAGTAACAGTCAGATCACTTAACACACAGTTCAATTGCTCAGTGATAAAAGCCGGCGGCACCTCGTGTATTGCGCTTACCGTTTGAGTGTTTTGTGCCGTTAATGCAGTGATTACCGAAGCACCGTAGGCACCCAGCGCGCTAAAGGTTTTTAAATCCGCCTGTATTCCCGCGCCACCACCGGAATCTGAACCGGCAATTGTCAGCGCTATCGGCGTATTCGCAACCGGAGTATTCCCTGACACCGACTGGTCAGCGGAATTTTTGCTTTTTGCAGGATTGTTTTTGTTGCCCATTCAGCGCTCGCAAGGGACATGCGAGTCGAGAAGCAAACACGGCTGGCAGAATGCCACGGCTTGATTCCCTTCGTCGGCATTATCCGCATCAGGTTCTACGGGATCGTGCAGTATGTTGCAGCATCTCAGCCGTAACCCGTTACCCGGATCACTGGCACCCCGTCAAGTACCGCTCCATCCTAACAAGTAATAGTGATTTAACCAAACCCTATTACGTCGCGAACCAGCAGGGTTGCCACCTTTTATTACATTAATAACGCTTAAACGTCGGTAAGACCGGATATTTCCTGTCATAACAGGACAGCAGATTGTCAAACCTTTAAACCCACAGCTTAAAGCGGTGAATAGTTGAAAAGCAACTAGCTGGATAATGTTGTGGCGTATGAAAAAGGCGCTAAGTCAACGCTTCTTCGCAGACCGGCATCGACTCCGGATAACACATATCTGAACGAGCGGATCGAGTCCATATATGTGCGGCCAGCTTGTACCAGTCCGGATCATCATATGAACCGCCTGCTATAGCACGCAGTCCGGGGCGCATTTCCAGTGTCCAGGAAACTGCAGACCCACATTGGCTGCAGAATTCATTTTTGATCCACCGGCCAGTGGTATCTGATGCATACTGATAATGAGTTAGATCACCCTGCAAAAACTCTACGGATGAGTCGTCAAAGTAGACACCGATACCATAGGGCGCACCGGTTCTGAGCTTGCACGCGGTACAGTGACAGGCCATTGCTCTGACCGGCTCCCCCGTTGTTACAAACCGCACTGCACCACACTGACATCCACCTTCCTGTTTCACGGTAAAAACCTCCTCGAATGATTGCTTTTGAACAGTGTATAGGAACGTTTAGGAGAAATAAAAAACGAGATGCCCTCTTTGAAACATCAGCCTTTTAAAAGATAGTTAACTCACCTCAATAACCCGGTAATCTTTATTTTCCAGAACTATGCAGCTTAATACGCCAGTATAATAGGCATGTGTATCAACGTTGATGCGGTTCGGTAGAATTTCCATCGGATAAGCCGGAGTATGACCATGGACGATGATTTTTTCATACAGATCGCGATGATGGATAAACTCAGATCGAATCCATATAAGATCACGAACAGATTGCCGGTCAAGCGCTACATCGGGGCGTACACCCGCATGAACAAACATGTAGTCACCGAAGGTAACCGTGTTTTCCAGTTGTTCATAGAATGCTCTGTGATGAACCGGTATTTTGCTATTTAACGCTTCGCACTTTTGCAATATTTCCTGCTTATCTCCACGATAGCCTGTCATATCAACACCGTAGGACTCGGCACACTCAGCACCACCATAGGTAAAAAAGGAATCAGCAACGGCAACGGGGTCTTTCAGGAATTTTTCCAGTTTGTCTTCATGATTGCCTTTAAGGCAAATTACATGTTCATCTGTAGCTGCCAGATTAATCAGATACTCAACGCAACCTGCAGAGTCCGGGCCACGGTCGATGTAATCACCAAGGAATACTATTTTATGTTGATCAACCGGACTTTTGCTTAAGTCGTCAAGAATTTCCTTTCGAAGTTTCTGGAGTAATTCAACGTGTCCATGAACATCTCCGATTGCATAAATACGTGTGTTATCCGGCGCACTTGATTCGCCCAGTCTGACCTTCATAAATAGATTCCGGAATAATGATTTAGACGATGTTTATGGACTGACGTCATTTACGTTGGAAAAAAACTGCTGACCGTAACTCTTGCCACACGCCTGTAAATTAAACAGACACGCGCTACAGGCTCCCACGCCCACATGGCTGGACAATTTTTCAGCCGCTAACAGCCAGTCGGGATTGCTACCATCAAACAGTTAACCTTAGATACTATTCGCAGATATCACAGATCGCTAATATGAGCCCGGGAGCACTGCCACTCTTCTATCATATCCCAGGCTGGGCACTGTGTAACCCGTGCCTGTGGATCGAATC
>CAZYRP010000128.1:0-15195 GCA_964649465.1 uncultured Granulosicoccaceae bacterium | reverse complement strand
TTGCAGACTACGGTTGCTTTGTAGAGATTGAAGAAGGTGTTGAAGGTCTTGTTCACGTCTCTGAAATGGACTGGACTAACCGCAACGTCAACCCGAACAAGGTTGTGGCCCTCGGTGATGAAGTCGAAGTGATGATTCTCGACATTGATGAAGAGCGTCGTCGAATTTCTCTTGGCGTGAAGCAGTGTAAGCAGAACCCATGGGATGAGTTCTCGCAGAACTTCAACAAGAACGACAGAGTCTCCGGCAAGGTTAAGTCGATCACCGATTTCGGTATCTTCATCGGCCTCGAGGGCGGTATTGATGGTCTTATCCATCTGTCTGATCTGTCCTGGAACGATACCGGCGAAGAAGCGGTACGCAACTTCCAGAAAGGCCAGGAAATCGAGGCGATTGTGCTTGCTGTCGATCCAGAGCGTGAGCGTATTTCGCTTGGTGTGAAGCAGCTTGAGCAGGATCCATTCGGACAATTTGTTGCTGATAACCCTAAAGGGTCCATCATTAAAGGCACAATCACAGAAGTCGATAGTAAGTATGCAATGGTCAATCTTGGTGACGGCGTAGACGGTATTCTTCGCGCCAGCGAGTACGCTCGCGACCGTGTCGAAGATCTCAAAATGCACCTCAAAGAAGGTGAAGAGCTCGAAGCCAAGTTCGTCAACATCGACCGCAAAGCACGCGCTATTTCGCTTTCAATTAAAGCGAAAGAGACGGATGAAGAGGGTGAAGCAATGCGTGATTACGCGCAGAGCACTGCCGCCACTTCTACCACGCTGGGTGATTTGATGAAGGAGCAAATGTCTGGAGACTCACTGGCAGATGAAGCATCTTCGGATGATGCTCCAGCTCCTGAGTAAACCGGCAGTTTTATAAAAATAAGCAGTTGAGTTAGCGAGGTGCCCAAACAGGGCGCCTCGTAGAAATTGGTGCAGTCTTGTGAGCCTCTGGCACACACATTAACCCCCGGAGTGATGCCAATGACAAAATCAGATCTGATAGAGGCGCTAGCCGAAAACCAGAAGCATCTGGCGTTGCGTGACGTTGAACTGTCTGTAAAAAGCGTGCTTGAGCGCATGAGCCAGTCTCTTTCGACCGGTGAGCGGATAGAGATCCGTGGTTTTGGTAGCTTCAGTCTTCACTACCGTCCACCGCGTATGGGTCGTAACCCCAAGTCCGGTGATGCGGTGGCTCTTACCGGTAAGCACGTTCCTCACTTCAAGCCCGGGAAAGAATTACGCGAACGAGTTAACGCCTTGAATGGTGAAGGCAACAATGGAAGTGCGAAAGACGAGGGCAAGCCCGACGAGATACAGGGTCACCAGAGAACTGGTACTGACTCTTAGCTCAACGGTGAGTCGAAATGGCTGCGCAGGCTCAAGTTTATAAATGGATAGTGGAGCGACTGGGAGCGACTGCTCAATGACCTTCAAGCGTCATCCTCAATAGCTCCCCTTCTACGTTAGCAGCGGCCTGCATAATGGCATAGCAGTGTCGTGCTGTAGTCAAAATTTCTCACTCATCTCTCGCTGGAACGACATTTCGTTAAATCAACCGAAATAGTCTGCCGATACTTATTTATATAGTCGGCGTTGTGATCAGTTTAGTTAGTCAGTCGGCCTGATGTGCAAATGCCAGTTTCATTCTGCTCACACCGACGAAAAGTATAAAAGCTACAAATGAAGGGTGCATCCTACAGGCTGTTTGGAGTATACAGTTGCTTGCTGGCGCTGATCGTTGCGATGGCAGTCTACTTCGCAGCGTTAAAAAGAGGGCAACACGATGTAGTCACTGCCGCCACCTCTGAATCTGAATTGGTGGTTGCGATCACAAGTGGATTTGTCCAAACGTACTCTGAGTACCGGATGCGATTCGGTAAACGACAACTGCCAGTTCCTGCCTCTTATCGCGCAGATGCACTTTCTAACGCTGGCACACGACTGCTCGACCACGGGGGAGTCACCAGTGTGGTGGGGCTACCGGGTAGAGAGATTGCCAATCTGGCTACCGATGAGCAGATGCAGCAACAGTTGCTTAAGCTGGAAGGAGCACCCGGCACGGATATTTTGGTGAGCCTGCAAACACGGGATGGCACAACCCACCATCGGACATTGTTTCCATTCTTCGCAACTGATCAGGCGTGTGCTTCCTGTCACAACGAACTGCAGAATTTGACCGGCGATGATCAGTGGAAGGTTGGTGATCTGATGGGAGCCCAGTTTGTCGAACAGAACATCGACTATCAGCTCACGAACATGAAAAGGCAAGTCTGGCTGATCTCTGTTTTAGTTTTTCTAACCTTACTTGCAGGCTCATATTGCATTTTGTTTTTGTACAGACAGTTTCAACTTGGTGTGGAGCTTAAAACGCTTGCAACCACAGATTCCCTGACTGGCTGCATTAATCGCCGTGAAATGTACGCGCGGATCAACCGTATGACAGATCGTGCCAATGGTGCTTTACTAATGCTTGATCTCGACCACTTCAAGCGTATCAACGATAACTACGGCCATGCGGTCGGAGACGCAGTTATTCTTGATTTTTCCAGTCGTATAAAGAAAGCTCTGCGCAGTGATGACTGGGCGGCACGAATTGGTGGCGAGGAGTTTGTGATCTGGTTGCCGGATGTTAAACCGGCTTCGGCGCTTTTGATTACCGAGCGACTTCGAAAAGACATCGATTCATCCCCGCTTGAAATTGATGACCTGACGATCAACTATACGGTTAGTATCGGGCTTCATATTGTAGAAAACGCTTCGCCGTCACGATTCGATGCGTGGATGAATACCGCCGACCAGCTCTTGTATCGTGCAAAGAGTGAAGGTCGTAATCGCATTGTTTTCCAAAAGGAACTGATGGCTTGATTGCGCGGTGACAGTTGCGATGCTGAAAAGGCGTATCATTGATCTTCACATTCTGACCACTCAAAGCCAAAATCCTCTTCAGAATTCGGTGGTATTGGTTTGTGTAAAAATTCATGAAGCTGTTGTTGTGGCGCATTTGGCCGGAATAGAGCCAACGCTGATTAAACTGCGCATAATCGTGGTTTTCCCTTACCGATGAGTCAGTTGGCAAAATCGACTGGCAGTACAAATAAGGCAACGGTCAATGTTGCCGGGCCAAATATTTCCACATCAATATACTCGACAATCTGCCGCCGAAAAGTCAAAATCCGGTTACAGGCTTCGGCTGACATGATTTCCTGAAAAACCAATGGAATTTTCCTGGTGGCTGGTATTACTGGCGGGCTTTGCCGGTTGGCTTATCGGCTACGAAAAACTTCGCTATTCGCTATCCAATCTGTCCCGGCTTTTTTCCAGCGGTAGCAGGGCGGACTTATCGACTTTGCTCCCGGATCACGATGATCAGGTGGAGCTCGATCTTGAGCTCGGTAACCTGCTTGAGCAATACGCGGTCGATGAAAATTCTGTGGAACTCTACCTGACGCTGGGTGACGCATTCAGGCGTCGAGGCGAATATTCGCGCGCGATTGCAGTCCATGAGCATCTGCTTTCGAATGGTCACCTGTCCAACGAACAACAGCGTAAAGTAAAGCTTGAGCTGGCGCGTGATTATGCTGGTGCTGGATTGTTGGACCGTGTTGAGGCCTTGTTAAAGCCATTGGTTAGAGACAACCCGGAAGATGCTGCTTCGCAGGCAAGTTTGCTGCGCCTGTATGAAAAACAACAGGAGTGGCAGGATGCGATAGAGTTGGCAAGTGTAAGCACCTCAATGGCGGCGGCGGAACGTGCATCTTTGAAAGCGCAGTATTACTGTGAGCTTGCGGTTATCGCAGAGCTTGAAGACGACTTGCCTGCAATGGAAAAATGGCTTCAACATGCATTGAAGTCGGAGCCACATTGCAGTCGAGCGCTGGTAATGCTTGGTCGCTATTGCATCGAACTAAAGCAATATAGAGAGGCTATTTCAAATTTCGAGCAAATTGAAAAGCACCACCCGGAGCTTGTGCCGGAAATAGCTGAGTCATATTTTTTTGCGCTACACGAAGTGGATGATGAAGAGACGCTTCGAAAACATCTGGAGTATATTCGCGGCAGGCAAAACAGCTATTCCGTTATTAAGCTTGCACGCGATGCTATTGGCAAGCTGGAAGATGAAAAACAGGCCTCCCAGTTTTTTATTGAACAGTTGGCCAGGCGACCATCACTCAAAGGGTTGCGTGACTGGGCCGAATATGAAATTCAGCTGGTCAAAGCTGAGGACCGCGAAAAGGTAGCGGCGGTGGTAGACATGCTGCGCGATGTCACTGATGAAAAACCGGTGTATCTTTGCAACAAGTGCGGGTATCGGTGTAAGCAGATTCAGTGGCTTTGTCCCGGTTGTGAGAACTGGAATTCTGTGCAGGTAATTATAGGTGCCGAAGGTGAGTAATGACCATGCAAGTGATGGCCATGCGAGTAACTACCAGGCAGGTAACGACAAAAGGAGTCATGGCAAGTTGAGTGATGCAAAAAAAATCATTGTGGCGCTTGATACACCTGATGAAAAATCAGCGCTTGCTCTGGCAGCGACGCTTGATCCTGATTATTGCCGGGTTAAGGTTGGCAAAGAACTTTTCACCAGTGCCGGGCCCAACATTGTTGAAGCATTGCAAAGGCAAAGCTTCGATGTGTTTCTCGATTTAAAATTCCACGACATACCCAATACAGTGTCTGGCGCTGTCAGAGTGGCGAGCGAGTTGGGCGTCTGGATGGTCAATGTGCATGCTGCTGGAGGTGAGCGCATGATGGTTGCCGCGCGAGAAGCGATCAGCAAAACGTCCGGTCGTGCACCATTGCTTATCGCGGTAACAGTACTGACCAGTATGGAGCAGAATGAATTACAGGCTACCGGTGTTGCAGCGCAAATAAACTCGCAGGTGGAATTGTTAGCTTCACTGGCAAATAATTCCGGGTGCGATGGTGTGGTTTGCTCGGCGCTGGAGGCGACAATGCTCAGCAGTAAAGTACCTGGTTTATTAATAGTGACGCCGGGTATTCGACTGGCAGGAGATAGTGCATCTGATCAAAGGCGTGTAATGACTCCGGTAAACGCCGTAGAAAATGGAGCAGATTATCTGGTTATCGGCCGTTCGGTGACGGGCGCTGCGGATCCTGTGGCAACTTTGAAAAAAATAACTACTGATCTTGAAAATATTAGTCAACAGACAGCGGGTTAGCATCTATGTCTGATAAACAATTTATTTCTGCCCAGTCGCTACTGGAGGATTCCTGGCGACTGGCGGTCAGTATCCTGAAAGACGGATTTCATCCAAACTTTATTGTTGGTGTCTGGCGAGGCGGCACACCAGTGGGTATTGCAGTGCAGGAAATGCTCGACTTCTACGGTGTGCATACTGACCATATTTCTATTCGCACATCATCTTACAGTGGCAAAAGCCGATTGGAAGCACCAGTACGCGTGCACGGGCTCGATTATCTGATCAACAATATAAATGCAGATGACTCACTGCTTATTGTCGATGATGTATATGATACGGGTTTAAGTGTTCAGGGTGTCATAAACACCTTAACTGCAAAAGCCCGTCGTAATACCCCGTCTGAAATTCGCATTGCAACACCGTACTTTAAACCCGCTAAAAACAGAACATCGCTTACTCCGCACTACTACATTCACGAAACTGATCAATGGTTGATTTTTCCGCATGAGATAGACGGGCTTACCCGTGCTGAAGTTGTTGAGCACAAGCCGGGTTTACTGCCGTTTGTTGAAGAGATGGATCGGTTTAACGAAAGTGCAAAAAAGACTGACCAAAGTGCGTAAATGGTGTACGCCACAACGCTGTGGTTATTCGATTTGCTGACTTAAAATAATCCGGACAACAAAATGATAGATCTGCGCAGCGATACGGTAACCACGCCAACACCCTCTATGAAAAAAGCCATGTCTTCTGCGAAAGTAGGTGATGATGTCTATGGCTCGGATCCCACAGTCAATGAACTGGAAGCACTGGCGGCAAGTAAGCTAGGCTACGAGGCGGCGTTATATGCTGCCAGCGGAACGCAAACCAATCTCATAGCACTACTTACGCATTGTCAGCGCGGTGATGAGTATATTGTAGGGCAGCAAGCCCATACCTATAAATACGAAGGTGGTGGTGCTGCCGTCCTTGGCAGCATACAGCCACAACCGATTGACGCGCGCGAAGATGGCACACTGGCGCTTGAGAGTATTGAATCAGCTATCAAGCCGGATGATTCTCACTTCGCACGCACGCGGTTACTGGCAATCGAAAATACATTTCACGGCAGGGCACTGCCGATGGACTATCTTCCGGCTGCCCGCGAGCTGGCAGACTCCAAAGGCCTTATATTGCACCTTGATGGTGCAAGAATATTTAATGCGGCAATTCATCACGGTGTTGATGTAAAAGAGATCAGCCGCCACTTCGATTCGGTTTCTGTGTGCTTGTCCAAAGGTTTGTGTGCCCCTGTTGGATCAGTGCTTTGTGGTGGGGCTGAGTTTATTCATGAAGCCAGGCGATGGCGCAAAGTGCTTGGCGGAGGTATGCGCCAGGCGGGTTATATAGCAGCCGCCGGTGTAGTTGCGCTGAATGAAAATGTCGATCGACTGCAATTTGACCATGATCATGCCAGAGCGCTTTTTGAAGGTCTGCGTGATATCGAAGAACTGCAGATGACCGAAGAAAGCGTGCAAACCAATATGGTGTTTCTGCCGTGTGGCAAACGAGTGGCCACAGAACTAGCTGCTTTTCTGAAATCTAAAAAAATAATAATCAGTATTGGTGATACGGTTCGGCTGGTGTTGCACAAAGATGTTGATATTGATGATGTGATTAAGGTCACCAGCCAGTGTAAGAAGTTCTTCAGTTAGTTCTGAACCAGGTGATGTAAACGCCTCCGAAGAGAGCATATAAAGGATCAGCGATTGTTATCGTTCCAAGTTTGAGTCTCTTTTATTCCGAAATTCGGTTGCCGTTGGCAGAAAAATAGTGTGCTTTTGATTCTATGAAATCAAGATTAATTCGTTGTTGTTCCTGGATGAAGTGTTGACCAAACAGACGTACAGTCACTGCAAAGTCGTTAATATTTGCAATCAGGTTGGTATCTCCTCCCAGCTGTTCAACGTGCAGCACCGAGGCTGTAAGAGATCCATTGTCATTGATTCGAAAATCTTCCGGTCGTATACCGAGTGTTCTGGTATCGCCTGCGTGCAGCATATCCGCTGGTAGAAAGTTCATAGATGGCGAGCCAAGAAAACCTGCAACAAACTGATTAACCGGGTTGTTATACAAGTCCATCGGGGTGCCTGTTTGTTCGATCACACCATCTCGCATCAATACAATTTTATCTGCAAGGGTCATAGCTTCTATCTGATCATGGGTGACATATATCATTGCAGTAGACAGCTTTTTATGTAAATTTGCGATTTCTAATCGCGTACTCATACGAAGTGCTGCATCGAGGTTGGACAGTGGTTCATCAAATAAAAATAGTTTTGGTTCTCTGACGATTGCACGACCGATTGCAACTCGCTGTCTTTGTCCTCCGGAAAGCTCGGAAGGGTAACGCGAAAGGTAATCCGTGAGGTCCAGCATGCGGCTCGCATAACCTATTCTCTCTTCAATCAGCTGCTTTGATTGTTTTTCCTGTTTCAGCGCCAGTGCCATATTCGCTCTGACATTCAGGTGCGGATAAAGCGCATAGTTCTGAAACACCATCGCGATGCCTCGTTTAGATGGCGGGACGCTGTTTACCGATTTGCTGGCAATTGAAACGTCGCCTGAACCCGGAGGCTCCAAACCTGCTACTAGTCGCAGCAGTGTTGATTTACCGCATCCGGACGGACCCACGACAACCACGAACTCTCCGTTATCTACCTCAAGATTTATGTCTTTCAGGACTTGATTTTCGCCGAAAAACTTATTTACACCAGTTAGTTTTAAAGCGCTCACGTGGTGAATTCTGACATAGCTATCGATTTTCCTGTGCGGATACTCTCATCCGCTGCAAGGCATATTTTCAGAGACTGTACGGCATCCTGCATATGACGAGTCAGGTCCAGGTTTTCTTCAATTGCCTGTAACATGAAGAGCTGCTCAGCTTCACAGAGGGCCTGATGCCCCGGCTCTTCAGGCATTGTGATAGTTCGATCGCCTGCTGCGGTGTGTACTAATATCTCTCCGACTTGAGTATGACCGTCTATATCAGATGATGCAGTGTTGGTATTTTCAACGATAGATACAGACCCGCCCGGAGATACGATGTCTTTTACGAAATAGGCAGTTTCAGACATCATTGGACCCCAGCCCGCTTCGTACCAACCGATAGAACCATCTTCAAAAAATACCTGAAACTGACCATAGTTGTACATGTCTTTTGCTATTTCTTCGGTTAAGCGTAGCCCCATGCCATGCACTCGTATTGGCAACGAATCTGTAATCT
This sequence comes from uncultured Granulosicoccaceae bacterium, assembly GCA_964649465.1. Taxonomy (GTDB): domain Bacteria; phylum Pseudomonadota; class Gammaproteobacteria; order Granulosicoccales; family Granulosicoccaceae. The sequence continues at coordinate 6,772 of CAZYRP010000128.1, read as the reverse complement.
GGCACATAACATCGACATAATGCACACCGCAATCGACAATAGGGGATGTGGTTTGCATCAGTGCTTTATGCGTATCCCACTCTGCATCTGTAGATTGCTGGTTCAGGTTCAGTCTGAAAACATAGGGCCCGCCTAATGATCGCGCTTCATTAATCAGTGTTGTCCACGATGGATGGTGTCTGAGAATATACCCGACGACCACTTTACGGTTAGTTTCCATTGCTTTTTGAACTACTCGTTCAGCATCTGTAACCGTGGTAGCCAGTGGCTTCTCTACAAATACATGTGCGCCGGAATCCATCGCTTTGCAGGCGTAGTCCGCGTGACTATCTGAGTAGGTGGCAATTACTACCAGATCCGGGTTGCTGCTTAATCCTTCTTCGAAGGTGGAATAAAAGGGATAAGACTCCAGTTCGGCTGGCAGATTTATATTTGATCGATTAACCAGTCCAACAATTTCTGAACTGTTATTCTTGTGATGGGCCAATGCGTGACTGATTCCCATATTGCCGAGCCCGGCTATCAGCACACGTGTCATTTAATCGCTCCCGAGGTAAGTCCCCTGATTAGCTGTCGTGAAAAAATCATGTAAAGCACCAGTGCTGGCAGAATTGCCAGTGCAAGGGCTGATAAAACGGCGTTCCAGTTGGTCACAAACTGGCCTATAAAGACTTGCGAGCCAAGCGTCAGTGTTTTTGTCTCTTCAGCAGGTGCCAGAATTAGCGGAAACCAGAGGTCATTCCAGACCGGAATCATATTAAACACGGCGACCGTAGCCATGGCGGGACGGACCAACGGCAGTACAATAGCAAAAAATATTTTGTATTCTGACAATCCATCGACTCGTGCAGCGTTTTTTAACTCATCCGACACCTGATGCATAAATTCGCTGAGGATAAATACTGCAAGCGGTAAGCCCTGCGCTGTGTAGACCAGTATCAATGCCCAGAGTGTGTTTACCAAACCGGTTGATACCATCAGTTCAAGTATGGCGACCGTGCCGATCCGGATTGGAATCATAATACCCAAAGCCATGTAGAGCCCAAGCCATTTATTACCTTTGAATTGATACTCCGACAAAGCGTAGGCGGCCATAGCACCGAAAAGAAGAATAAAAAATAACGAAGCCAATGTAACAATCATCGAGTTTTGAAAGTACAGAAGAAAGTCGCCTTGCTTCATCACTGTCTGATAACCGATAAGAGAAAAACTGTCTGAGTCGGGAAGCGCAAGTGGTTCGCGAAAGATAGATTTTCGATTCTTGAAGCTGTTAATAACAATTACAAACACCGGGAACAGTGCGAACAGTGTGTACAGTATTAATACACCATGCATTAGAGCGATGTTTGTTTTTCCGCTGTTGTCTGTAATTGCGCGCGCCATGTCAGTATTTAAATCGACGCAGTCTGGTTTGAATACCGAAAAGGTAAATACAGACTCCCAGCAGGATAATTACAAACATCGCACTGGCAATGGTAGAGCCCATATGTGGATCACCAAGTTGCAACTGGAAGCCGAAAAAAGTTCGGTATAAAAAAGTACCCAGTATGTCTGTGGAGTAATTCGGGCCTGCCAACGCACCTTGAGCGGCGTAGATCAGGTCAAAGGCGTTGAAGTTTCCAACGAAAGTTAGAATAGAGATAATGCCGATTGATGGCAGTATCAGTGGTAGCTTTATTTTCCAGAATGCAGAAAAACCCGTTATGCCGTCCAGCTCTGCTGCCTCCAGTACTTCGTTCGGTATGGAAAGGAGTGCCGCATAAATTAGCATCATGGGAATACCGACAAACTGCCATACGGAAATAAGAGCAAGTGTTGTCAGTGCGTAGGCTTCTTTACCCAGCCACGGAGCAAACAGCGACTTAAGACCAATCGCGTCAAGCATTGATGGTGCGACACCCCAGATAGGGGAGAGTATTAACTTCCAGGCAAAACCGACAATGACAAACGACAGGATTGTCGGAATAAAAATAGCAGAACGGTAAAATGCTGCGAATCGTAAACGTGGATGGCTCAGGATTACAGCCAACGCAATTCCAATGGGGTTTTGCACCAACATATGAATAATAAAAAACCAGAAATTGTTGCCGAGTGCATTCCAGAATTGTTCTGACCAGACTGCGTCACCAAATAGTGTTTTAAAATTCTGCAAACCGACAAAGATGCGTTCCTGATCAATGCGGCTGTAAAGCGCCAGTCTCAGAGTATTAAACAGCGGAAGAATCATAACTGCTGTGTACACAAGCAGTGCAGGCGCAAGAAATATCGGGATGTGCCAACGTATGTTCGAACGACGCATACGAACCTTTATCTAAATCACCCGGGTGGTTGCCACCCGGGCTTGGAGTCAATGGAATAGGTAATTAAGGTTTGTACCAGCTGTCCAGACCATCCTGCAGTTTCTTACCCAGCTCTTCGGGGCTGCTGGTGCCTTTAATCGCGGCTACTGAAGCGCCCCAGGTATCGTTTTCAAGGTTCGGGGTTCCGCGTGACAGAATTTGATAGGTCGATCTGATAGTGCTTTCACACTCACCGCGCCAGCTGACAAACTCTTTGGCCAAAGCATCGTCAAGATTAACCGGTTCTTTTGAGAGTGGAAAAAAGCCTGGTAGTGCATTGCCGAATATTGATGCGAAGTCAGGTCCCGCTACCCATTCCAGAAATACTTTTGCCGCTTCCGGATTTTTGGATGCTGCGTTCATTCCCAGTCCAATATCAGTGTGGTCCGAGATATAGCAGGTGTCACCAGCTGTTTTGACGGGAGGTTTAAATGCACCCATTTCAAAGTCTGCCTGGGTATTAAAGCCGGAAATCTCCCAACTCCCTGCAGGATAAATCGCAGCGCGACCAAGCGTAAACAGGTTTTGACTGTCCGGATAGGTCTGGGCTTCATAGCCGTCACCTAAATATCCACTCCATTTTGCGAGCGTTGCGTACGGCGCTGTCCACTGTTCATCAGTCAGCTTTTGTTTGCCACTGATTAAGCCCAGACGTCCTTCTTCTCCTTTCCAGTAGTTTGGTCCGATATTGTTATAACCCATTGTGGCAGCTTCCCACTGGTCGTTGGTACCCATGGCCATTGGAATATACGAGCCGTCAGCTTTAATTTTGTCCAGTGCTGCGAAAAAATCATCTTCCGTCGAAGGTTCCTCTATACCGAGCTCTGTAAAAGCATCCTTGTTGTAGATGAATCCGTGAATAACCGATGCCATTGGAACACAGAAACTGGCTGAACCGTCGTCTGTTTGCCATGCAGATTTTGCAACGTCTGAAAAATTATCCATAGCCGCCATATCATTTAGATCACTTAGATGTCCGGCGTCATATAGTGCGAGTGATGCATCAAAAGGTCTGCATGTGATCAGATCACCCGCAGAACCGGCTTCAAGTTTGGAGTTTAAAGCGGCGTTGTACTCTGTTGGCGCTGATGGCGTAAACTTTACTTTTATATCGCTGTGTTGCGCCTCAAAGGCGGGTATTATTTTTTCCTGCCAAAGTGTCAGGTCGTCATTGCGCCAGCTTTCAATAATGAGAGTGGCATCTTCTGCCCATGCAGTGCTGGTTGTAAGTGCAATACCCGTCAGGGTTGCCAATAAGGATTTTTTAATCATGCTGCCTCCGGTGTAGGGTGGTTTGAGTGTTCAGGCCGCACTTGCGCGGCGTGCAATTGCCGTCTCCGTCTGATCAACGGCGACAAGAAAATGTAATCCGACATTAAAGTAGTTACGAGTACAGGACAGGCAATGGGATACAGCATGGATTTGCGCAGACGAAAATGGTGCGCAGCAGGAGTGGGCGTAATAGTATTGATGAGTCTGGCGCGTGACAGCGCATACCTGGTTACATCCAGCAAGGTTTCCTCCCGGCCATCAACGGAGCGAAATTACAAGCGTCCCGTGTAAGCACAATGTACTATTGAACATATCCTAATGGCGCGCGAAATTAAAGGGTTTTTCAACATCTATGACCGACGGCTTGAAAGTCAGTGCAATTGCTGTAGATGGAGGTGGTACCAATTGTCGTATTGCTGGTGTTACTGAAACTGCTTGCGAAATAGTGGTAAAGGGTGCAGCCAACGCCTTTACAGACTTTAACGGTACGGTACAGACAATTACTGCGGGTTTGCGGGATCTTGCAGAGCTTATGTCGATTCCTGTGAGCACACTTGCTGCAACCCCGGCATACCTGGGCCTCGCAGGTGTGGTTGATCATGACATAGAACTTGCTCTGCAGAATGCACTACCGTTTACCACTGTAAAAATTGAAGGGGACGGTAAATCTGCGGTTCGTGCAGCGCTCGGTACTGATGATGGAATAGTTGCACATTGTGGTACGGGGTCTTTTTTTGGACTGCAGCACAATAACAAGCAGCGCCTGGTCGGTGGTTGGGGTGCTGTACTTGATGATATTGCGTCCGCCCGTTGGATGGGGTGTCGAGTTTTATCGCTGACCTTGTATGCTGCGGATGAGCTGGTCGATAAGACTGATCTAACAAAGCACGTTATGAATTTACATGGCACCCCTAAAAAAATTCTTGAATTTGCTAATCGGGCAGATCCGTCTGATATAGGTCAGCTTGCAATGACAGTGTCTGAATATGCAAAGCAGAATGATGAAATTGCCACACAGATATTTAATGAAGGTGCTTTTTTAATTGAAGATATTGTTTCAAAACTTGGGTGGTCAGAGGAGTCGATTTGTCTTACCGGTGGCCTGGGGCCTGCGTACATTTCTTTTTTACGAGACGATATGCGTGCGAAGATTATCGATCCTAAAGGTGAACCACTGGATGGTGCAATAGAGTTGGCGCGTGAATTTAGTCGCGAAGCAGGTCGATTGTAGTGACAGCAGATAAAATTACTTTTATTGGTGGAAAAATATTTGATGGTTCTGAGTTGCTCGCTGATCATTATGCGATTTTTATAGACGGTTACTGTAAAGAAGTTAAAAGCGAAATTGCTTCGATCGATCATGGAGAAGTGATTGACTTAAATGGTGATATCTTGTCAGTTGGTTTCGTTGATCTGCAGGTCAATGGAGGAGGCGGTGTAATGTTAAACGATGGACCTTGTGTGCAGAACCTGTCACTGATTGCAGAGGCCCATCGAAATCTCGGTACTACATGTTTTTTACCAACGCTAATAACTGATACCCCGGAAATTACTTCGGCCGCTATTAATGCAGTAAAGCAAGCAATTAAAATAAACGTTCCGGGTATTGCGGGTTTGCATCTTGAAGGTCCACATCTGTCTGTTGAAAAAAAAGGTGCACACGACGCGCAGCTCATCCGACCAATGGAATCTGAAGATCTGCATGAGCTTCAGGAAGCAGCAAAAGAATTGCCTTGTCTAATGGTGACAGTCGCTCCCGAGAACGTAACAAGCCAGCAGGTAAAATCACTGGCAGCGGCAGGAGTAATAGTGGCAATCGGCCATACGAACGCAAACTACGATACCTGCGTTGATTATCACCAGGCGGGCGCTCGCTGTGTCACGCACTTGTTCAATGCAATGAGCCAGCTGGGTAGTCGCGAACCGGGGCTGACCGGTGCCGCCATAGATTGTGATGCCTTGAGTGTTGGTTTAATAGCCGATGGGGTGCATGTCCATCCTTCCACTATACGTGCAGCCTGGAACGCTAAAAACGCCAGTGATACGATTTATCTGGTAACTGATGCTATGGCACCTGCTGGCACAGATCAGCAATCGTTTATTTTAAACGGACGTACGATTTACAGGCGTGAAGGACGTTTAACACTGGCCGACGACACGCTGGCTGGTGCCGACCTTGACCTTGGCCGTGCGATCCGTTTTATGCATCGTGAAGTAGGAATTAATCTGCAATCGGTTCTGCGTTCTGCCACTACAGTGCCGAGATCTGTTTTATCTCAAGCCGCAAACTGGAAGAATAGTACGGGTGCGACCAATACCAGTCTGACTGGCATGCGATTGAAAGACGCGATTCGCATCAGTGCAGATCTTCTGACCGTTACACCGCTTGAGTCTGCGATTCAATAACCGTTATCAGCCGGAACGACTTTTTGTTGTTTACTATCGGTGGTCTTGCGAATTTGCTATCTTGCCTGCTTAGCTAGAGTGTATTTAAGATAATGGCATCAGTAGATTTTCCCAATGAGTTTTACATCGGTCGGCGCGTGAATCCTGAGGATGGCGAAACTACCACCGAAGCTCAGACTTACGACCCTGACGATTTAACCACGCATGCGGTTGTGGTGGGAATGACGGGTTCCGGTAAGACTGGACTGTGCCTTGATATTATGGAAGAGGCAGCACTCAACAATCTACCGGCCATCCTGATTGATCCTAAAGGCGACATCACAAACTTGCTGTTGCACTTTCCAGAGCTGCTGCCGGAAGATTTCAAGCCATGGATCAATGGTGATGATGCAAGGCGCGACGGTGTGACTGTTGATCAGGCGGCGGCTGACACCGCAGAGCTTTGGAAGAACGGTCTTAGCGGATGGGGTATTGAATCTGATCGCATTCAGCGATTGAAAGATTCGGTTGAGCGCGCTGTTTATACGCCTGGATCAACCTCTGGCAAGCCCATCAGTATTCTTGCATCACTTAAAGCACCTCAGGCCGACTGGCAGTCCAACCAAGAGGTATTGCTGGAACAGATCGAGGGTACAGTCACAGCATTATTAGGCTTAATTGGACTGGATGATATTGATCCCATTAGTGACCCTGAGCATATCCTGTTATCAAAAATAATTGCCGATGCATGGGCTGCCGGCAGTGATATTGATATG
>CAZYRP010000127.1:0-15203 GCA_964649465.1 uncultured Granulosicoccaceae bacterium | reverse complement strand
CGCACCGATGTGGCGCGTTCGCAGTAGCAGAGCTTCTGCCGCGCAGGCTCCTAGTGCTTACTATTGCCACCAATTGTTGTGGAATCAGCGGTGCTACATCCGCGTTCAGTCGAACCGTAGCCGATTATTAATTTGCTCATAGCCCAGTTCATACCGTACGTAATCTTCAACAAGCTTCTTATCCAGCAGAGTATCCACCCACCCGGTAATTACCACCGGGCCCCCGTCATCAGGTACATGCAGAAAAAAGCCGGATGAGGTTACTCCCGGTACGGAACCGAAAGGGACAGATTTACCGCTCATACATCCAGCAAGTATAAGCACTCCCAGCATAATCGACAGTGTGCTTAGGCATCGCCTGACCAGTATTCCAACAAGTCCGAAATTCAATATAAAACCTGTGAATTTATCAGGTGATGAAAGCATGATAATTAACTCCCGTAGGCAAACGGTTTAGTGCGACTTGTTCGCTTTAATACGCTCAACTGAGCGTGCAGATAACTCGACATGTCATGACCGAATTATAGTGTAGCGGCAACAAACCAGCGACTACAGATGCCGGGCCTGTTTCCAATTTGAGACACGTGTGCAAAGATTAAATTCCAGATTTTTTTCTGTCATCCAAACAGGCACTCGATCAATCTCTGGCACTGATGATAAACAACTGCTTCGTCAGACTGAATGGTGAACTGGAAATATTTTCCAACCCGGTGAACTTGCAACCATAGTAACTGTCTTTCTTATACTTAAGCTCCATTCGTATCGGATTTGAGTAAGTGCTGACACTTCAGCTTCAACAAACCCGACACGATTTCTTTCAAAAACAAGCGAGACTTACCACCAATGCTTAAATCTTCTTCCCGGCTCGCCGGAGCACTTGCCATAGCCTTTTCTGCCGCATTGCCAATCTCGGCTTCAGCAGATGCTACCTATGTTACCGATCAGGGCCACACTGAAGTCATGTTTGGCTGGAGCCATGCCGGCGTTACCGATCAAAACGGAGAATTCACAAAGGCAACCGGCACCTTGACAATGGCGGACTCCATCGAGGATTCCAGTATTAGTGTCGAGATCGATGCTGCCAGCCTCTCCAGCGGTTTTGATGCGCTGGACGAACACCTAAAAAGCGCAGATTTCCTTGATGTTGAAAAGTACCCAACACTCACCTTTCAAAGCACAAAGGTGACGTCTACCGGCGAAACAACCATGGACGTAACTGGTGATCTGACCATCCACGGAGTTACAAAACCCGTGACCCTGAAAGCAACTATGACTCACAAGGGAGAGCACCCGTTAGGTAAGGCAATTGAGTATTACCAGGGTGACTGGGTTGGTATAAAAGCCACTACAGAGATAGACCATCAGGAATTTGGTGTCGGCTCATTCTCTACCGGTCCAATCAAAATCACTATCAACTCCGAACTAAAAGCTAAATAACTTAGTCTCCAGAAAAACAATCAGCGGAGCAATATACTCCGCTGATTGCTGTTACTTTTAGAATCAATCTATCGCGCACAGGCTATCCGCGCTTTGTAGTACATAAAACGAAATACAGCCCGCCCGGCAGCTTTAATGTCGCCACCGCTTCTCATTTTGTAGTCAATATCTCCATCTTCTTAAACTCAGTATATTGTTGGTTCGCAAAGAACCGGTAATGATTGCAGTCGTTTAACAGATCCAGGGCCAGATCTACGGCCAGATCCTTGGCCAAATCTACGGCCGGACCCACTGCCAGCGACGCTGTACAATAATCTAATGACTGTACCGATCGAGTTTGATTTAGATAACCCCCAACTCTGGACTATCTCCCGCGTCATACTGGCACAGGCAGAGAATTTTCCAGATAAAGTCGCGATAGAATTTATTGGCGGCGACTCATGGACTTTCAAAGACTGCAGGCAACAGGCGTTACTCGCAGCGGCCGAGCTGAAAATGCACGGTGTTAATACCAGCGATAGAGTTGCACTAATGATCAACTCACCAGCAGATTTTACACGCTACTGGCTCGGACTCAGTTTCATTGGTGCAACCATGGTTGCCATCAACACCAGCATGCGCGGAAATTTGTTAAAACATCAGCTGAACCTGTCAGAGAGTCAGTTTCTGGTAACCGAGAAACAATACCTGGATGAAAGTACCGCGGCTCAATCTGACGCTACTATTTTGCCAATATCAGAATTAGCAAATAGCACCAGTAATCTTTTACCTTCAGACCAAATCTGCCAAATTAAAAGCAGTGATTTGTCCTGCATCATGTTTACTTCAGGCACATCCGGCCCATCCAAAGCAGTCCTGATGCCTCAGGCACATTGCGTGTTATTTGCTGTCGGCACTATCGATAACTACCAATTACTCCAGGACGATACTTTTTATATTTGCCTGCCGCTACACCATGCCAATGGATTATTCATGCAGCTACTCGCGTGCCTTACTATCGGCTGCAGGGCAATTATAAGAGAGCGGTTTTCAGCATCGGCCTGGCTCCAGGATATACGCAGGTACAAAATCACTCATACAAACACACTCGGCGCTGTGGCAGCGTTTATTGTGGCGCAAAAACCAACACCGGAAGATAAAGATCATTCACTTAAAGTAATTGGCGCAGCACCGCTACCAACCGTGGCGGAAGAAAGTTTCAGAAATCGATTTGGCGTCCAGTCTGTTATACCTCTATACGGTATGACAGAAGTAAACATTCCGCTCTATGGCAAACTAAACGAAAGCGCGCCAGGCACCTGTGGCTACGTCTATGATAAATACTTTGAGGTACAAATACGCCACCCCGAAAACGACGAGCCGGTTGCAATGAATGAGACCGGTGAAATCATGGTTCGTCCAAAACTCGCCAACGGATTTATGGCAGGTTACGCGGGAATGCCTGAGGAAACCTTAAGAACGTGGCGTAACTTCTGGTTCCATACAGGAGATGCAGGGTATTGCAATCACCTGGGTCAGTTTGTCTTTGTCGATCGAATCAAAGATTGCATTCGCAAACGTGGCGAGAACATCTCAAGCTACGAAGTCGAACAGGCTTTTCTATCAGTGGAAGACATAGCAGAAGTTGCAGCCTACGCGGTACCTGCCGACGGCGGCGAAGGAATGGAAGACGAAGTCATGATAGCCGTGATGCTGAAGCCTGAGGCCGATTCCCGCCACCATCACATCCATGAAATAGAAACATGGATAAATACAGCCGCCCGCGACCTTCCGGTTTTCGCATTGCCGAGATATGTAAGAGTTACAGCAACCTTACCTAAAACTCAAACGGGAAAGATACGAAAAGTGATGCTTCGTGAACTAGGTGTGACATCAGATACCTACGATCGGATAAAGCAACGCTAAAAAAATTGTGTCAAATCTGGCAAAACACAACGGAAAAATCTCTATTTTTCCAGGCTACCAGTTTAAATGATCAGTCAATGAGCTAATTATTAGATCTTTGTGAGAATTGCGACGCAACCAGTCGACAGCCGCTCGGTCAAAGCCACCGTAACTTAGTTAAACCGAGCTCAAATTAAATTGAATACCAGCAGATATTTTGCTTCAAAGCGCATCTCACTATTAGCCATCGGCGGTCTGTTCAGCATGGTGATGATCGGCGCAGGCAGTGCTACCGCCAACAGAATTGATATTGGTCAGTTCTCAGATGGAAACTCATCAGGGTGGGAAACCAAAGCCTTTGTTGGTACAACAGATTATCAGTTTCAACATGAAGGCAACACAACGGTACTGTCAGCAAAAGCAAACGGCAGCGCTTCTGTACTTGGTAAAAAGATCAACATCGATTTGCGTAAAACACCTTATGTTAACTGGAGCTGGAGAGTAGACAGAGGCCTGGGAAAACAGGTCGACGAAAAAACTAAAACTGGTGACGATTTTGCAGCACGCCTGTACGTTGTTAAATCAGGTGGTGCGATGATCTGGAGAACTAAAGCGCTTAACTATGTCTGGTCATCCAGTCAGGCACGGGGTGAAAGCTGGCCTAATCCGCATCAACCTAACAACGCAATAATGATTGCAACCCGCGGCGTTAACGACAACTCAGGCCAATGGGTTACAGAAAAGCGCAATGTACGCGAAGACCTAAAAGCAGTGTTTGGCAAGGACATTACCTCGATTGACGCCATTGCCATAATGACCGATGCTGATAACACCGGCAGGGAAGCACACGCCTCTTACGGTGATATCTTTTTCACAGCCGAATGATTTTTGAAAACTGCCTTCTGAAATAATTAGGACAATTTGTATACCCCCCCGAAAAAGGTGGGCAGCTCTCCAGTGCTCACCTTTTTCTCTTACTACTTTCCTGTAACACCATTCAACTTGATTGCTGATTATTCCAAATCACCAGAAAAACCTGAGCGCTTCAACGCACAAATACTGCTCACTCGCTGAACAGCAAACGCTAACCTTCACCGAACCATTGGCAAGGCCATTAGAAAGAACACTGGCAATAGTTGCTTTGTTAACCATCAAATCCTTCGCTAAATTAATATGAAACGTCAACTTGTTTTGCGTTTCATCGTGATGATTTTTGCCACATTTTATTCTAAAGAAAAAAAACCAAACCACCTCGCAACAGAGGTGTACTTAAACTTTATAACAGTTAAAATTAAGTCTCTGTAGTCAGAATACGAAAACCCGTTCCACCATAGTTCACCGGGAATCATTCGCCCAAAATAATTTACGTCGAATAATGTATGTCGGGGACATCCACCCGAAAATAAACATACGAGGAATATACCATCATGAAAAAACTCCTTACGTTTCTCCTTCTGCCACTGATAGCTTTTCAATTTTCTTCCGCGATCAGTCAAAACGACCCGAAGCGTTCAGTGACAAAAATTGCTGAAGACGTTTACCGACTGCAAAACAACTTCCACTACTCGATGGTAGTAATAACTGACGAAGGTGCTGTAGTCACGGATCCAATCAACGCAGATACCGCGGCGTGGATAAAAACCGAAGTAGCAAAACTAACTGACAAACCAGTCAGTCACCTGATCTACAGCCACAGCCACGGCGATCACGCCTCCGGCGGAGCGACGCTTGCAGAGAACGCCACTGTAATCGCGCAGGTTAATGCCCCGCCTGCCATTGATGGTGTGAAAATCACACAGCGATTTGCACAGGAATATGAGTTTTCCTCAGGCGATAAAACATTCGAACTCACCTGGCTCGGCCCTGGCCACGGCACCGACCTCATCGCCGTTGTAGTAAGGCCTGCCAATGTGGCGTTTATAACTGATGCAGCCTCTCCAAAACGTCTCCCCTTTAGAAATATGGGTGGCGCAAACATCGATCACTGGATTGATCAGGTCCGAAAAATCGAGTCACTCGACTTTGATATTTTCGCACCTGCTCACGGCAACGTCGGGGTTAAGTCGGACGCCACTGATGTTAGAATTTACATGGAGGAATTAAAGGCAGAAGTACTGAGCGGCTTAAAGGCAGGTAAATCAATCGATACTTTGAAAAATGAAGTCACTATGAGCGACTACAAAGACTGGGGTAACTACGATAACTGGCTGGCACTTAACGTTGAGGGCATGGCCACATTTCTGCAATTCAGTGGACAGGTTAAAAACTAGTATCTGATTGTTCGATCAATCTTAAAAGAAAAGTCTGCAGAAAGACGCAGAAGCGCACCGTGCTCCCGACAGATTGTCGGGAGCACGTTCAACTTATATCACTTAGTACTTTCTACGTCGGCTGATCAGTAGTATCAACAGTGACAGACCAAAAGCACCACCACCGCTGGTAATGTCTACATTATCGGTAACAGGGTCAGTCGATCCACCAGTGCCCGAGTTACCCCCGGAGTTGCCACCGGTCAGGGCACTACCCGGTGAGCCCAGTGTTGCAACCTGAAAATCCCGTTGTTCCAGTACCTGTGGCAGACCAAAGGCTGCAGTATCCTCAAGCTTCCAGCTGGCGGCCTGCGTAATAGGCTGCGGAACCGTCGGGAACGGACTGATTGTATTAATCACAACTTCACCATCACGCCCTGTTCCCTCCCCAAGTGTCAGGCTCCAGTGATCGCGATCATCAATACATTCAGCAGTTAAAGTAGCATTGCGATCCAGCTGCTGATCTTCCATATCCGGGTTAAAAACAAACGCGGGATCAACTGTCATCTCATCTGCTGACAGAGTGGTATACAAACGCGTCAGATAGCGATTACCACCAAGCACATCTAATGATGCCTGCAATGGCGCGATGACTTCTTCGCGAATAACAGTGTCTACCGAAGCACGTGCAGCAGCTAATTCAGCAACTGTGAAGTTAGTCGCCAGAAAATTCCGATCAAAGTATAGATCCGGTGTTTGACCATTTTGTAGCGGTAAAGCAGCCGCTAGTGTATCTCCAACAACCGAGTTGAAGATTATATTCTGCACCAGACTCAAATACTCAACATCAGATGAATCGGTAATACGGGCAAGCTGAGCTTCAAGATCAGAAGGTGACGAAATAGAATCCAGAAGATTTTCAAACCGTCCTGCATAGTCCGTAGCAAACCCCTGCCCGCCAGCTTCATTCATGGCTTCAGTGATCAGCGTCTGATAGCTGGCATAGGCATTTTGAGTTCCGTTAAACCAGTTTAGTCGGGTGTAGTTGGGCGTCACGTGTAAAAAGTTCTCAGGAACTGCACGCGCATCACCAAGCAACCAAACTAACACTCCCATATCTTCAAGTGCAGCAACAGCCGTCAGCCGTATGGGTACGACTGGTTTATCGCTTTCATATCTCATGATCAATGGCTGAATACTTCCGGTACCACGATTTTGCTGCAACTTTGCTGCAACAAACTTCATCCCCTCTTCTACATAAGGTGCGAGAAGCGCTTCACCCTGTGAAGTTAGATCAAAGTTGTTATCCACCAGCCACTGAGATATGGATTCAGCATTGTCACCGCTAATCAATGTAACGGTATAACCACCAACGTCCTGCACGCTTTCAACAACCACACCGCTATCAGCACCGTCCGCAACAGACTCTGCAACAGTGGCATCAGTTAAGGCGACAGGAAACCGTGCAGCGCAACTCGTACCAGTCTGTGTCAGGTTAAACTGCGGCCGCGTCGCCAACTCCAGATCGGTAAATGCTGCGTTACTGCCCAGTTCGTATTCCGGCGTGGAGGGCACGGGCACAACCCAGCTGAAATCGCTCGGATCACCCTCAAACTGGATTTGCACCATAGCAGTTACCTGATTTCCATCCTGGCGAAATACAATTTGCTCGGCAGCCTGATTTATTGGAGTTAACTGGCAGAAAAAACCACCACATGCGGAGCTTGTGCCGGGCAAAAGCCCGATGCTCAAAAATAAACCCGCCAGAAAAATTCTTACAGAGGTAATTCGTTTGAGAAACTTCACTTTACTTACTCCTTGTTTATTAAGACTAATAACGGATTGAAGTAACGATTATTGAGGTAAATCGTTTATATTTGGGATATTATTCCCATATATACTAACACACTCTAAAACAGGTACAAGCGGAATTCATCACACGGAAGCACCACCGGCCGCCTTTGTTGCCAGGCATTAATTGCATTAACTAATAGTGCGAGAGAGGAAAAAACGCAAAGGGACAGGGTTTGGAAAAATCCGGGGCGACGTTACAGGCTGCGGCTGACGATCAGAATTTGCTGGCAATAACACCAGCGATACACATTAATAAGGGAGCTGGCATCGCAGCAATACCGACTGTGGCCGCACCCGAGAAACGCGCCCACCGGGCATATAAGTCACGAGCAGGTAATTAGACGATAATCAAAGCCGCCATCCGACGGCTTTTTCGCTGGTGATATAAAGCACTGGTGAACTAAAGCTCTACCACAGCGCAATCATCGAACACTGCGGAATCGTCCGCGTATAAGGTGACAGCACCTTGCGCTGTGTTTGCTGGTGCAGTTTCAGTAACAGATAGCGCAGAAAAAGCAGTACCTGGCACCGAACTCTCACCACTGGCAATGGTGTTGAATCCAACATCAGAGTAGCCGAGCGTAATACTCGCAAAACCGGTTGCCAGACCACTGCAGCTCAATGTGTACTGCTTGCCCGGTTCAGCAGGGAATTCCTGAAAGACACATGCAGTAGTACTTAACACCAATCCGTCACTGTTGTTAGTACCTTGTGCTTCGACACTGCTGGCTCCACCACAGGTGAGCCAGTCTGTAGCACCATTTGAGAAATCTCCATTAGTAAGTAAGTTATCCAACGGGTCAACGGTGATCACAGGCGGCACAGGTGTGGTTCCGCCTGTCAGACCAGTTGCAACAATGCCGCAACTGTCGAATGTCGCATCGGTGTCCGCATACAGTGTCACAGCAGCTGTCGCAGCGTTAGCAGGTGCGGTAAGCACAATGCTGGCACTGCCAAATTCACTATTACTTATCTGCGCCTGTTGCGATTCCACCGCCTGAAACAAATTGTCATTCATTGTAAGTGAAATGCTGGAGAAATCCGCCGCAGACAGTGCTGTACAATTCAACTCGTACGTAGCACCAGTGGTTACAGCAAACTCCTGAAACAGACAGCCGTTGTTTACAAGGTTGACCGCACTGGATCCATCAACCCCGTTGGCAGTTACCGTTTGCTGCCCCCCGCAGCTGGTCCAGCTGTCAAGTCCATCTACAAAGTTTGCATTAAGCAGCAGCTCGTTACTGGCAGGCTCTGCAACTACAGGGTCCACCACAACTGGCTCTACCGCCGAGTCGTCGACTGTTATAACGCAGTTGTCGAAACTCGCTTCAGTTTGAGCGTACAGAGTAACAACACCCTGCGCTGAACCATCAGGCGCTGTTACCGTAGCAACGAAAGATGCAGGAGTTGAATCAAGCACCGGTGCAATATCTGTGGCTAACGCCGCAAAATTAACATCCGATGCGCTGAGCTGCATACTTGCGAAATCGGACACTACACTGGCATCGCATACCAATGTATAGCTCGCTTGTGGAATTACTGCGAACTCCTGGAAAATACAACCATCAGCGCTAAGTGTCACACCGCCATTAACAGCATCTGCCTGACCACCACATACCGACCACTGATCTAGACTGTTTTGAAAGTCTCCATTGGCAAGTAAATTAGGTTCCGGTGTCAGCGGATTCACCGGTGTTACCGGATCCACTGGATCTACTGGATCTGTCGGACCTACAGGATCTACAGGATCTACAGGATCCACCGGATCCACCGGATCTACAACTGGCGCTGTAGAAGGCACCAGTGTTTGTTTCGCAAGCGAATCAGTAGCAAATTGCACTTCCAGTACTTCACGACCGGTTCTATTAAAGTACTCTACAACAATGTCGTGCTGACCAGCTTCCAGGTTAATCGAACCCTGCTCTTCCCGAGAACCGTGCAAACCGTCGTTGTCGACCACCAACTGGCCGTTAACGTAGAGCACACTGCCATCATCAGAGGTTGTGTAGAAGGTGTATTGCTGCGCTGTCGGTGCATAAAGCGTGGTTGTATACCGAAAGCCGATAAACTGACTTTGTTGTTTGGGGCTTGTAGTGAATTGATCAAGCTCGCCAGATAAAACCGGTGTTAGCGAGTCGAAGTCCGGAATCTCTGTCCACTCACCTTCATAGTAGTCATAGAAGATTGCTGCATTGTTCGAATCTACCGGCGTGGTAGGACCAACCGGTACTACAGGCACAATGGTTCCATCAAGCGGTGCCAGCAAAGAATGCAGCGACTGTTTAGGTATTGAAGGTCCTTCTACCTGCACAAACAAGTTACTGCCACCGCTCTTCTCGAAATAAGTTACTACAACCTGGTGGTTACCCGCTGCAAGTTGAATGCTGCCTTGTTCTTCTACAGAACCATGGGTTCCGTCGTTATCAACAACAATTTGTCCATTTACAAACAACTGGCTGCCATCATCTGACGTGGTAAAGAAGTTATAAGTACCTGCCTGCGACACAGGCAGTGTTGCTGTATATCGAAACCCGAAGTTATCATCCTGCTGGCTTGCGCTGAGGCTGAAACTTTCAGATTGTCCGGTTAATACCGGTGTCAGATTGTCAAAGTCAGGCAACATATCCCATTCGCCCTCATAGTATTCGTAAACCACACTTGCTGGCGGCTCGGGTACCGGTTCCGCAGTGGGATTAATCAATAGGGTATGTCCTGATGACGGCACACCATTCGCGTCAAGCGCAAATACCCAGTAATAACCCGGCACCAATACATTGCTGTTCGCAGGTAACTGAATGCTGTAGTCACCAGCTTGTGTTTCAGTGAAAGACAACGGCACGTATCGCTGGTCAGTCGAGTGATGATGAGTTATGGCAACAAGTCTCAACATCGCAAACGACTCCACACCAGCAGTCGCGGTTAAACTTATTGTGTCTCCGGCAATTGCCTCAGAAGTACCGGAGGCGATCTGTGGCTGGACGGCTCTGGTTCCATCTGCATTGAATAAATAAGGCGGTTCAAATATTTCACCGTTTTGCTGATTGGTGGCACAGTTGCCACACAAGCCACCGCCCATCGCTGCAACACGTCCGTCTTTCAGCAGAACTGCAGTTGAATGATAGTTTCTGGCTTTCCCGTGTGGCGCAAGTGATGTCCATTGACCGGTTGCCGGATTCCAGATCTCTGGAACAATCTGGGTTCCTTCATCAGAAAACTGAATTCCACTACTGTTGCCACCAATAACAAGCACTTCACCATTAGGCAAAACAACACTGTCCTGCATTGAGCGCGCATAGGTCATTGGCTCTGTGGCAGTTACCGTTGGTGTGCTGCCATTAATATCAATAGTAAGTGCCGACTTTAGCGCTGGCTGACCGCCTCCCGCTATAAGCATTTTACCAACGTCATACATCACAGTTGTATTGTAAAGGCGATGCGGATCATCAGCTTCGCGTTTACCATGCGATGTAAATGACGCACCGTTGGTATAAAGATCAAGACTGAATAGCTCACTGGTTGGTCCCGGGTGAAACAGTCGTCCGTCGGGTGCTACGTTTAGCGCCGGAAACCAGTCGCGTAAATTATTTTTTGCAGATGAATCATCCAAAACTGACTGCAGATTGGCATTGTTAAGCGTGGTCCATCCACGACCCTCAGTCCAGATCTCAGACAAAGGGGTGTCCATTGTGCCGAGAGAGATAACAGCCTGGCCACTTGGCAGCGTTGTTGTCTGTGGATACCAGCGGCTTTGATTAAGCGGGTTAGTTAAAGACCAGCTGTCATTGTTATAAATGCTGGTGGTCGACACTGTTGCACCGCCACCGGCAGTGAACACACTTCCATCAGCGAGCATCGATATACCGGCACAAAACATATTGTGCTGATTATTCGGGTTATCAGTGAACGTTTCAGTAATCGGATCAAAAATAGAACCATGCGTAAATGCGTTTTTGCCACCAAAGTCATCCAGCTTTGTCGACGACCAGGTAAGCACACGGCCATCTGGTAAGTTAGCTGCACCGGTTGCAATCTGTGGCCACTCAATCACGTCTCCCCAGCGGCCAAGGTTAATGTTCTCTGACGCATCGTGCGCCGCAGCAAACTCGGGTGGCGCGACAAAAGCCGGGTAGGATTGTGCCAGCTCAGCCCAGTACTCATCACCGAACCTGTCATCTTGCAGAGATCCAGTGTTGTTGGTAATTAGACTCTGGCCACCGGCGGAATTATCTGAATCGGCTCCATCGACTCCAAGACCTACTCCATCACAGGCGATCAAAGTGACACTGACGAGTACCATCGTCGCAGCGTAGTTGGCTTTAAACATTATGCTTTTCCTGAACAGTCCAGAGCGGATCGCAAAAATTACACCGTTCTCAGGAAGCGTCTATGCAGATCACAACAGGCCCCGGAATTGAGACGTGGTTGTTGATCTGAGCGGCATAACTTGCCGTATTTAGCTGAACTGAAGCCAATCTCTGTGAATAGAAATCGGCCGAAAAGAAAAAACGGCAGTTTGAGCAGATAGCAAAAGTTCGGAATCAAACTCAGGCGGGTTGAGCTACAGACGTGTCCTCAATTGCTCTCAACGACGTTTGTTATATTTTTTAACAAAGATTGCTGGTCAGCGTCCCCATCTTATCCCAGGTAACATTTCTAACCTCAGTGCATCGCCCGTAATGCATAACCGGGAGTTAACAGTGAAGTACAATTACAGCAGTAATTTTCAAACTAAATGCCATAAGCGCTGCTCGCAGCTTGTTTTGTCACTAATGACAATTCCTTTCCTTGCCGCCTGCCCGGTCGATTCAACCACAATAGTAGATTCGGATATTCTGGCGAATTTTTTCGTACAAAATAATAACGGTGAAGCCAGCGCCTTAGTGACATTGCAAACCGAAAATCTTAGCGGCAGCAATGACGTGACGTTAGTTCGACGCGAGGCACTTTTTGTAGAACAAAACGGCCTCGTTACTGAGTTACAAGAGAGTGGAGATGGTACATACATAGCAAGCCTGCCTGCGAACGCTACCGGCTTGGTTACCTTTACTATAGAAAGATTGGCGCAAGATGAATTCGATGATTCGCGCGGGGACAGCAATCTGAGATTTATCGACATCGACAATAACCAAGCCTTCCTGCCCGACACCTTTCAGGAGCTGGTAGCAGAACCGGCACAGTCCGGACCTGGAATCGATATTAGCTGGAGAGTAGACGACACGCAGCAAACTATAAATGGTTTTACGGTACCTGCTGCGGTAGAAAGTTTTAACGCATTAGCCAGCTGCCAAAGTGCAGGTGATATTAATCAATTCGATATCGCAATTACTGAAGCACCAATAACGCAGCAGAGCGGCAGGCAAACACTGCAAATAGCGGTGTCCGAACATTTGACCGAAGTACTTAATCTCTCTGCTGAAGTGGCAGCAACAGCAACATGTGAATTCGATATACAGCTGGTTAGAGATATAACCGGCACTACAGATACAGCGCTGGACAGAAGAAGTACCGCCGCAGGTCAGACGCTGCTAAATGAGCCCGTGCAATGGTCAGCGCAATAAGAGTTGCTTAGGCCTGTGGAGTTGCGATAGCACCATTTGTTGGTGCTATCAAATCAACCACAAGGCATTAAGAGTTTAGTGCCTTCCAATTCGACCACGAACAAAGCGACCCCGACCAAAACCGGCGCGGCCAAAGCCTCTGTGCCCAAAGCGGCTATGGCCAAAGCGCAGACCTTTATGGCCAAATCCGAAGCCAAAGCCTATCGAACTTCTCCTGCCCAGCCCAATTCCCAGACTCACATTACCGAGGTAGGGCTTGTAGTGACCACCACGCCGCACATACCTCCTGTCATTCGGCACCCACAACTGGTGATCAACAACATTGACCTTAGGGTAGTCATAAGCGGTCTCACCAAGCGGTCGTACATCGATTCCCTGAATATTTCCAGCAACAGTAATTGCCCGGCCCTGACGATAGTCAGCTGGATCAAGGAAGCCAGGTACTACCGCCAGAAACCGCCCACCGGACAGGCTTGATGTCACCGGCTGACCGTTACGGTTAAGCGGTCGCTCAATGACCTCAATCCAGGTAGCGTCTTCACGATTCTCAACCTGTGCAACAACTCCGCCCCACTCAACTTCGCTTTGCGCATGCACCTGGGGTTGCTGCCTGACAGAAGCAACAGTCGGCAGGTCAGTTGCCGATTCATTTTCTGCAGCAGTAAAAGAACGGTTGCCAGATGTTGCGCAACCGGCAAGCATCATCACACCGAGTATCAATGTAACTTTCAGGCCTGAGAATAAATTGTTTCCAGGCGAACGTAAGGTTGCCTTGTCATCCATCGATGTAACCTCAAAATTTATATGCAATTGACCATTAAGACCGCTGGCGAATTGGGTAGTTCGAACAGCAAACGTCACAAAAGGATACCGTTTATCTAAGCTGACTCCAGCGAAAAACAAGGTTTACGGTGCACAATTCGCTATTTATTAGCCACAACCATACTACTTCTCACATTTACATAACTAACGCTACGCCACACTATAACTCAGCGACTGTTTGCGACAGAGTGTAACCAGGCATATAGCCACCAACCTATACTGATATATTAACCGCCATTGCAACTTTCTCCAGCTATACCGCCAGTTCAAGAATCAGCTTCAACCATTGCAAACACTACTTAAAATCTGGCTACTTCCACCAGCCATCAATATCGTCGCGATTATATTTGGCGCATTGCTGCTAAGAAAATTCTTTCACACCGGTGTTGCAGTAATACTGTTATCGGCCGTATCTCTTTACCTGCTGTCTACACCTGTAGTCTCGTCACGACTTGGACACACGCTGGAAATACCCGATGTGGTTCAAACCAGTGCAGTCCGAATTAAAGCACTACAAAAAGACGAAAACATATACATAGTGGTTGCGGGTGCTTCGCACTACGTTAACGCAAAAGAGTTCGACGGTCCAAGCCCAAATGCGTCCGGCCTGGTGCGATTGCATTATGCGGCAGACTTACACCACCGCACCGGATACCCGATACTTTTAACCGGAGGCCCAATAGAAGGACATACATCATCACATGCCGAGGTAATGGCACATAGCCTCAAAAGAGTATACAAAATCGATGCACTCCAGCTCGAAACAATAAGTCGTACAACACTCGAGAACGCGTTATTCAGCGCAGAGACTCTGGCTCCCGAAGGTGTTAAAAAGATTTTATTAGTCACCCAGTCCTATCACATGAAACGCGCAATGAAACTATTCGAGTACGCAGGCTTTGAAGTAATACCTGCCGCTACGCAGCTCAGTGATCATTATGATTTTAACAACTGGTTATTCTGGATGCCGGATGCCACAAGTTTGCTGGAATCATCAAGGGTTATTTATGAATACATTGGAATATTCTGGTACAACTTAATATTGGACCCTCCAGCACGGACAATTCTTTCAACCAATGGAGAAGCAGTTAATAATTTTTAATCAGAAAGTACAGGCCTGTTCAGGCAATAAAAAATCTTACCACCCAATGCCACTACACTTTCAATCCACGTGAACAATAAAAATCAAAATTAAAAGCACGGAACCACCTCTTTTACAACAAATCTCCTGCACAGAAGTTGGCGGCATTTAAAACACATCACACACAGTCCTCCGTAACGGTACAGAAGGGTAGAATGAGCACCTTGCTACAGAGTTTGCTATTCTCTTGCCGAGAACAAAAAACGCTCCCCTGAGAAAGATCCCACATGTCACTAGTCCAGCAGCCCTCGACAGCTG
>CAZYRP010000126.1:0-15268 GCA_964649465.1 uncultured Granulosicoccaceae bacterium | reverse complement strand
CTTTATTAATGCCTGTAACCGCAACTTCAACTGTTGCCGCCTGATCAGCCGCTGTCAACAAAGCTTCAGATGCGTGCTTTTCAATATCTCGCTTGCCGTCAAAAACAGCAGCCAGTTCCTCAAACAATAAACTCAGCAATTTACATTAACTCTTTTCACAACAGGGATACTCCAAAACCAAGAATACCTGCCAATAACAATACCCGCCAGACAGACCAATGCAACACTAACAATCCTATGCCACATAGTACAGTCAGCACCACAACACGCCAATCCAGAGAGCTAATTGCAGGCACCCAGAGTTTTAAAACCCCGTGCGTCGATAATTCCACCTGACGAAACCACACATGCAGAGCAAACCACACAGACAGATTAAGAATCACGCCCACAACAGCCGCCGTTATTGCAGACAATGCCGCCTTCAAACGCGGCTGTTCGCTGATCCAGTCAATGTACGGCGCACCTGCGAAAATCCACAGGAAGCACGGCACAAACGTCACCCATAGAGTTAGCACGGCTGCCACCACTGCGAGAACAATTCCACCCTCTTTAAAGCCTGCAAGAAAGCCGACAAACTCGGTAACAAGGATTAACGGGCCCGGCGTTGTTTCGGCAAGCCCCAGCCCATCCATCATTTCACCAGTCGTTAACCAACCAAATCTCGTCACGACATCCTGCCCGAGATACGCCAATACAGCATAAGCGCCACCAAAGGTTACCACCGCTAACTTCGAAAAGAAGCTACCCAGCTTAAGCAGAAAATCGTGGCCTCCGGAAAGCCAAATGGCGAAAAACGGCATCGACCAAATGAATAGCCACAGCAACACAGTAGTTATTGTCTTTTTAAACTGCTGCCGCGGCAGTGATGCCATAGCAGATGAACCAGACACCGGCGTTCCTGCACGAGATAAATAAAATCCGTATAAGCCTGCAGCAATAACAATCAATGGATAAGGCACACCAATAAAAAAGATTGCAACAAAAGACAACAATGCGATCACCCAGTGATCAAAAGATCCGAGTGATTTTTTTGCCACCCGCAATAGCGCTTCGATAACAATAACAATTACCGCCGCCTTAATGCCCAGAAACACACCTGCCAGCCAACCGATATCACCATAAAAAGCATACAGAGCGGCCAGCATCATCACGACAAGCGCGCCCGGAATGACAAACATCAACCCCGCTAAAAGCCCGCCCGCAACACCATGTAGCCGCCATCCCGCATAGCTTGCCAACTGCATAGCCTCCGGCCCGGGCAGCAGCATGCAAAAACTCAATCCACTCAGGTACTGCTTTTCAGACAACCAGCCTTTTTCCTCCACTATCATTTTATGCATTAGTGCAATTTGTGCAGCCGGGCCACCGAATGACAGCACGCCCACCTTTAACCAGATGTAAAAAGCTTCTTTGAGCGATACGTTTTTGTTACTTACTTCTTTCGCACTTAGGGCAGTCACGGCTCTTACCCCTGCGACTTGTCTGATTTAGCAGCAACGGGTGTCGGCCATTCATGTTTTTCATCAAACGCATCGCGGGCCCAGCGGTACATCGCATCGTAAATTAGCATCCCGGCTTCCAGCTGCTCAATGTCATTGTCATACATGCGTGACAGACCCAGTGAGACCGCCATTAAACCTGCACATTGTGGTGCCAAATCGAGACGATCAGTATCTGCACCTCTAACCACAGCAGCTAATCGGCTTAACGGCTTGTTCTTCAGACCAAACTCTTCAAGCATGGTATCGAAGGTACAAGCTTCTCCACGATGGCTATAAAATACTTCTTCAACATCAAACGGTGTGGCATTAAATTTCTCGGCAACCGCCAATACCTGTGAGCCGGATACAAATAGAAACTGTGCATGTGGATCAACAAACCGCCTGATCAGCCAGGCACAGGCTATGCGATCAACTTTTGGTCGAACACGAGTCACCCAGACACTCTGCCCGTTCTTATTGCGATTTTTAATCGCAGACTGGTTCACCAGCAACCGACCCGCATCACGCCAGCCAAAGTGCCCCGACTCAAGCACTTCAGCAGAACAACCAGATGCACGCAGAGCAGCTGCGACACCTTCACTGATTTTTAAGCCTTTCTGGCAATACACCACAGCACGTGCAGAACCAACAAACTGCACAACCGATTCAACCTGACTGGTTACTTCAGGAAAGGGAAAGTGAATTGCGGCCGGCAAAGTTCGGGGATCATCGGCAAAATCTTCATCGGTGCGAACATCCAGCACAACAGGTGCTGACTGAGTACCAACAAGGCGTGAAAGTTGATTGACTGAAATTTTAATTGGTGACGCCATGTATGCATCCTCCGTTGAGTGCCCGGTTAGCGAGCTAGTGCCCATCCAGGTGATTTAGTATCAGTAATAGTCTGATAAAAACGGGATGCGAATCTTTGACTGGCGCCTCACGAGGCGTCCGCCGCCCCTCACACACAATATTGAATTTATTTCACCAGTGGGTCAAGTCCCGCGCAAACACAAGCCTTTGCCTATGCGATCACATCTATTACCCGGACCTCTTGAAATTCGCATTGCGTAGAGACCATAAATCAGCAGACAATCAATCAGTGAAAATGCAACGCATCAGATCATTTTGAGAATAATCTCGTGGAACATACGTGCGGGTGGCGGCAAGCGCGCCGAGGGTATAGTAGGTCAACTGCTTCGGTGGCAACCAGACATCATTGCTCTGTCAGAATTTAGAGGGACTGAAGCAAGCCAGTGGATCGCAAGCGAACTGCACGCTCATGGTTACCCGTATCAACGGACAACAATCGATCGGCATAATCCTGCAGTTAACTCATTATTGCTCGCTGCCCGTTGGCCACTAAGGTTAATTAATCTTAAGCACGCACCAACAAATCAAAGACGCTGGCTGCATGCAAACATTGCATCACCAACACCTATCGCTGTAATGGCAATACATATTCCCAACCGATCAACCGGTCTCAAGTACCCGTTTATGGATTCAATAACCCATATTGTAAAGCACTGGCGAGGCCCACCCGCTGTACTACTTGGAGATACCAATTCCGGGTGCATTGATATAGACGAAGAATCACCCGCATTTAATAAAACTGAAGACCACTGGATAAAAACTATGAATGAGCTTCAGTGGAAAGACGCATTCCGACTGCTGCATGCTGAAAAGCGAGACTACACCTGGTACTCACCGAATGGACGCAATGGCTTTAGATTAGATCAGGCTTTTCTGCATCCGGCATTGCATAGTCGGCTGATAAAGTTTGACTACGTTTGGGGTGGCAACACGGATCTCAGACGCGAAGACCTGAGTGATCATGCTGCGATCATTCTGGATATTTAAAAGTAGTAATGCGTATCAATTGCGCTCGTACAACACATCAGGACAATTCTCCTCGTTATTCTCACCATTTGTGTACTTAATAGCTCTAAAGCCATGATACTCATAAAAACCTATAGCTCGCTGATTTTGCTGAAAGGTCCATAGGTAAACTGGTCTGGGCAAATGCTTTAGCGCGTGCGTTAAGAGCACAGCACCGATTCCCTGACTGACATAGATCGGCAACACATATAACTGATCTATCCACCCTGCTCCTTCATTAACAGATGTTGCAAGAACAGCGACATCTTTGCCATCCAGCTGCGCCAACACGACGTTGCCTGAAGGAATCAGGTTTTTGGACACCCATCTTTGTATTCCATCGCGAGAATGTGGTGACTTTGCATAGGGCAAAAATGCACTCCGCGACGTTGAGAGTATATGCTCGACAATTACTACGTCATTCTTATTGGCTGTTCTTAGTTGCAACATGTCACACGACCTCGGCAAGCTATTTCACTCTGCGAAGACAGCAATAATCAGCATATCTCGGAGGACGGTCTCATCACCCGTCTACTCCAATAAATTATCAGCGGCGTACCAATTATCGTTGGCAACAACCAGGCGATAAATGCAGGGCTGGTCTGAATGTTAACAACAAAGGCAGCCGTCACTGTTGCAATTGAAGCCCCACCCATGCGATTCAAGTGCAGAACAATACGCTCTTTGCCCACTGGCCAGAGCGGATTTCGGTAATCTTCAAAACTCGGTTGCAAAGCAAATATTCCAAAAACTGCAAGCGCCACTCCCAGTGATTCGCCACGCACGAACAGGTAAAGCCCGTACACCATCATAAGTATTCCACCAGATAGCATTAGAATCGATGTCGCACGATCCACCAGATTTCGGTTGCCGTCCCACACCTGGGTAAGCCTCCAGCCTGTGTACGCCAGATAGCCACTAAAAAGCCCAATCAAAAGCAAAAATATATTGGCGGTCAGCAGCGAAACAATGACTGCCAGAGTCAGCGCGATTGCCATAGCAACGGAATAGCATTTGCCCAATCGGCGATGCCAGATTCCCCCTTTTGAGGTACAAAAAGCCCCCGTCATTGCCACCAGCGCCGTTGCTCCCGCAACGATATGCAGACCAACTAACAATTTGACCATCACACTCTCCATATGCATCTAGTTGCATAGCCTAGCGTCTATGATCACATTATGCAACAGTATGCATATGGCACTTAAATACGTTTTACTGACCCTGCTCAATCGCGAGCCTCAATCCGGCTATGAAATTGTCAAGACTTTTGAAAGTTCGGTAGGGTATTTCTGGAACGCCAGCCATCAACAGGTGTACAGGGAACTGTCAGGCCTGACCGACAAAAAGCTGGTTAGATTTGTTTCGGTTAAACAGGAAGATAAGCCGGACAAAAAAATTTACAGAGCGACTGCTAACGGAAAACGCGCTTTACACTCGTGGCTGCAGACCCCGTTGCAGGAACGGCCTGCAAAAAACTTGCTATTGGTTAAATTGCTCAATCTGAACGACGAGAATCTCGATTTAATGCTGGCAGAGCTGGATCAGGTGCTTGAAAGATGCTCTGAGCGCCAAAAGATTTATCAGAATATCGAACGCACCTACTACCCGGCCAAAGTTAAGTCACAACTTTCCGTGACCGACTTGCCTTTGTATCTTGCGTTACGCCAGGGCATTACAGCGCTTGAGTCGCATCTACTCTGGCTGAGCGAGGCGCGGCGCGAAATCAATAAACGGAATCCGTCTACTTCGGATTAATACAACTCTTTATAATCCAGGAGCCCTTATACAATCCACGCGCTCTAATACAATCCAAGTGCACCTAATACAATCCGAGTGCACTGGCAATACGCTCCCTGGACTCACAACCATCCGGGCACAGTACATCCAAAATTCCCAAATTCGAACGGGCCGAATTTTTATCTCCCATGCTTAGAAAAAGATCCGCCTGCAAGCCCAGTGTTGTTATATCTGCCGGAGCCAGACTGAGAGCTTTTTCAAAGGCTGTTTTAGAACGAAGGTAATCACCCTTCTTGTGCGCCGCCAATCCAAGAAGGCGCCACACCTCAGGCTGGCTTGCATAGGATTTCGATAATTCCTTCAACTCAGCAACTGCTGCACGGTAATCCTCTTCCGCCATAAGCTGCTGCACACCCGCAAGCATCGACTCGTAACCCGGCTGGTTGATTTGTGCAGAAGTGGTGCTTACCGGCTTTATATTGTCCGCTACACCGGCATCTGACGAAAATGCACCAGTTGGTATGATAAAGATAAGAACAGGCAACAGCAGGTATTTCATCAGATTGTCCTCAATCATCAAAAACATAGCGCATAAAATATTTTATGGCTGCGGTCTAAAGTTAACTTAGAACTCGGGTTACTCAGAACTATCGGGAAATGCACAAACCTTTATGAATAGCTGATACCATCCTGCGATGCCAGTCTCTGCAAACGTCCGTGCAAGCCTATACATGATGTTGTCTATGTTCGGCTTCACTGTCAACGATATGTTCATAAAATCACTGGACGGAAGCTTGCCATCCGGTCAGGTTATGGCAATACGAGGAATTTTTCTGTCGGCAATGATTGCTGTCATTGCATTGCAAAGCGGCGTACTAAAGCGCGTTAGTGAACTTTTTACGCCTATGGTTGCTCTGCGTTCGGCCGGGGAAGTAGGCGCCACACTGCTATTCTTAACAGC
Source organism: uncultured Granulosicoccaceae bacterium (assembly GCA_964649465.1). Taxonomy (GTDB): domain Bacteria; phylum Pseudomonadota; class Gammaproteobacteria; order Granulosicoccales; family Granulosicoccaceae. The sequence continues at coordinate 9,211 of CAZYRP010000126.1, read as the reverse complement.
ACTTACAATCCTGCCATTTTCAACTATCTCGGCAATACTGCAGTCATTGCCACTCACGGTGGCCCTCGGTGCTGCATTGATTTTAAAAGAGGGAATTGGATGGCGACGATGGATAGCGATTCTTATTGGCTTTGCCGGAGTACTGATCATTGTGCGGCCGGGCGCTGACGGATTCCAGCCTGCATCGTTATTGGTTGTCCTGTCAGTATTGTTTGCGACCGGGAGAGATCTCGCCACTCGCTGTCTGCCGAAGAATCTCCCATCACTGCTGGTGTCACTGGCAACATCCGTATCTATTTGCATTGTTGGCGCTGCGCTCTGCACAGTGCATAACAACTGGCAACCTGTATCCGGTATGCAAATTGGCACGCTGTTTATTGCCGCCTGTTTTTTGTTTTTCGGCTACCAGTTTCTGGTACTGTCAATGCGTACAGGAGAAATCGCCTATGTGGTTCCCTATCGTTATACCAGTTTGATCTGGGCTATTGTTGGCGGCTACTTTGTGTTTGCAGAGGTACCGGATTTTTATACCTTGCTGGGTTCCGCAATCGTTGTATTGATGGGTTTATTTACTTTATATCGGGAACTAACCGTGGGACGGCGTGCTGTTACTTCAACGTCAATTCACGCGCGCGGCAACGTTTGGCACGCCAAAGACAACCACTCTAAAAATCAGTCAGAATAAGGACCGATTAGAACAATCCGAAAACACCTGATTCGGTTAGATCCATCTCAGGCAGATCAATCTTAAACAGATTCAGGGACACCGGCAGCGGCAATGTCTGCCGCAATACCAGCGTTATTCAGGACCAGCTGTATATTCGTCTGCAAACTGTTACCACCGGTGATATCAGCTATACGCTCAAGCAAAAATGGCGTTGTCTCCTTACCGGTAATACCAAGATCAGCCATCTCTTTCAGCGCTTTGCTTATAGCCAACTCCATAACGTCTTCGTCCATAGCCCAGGCTTGCGGTACAGGTGCACAAATAACCGCACCTCCGGTAAGACCTATTGACCACTTACTACTCAATACCGATGCTATGCTTTCTGCAGTATCGAGCCTGTAGTCAACAGGGAATTCAGTACGACGCGTATAAAACGCTGGCCAGACATCAGTCTGATAGCCGATCACCGGCACACCCAGAGTCTCCAGATACTCACGTGTTAAGCCGAGATCAAGTATTGATTTAGCGCCTGCACATACTACAGCCACACTGGTTTTACTGAGCTCCGAAAGATCGGCTGAGATATCCATGGTTTTTTCAGCACCGCGATGCACGCCGCCGATTCCACCTGTGGCAAATACCCTGATACCAGCTAACGATGCAATGATCATGGTAGCAGCAACTGTTGTAGCACCTATGCTGCCTGCGTTCTGCAGTACAAAAGGGATGTCCCGCCGACTTACCTTAACAGCACTTTGCCCGGCTTTGCCGATCGCTTCAATTTCATCTTTGCCCAGCCCGGCACATAACCGTCCATTCAACATACCAATGGTTGCCGGAACTGCACCATGCTCTCTGACTTTTTCCTCCACCAACAACGCCGTTTCAACATTCTGCGGCCACGGCATACCATGTGAAATGATGGTCGATTCAAGAGCCACAACAGGACGCGACGCCACAAGGGCGGCCTGTACTTCATCACTTATTGTCAAACAGGCAGATAGTTTTGATTTAGTCATTTTTATATCTTAATGCTTAACGGGATAGAAGCTGACGACTGATCGACTGCGCGCAGGCAGAGTGAACACCCACTGTTTCAGCAGCCGCAATTGTACCCCAGCGCAATTGTTCGGCGACGTCAGCACCATACAACTGTGCCGCGAGCACACCACTCAACAGCGCATCACCCGCGCCGGTTGTTGATACGACGTTTATGTCTGGCACTACAGACATTCGATGCATACCGGAATTGCCAGAGTAGACAACGCCGTCATCGCCTGCCGAAATCAATAGTTGAGCCGGGCCCAGTTGATGCAGATTGCTCAGCAATGCTTCATCGGTATCGTCTTCACTGTTAGTCAAAGTCATCGCCTCTGCACGATTCGCTTTTAAAAGCGTAACAGAGCCCAGCAAACTGTACAGCCTTTTGCATTTTTGGCGTGAAACACTATCTGCAACCAGTGTTTTACCCTTGCAGGCATCACCAATTTTACCAAGTACCGCCTCTGGCAGATTGGCATCAAGCACAATCGCATCGGCTGCTGCAATAATCGGTTCTATGGTCTCAAAAGCCGGCAACACAAACTGATCAAAAATACGCATATCGGATATCGCATGTAGCAACTCGCCAGTACTATCATGCACAGCTGTATAGCTTGCCGTCATCAATTCAGGATTCACTGACACACCGGAAACGTCAATCCCTGCAGCCTTTGCATCAGTCAGTATCTGCCGGCCGAACTCATCATTGCCAACAGCAGACACCAGTGCCGTATCAATACCAAGTCGAGCCAGATTTTCTGCGATATTGCGTCCTACTCCACCGGCATAGCGACGCAGTGCTCCCGGAGTCGAGTCATCCGCAGAGACCGGGTGATATGCGGCTGCCAGCAGATCAATATTGATCGCACCGAATACAACAACTTTTGGGCGGGAGGTTATAATTTACCAGTCACTCTATGGATTCATCAGGACAGATTGTACCAATTGGCAACCAGCCTCACAGCAGCGTTGATCAAATCTTACATCTGTTGTGCAGTCCCCCTTCATCGTTAATAAAGCGAATTTAAAACCATGCAGCGAACCGAGGCTGACATTCCAGTTCGCCAGCCGCCCCTGTGGCTGCTTGTGGTTATATCTGCGCTTGCACCAATCACAATGAACGGTGTATTGCCGGCGAATACCGCGGTGATGCATGCCCTCAGCACCAATTACGGCATGGCACAGCTGACTCTGAGTATCTATTTATTCGCATCAATGATTTCTCAGGTGGTGCTCGGCAATCTTGCAGATCGCAGGGGTCGACGGCCAGTGATGATTGGCGGTCTGATTTTGTTCGGCTTTGGTGGCGTTGTTTGCGCCGTCGCACCGAGCATCGAAATATTATTGGCAGGAAGATTTGTTCAAGGCTTTGGATCATCAGTGTGTGTATTTTTAACACGCACAATTATGCGTGACGTCCACCCGAAAGATAAAGCCGCGAGCGCGATAGGCTATATGGTCACCGCCATGATGGTTGCACCTCTGTTTGGTCCGGCACTGTTCGGTTGGATTACCGACATTAGCAGCTGGCGAATTATGTATGTGCTACTTGCACTGGCAGGGTTTGCTCTGGCATGGCTGAGCTATCGGCATCAAAATGAAACTCTAAGAGCAGAACATAAACCAAAACAGAGTGGATGGCAGTCTAATAAAGCTCTGCTGCAGGAGCGCGAGTACCTGGCCTACGTATTAATTATGTGCGGGTCTGTTGGCATTTACTTTTGCTACCTGGCGGGCGCTCCTTATGTGGTAATGGAGCTACGCAACCATAGTGCTACCGCCTATGGCACATGGTTCAGTCTGGTGGCAATCGGCTACCTTAGCGGAAATTTTATAGCAGGTAAGTTCTCGGAGTCCCTTGGCACACAAAAAATGCTGGTACTTAGCATGGTACCAATGGTCATCGGCATAGTAATGTTGTGGGCGTTCTCACGCACAGATCATTTAATCGGTTTGTTTCTGCCAATGCTACTCATCGGTCTTAGCAATGGCATGTGCTTACCAAACCTGACTTCAGCAGCAATGAGTGTGCGATCAGACAGTGCTGGCAGCGCATCTGGCTTATTAGGCACTCTTCAGATTGGCACTGCTATTGTTATTACACTTGTTTTGAGTGCTACGCTGCAGCAGTCTGAATTACCTATGTTTATTGCTATTACGCTGTCTGGTGCGTTGGCGTTAGGTGGTCTGGGGGTTTTGCTGCGCAAGACTGGTTAGTCTTTTCGCTCTGGCTTGTTTTTGATCGTTCTATCTTGGCATCCATGGCCTGTCATAGCGATAAAAACAAGATAAGAAAAAACAGAGCGAAGCTCACTTACCTAACAACGCGAAACTCATCTAATGTAAAAGTACCCCGCCCCCAAAATGTCTCGGTACCAATCTCAATAGCACCCATGCAGGTGTTGTTCTGAATCCGTGGCACACCAAACGCTGGTCCGTTAAATCGAGTCCAGTCGACAAACTTTTTCCAGTCAAGCCAGCCTTCCTGCTTTGGACGTTGTGCTACAAAAGCAACATAACCCCAATCAAGCTGCGGGTTCACATGTACGTTCCAGCCTTCACCATCTATAGTAACCTCAGCCACCTTTGGACCTGGACCACGAATCGTCGGAACGCCGACCCATACCATCATTTCGAATTGCTTGTTCCACTCTTCTGCTTCACAGCTGGTATGAAAGAACGATTCAAGCGCGACGTTGCGTTCCGGGTTGCCAGTCTCTGAATATTTATACTTCACTTTAAATTCAGGCAATTGATTGATTGATACCGGCAAACCAAGTTTTTCTACAGATCCCGATATGGAGTTGCGAGTTTTACGACCGTAATAGACCTGCGGATAACTCTTTACCGAAAATTCATTGCCACGATCTTTCGCCAGCCAGTTGTAGTCCCACTTGGCGATATAACGCGATGGTGAACCGGTAAGTTCGATGCATTGATGCCAGTTATTGGAATAGACTTCACTGTCATTCCAGGTGTTATTCTGCAAAACATAATCACCATAGCTGATCTCAGCCCAGTGTTGACACCAACGGGTATTAAGCAGCGGGCTTTCAGAGGTTGCGGTGACACCTTCAACTACGGTACAGGTTCGGTCATTTTCGTAACCAAAGCCATCGTCGTTTCCGTCGCTTGCATCAGTCAGGCAGACAGGTTTGCCTTCTGTATATCCAGGAGCCGGCAGGAATACCGGACCCGGTACATTAACCGCACCGACAGACGGATTTGGTGATACTGAACCCCAACGACACGGCGCACCAAACTCCCAGCCCCACCCACCACCGGTATCCAGCGCGTTTGCGGAACATTCACCGGATTCACTTGCCTGGCCAACGACAATGGAGCTATCCGCATCACTACTAACGCCGCTGCCTATACTACTACTGCTACCACCGGAGAGAGTAGAATCACCCCAACGGCACGACTCGCCATTTTCAAAACCCCAGCCATCACCATGATTCACCGCGTCGGCAGTGCACTCGGGTCGTATCGTAACTGCAGCACTGGTTTCCACAGCACCGGGCCAAATACAGGAAGCGCCATTCTCAAAGCCCCAGCCACCACCAGAGTCCACTGCATCACTTGTGCAAACCGCTCTATCTGTCGTACCACTGTTTTCAGCGACCAGACTGTCACTAACTGCAAGCGTGACCGGATTATCCGATACAACGGTGTCGCTACTGGAATCACAACCGACTATTACCACCAGAAAACACAGTGGAAACAAAAATTTCATTGGGTACTTCCTTATATTCACTGAGCAACAACCGAAAACCGTACTGCTACAAGTTCGAGACAGCGGAACCCGCCAACAGGGCTTGAACAAACTATCTCCCTCCTATGTTTTAGTAGATATTTCACAATCTTCAACAAATTAGGCGACAAGGGTTCTTCGATTTATTTGCACGAAAACAGTCGCAAAGGGCGTGCTGTTGTGCGGTGCCATGCTATGCATAAGACAAATTACTGATCAGCAACAACCAGAAAAGCGGTTATTTAGAGCGCTGCCATCAAAGCAACATCATTAAAGAAAGAGGATAGACGCAGTCATCATCAGCTCTGCGGAAACAAACACAAGATGAACTACATGGCGCAATAGCCGGCCAATTGCGCTAAATCACCAATTTATTATCAATGGCAAATCAGGTCGGAAATCTTTACGCATACCGAGTCTGGCATGGTCAAACGTCAACTCCATCAAGTGTTCATCACTCGCGATGATCTGCAAACCGGAAGCAAAATTTGCAGCCTGCAGTTGATCAGACAGCGCACGACAGGCAACTGATAGTTTGATGTGTGAAATACGTGCAAAATCCACTTGCGACTGCAACTTATTTTGACCATCACTGGGTGATAACTTTACAGATGACGCACTAAAAAATGGCGCGTAGATGCACAGCGGTTCTTCAAGCAGTTCTGAATTACCACCAACATGGAATGCCATTGGCGGGTCAAAATAATCCGGCTGATAGCTCCACCCGCTAAAAGGTAAATCCATCGCGTTGTCTTCTGGGCAAAGAATGACACCGAATGGACAGGCGTTATCATTCAGCTGATTTGCACGTTCAGCAAACCGCAACATTGACCCCGGCCCTGCCATAGCTTCCTGCTTGTCGTGAACCCAAAGAAGCTCCAGAAAGCCATTGATAAATTCAAATCGCCGGTTAGCTGTACCCTGCCCTTTGTGAACCCGCCCGGGTCCTTCCGTCATACCAACAGACAACAATTTCTCCGCAGTCGGGGCACCAACTTCAGTCAAAATAAAAACATGATCCAGAGCTAACTTCAAATCAATTACCTTCCATAACACTTATCTGAAAGACAGCACGCCCAGTGCTTATATCTTGAAGCTTAACAGCAATGCTATAGCAATTTTTCAGCTTCTTTAATATATACAACCAAAGTACAACCATGCTCTGTATAGGAGTTGTGCTCAGTACCTTCCTTCATCCAAACCAGATCTCCAGCCCTGTAGCATGTGCCATCATTGTCTTTGAGATCTCCCTCAAGCATGAACCACTCTTCATCACCGGTGTGTCGATGTGAATCAGTTGTTGTGCCGGGGGCCATACGGAACAGATGAAAACCAACACCCGCGGGGCAGGACTCATTGAGTTGCACAAAGCTCTGACCAGAACTACCGCCACCGGGTAACTCCCAGGGTTTAAATTCAGCATCGTTAATATTGATCACCTTTCTGTGACCATCGGCTACTGGTTTCATTGTTGGTCTCACTACCGGTTTCATTACAGCCTGAGCTGTTAACTGTTATACGTGCTCTCTACTTCCTGAACTACTTGCTTGAAAGACTCTTCGTAACGCTGAGTAAACTCACCCCAGGTGCAAAAAGTTCGCGGATCGATAATTCTGTCGGTAAAAAGCACACCGTTAAGATGATCTGCTTCGTGTTGAAAAGTAGCAGCAGAAATACCTTTTACCTCAAACTCCACCGCTTCTGCGTCACGGTTAAAACCCGCCACCTTCACAACAGGACAGCGGTGAACGACGCCACGCAAATTCGGTATGGATAAACAACCTTCAAAGCTCTCAAAGCGATCTTCAGTGAGGTATGTGATTTCCGGATTAATCATCACACACAATGGATACTCAGGCTTGTACGGATAGCGGGGATTGTTCGCAACCTCCACAACAAAAATTCGCCAGGTATTGTCTACCTGATTGGCGGCAATTCCAGCACCGTTCGCAACTCGCTTTGTTTCAATTAATGAATCAATAAACTCCTGCACCGCGGTGCTCTTGATTTCATCGACCGGAACTTCCGTTGCGACTTCCCGAAGTGTCGGATGACCAATTTCTATGATGTCTAGTGCCGGCATTATTTGTTTACTCGTAAAGGTATTTTTCGTTGGGTGACTCTGAAAGGTATTCGACCATTTCCCACTCAATGCCCGTGTGGTCATAAAAGTAGATTCGCTTGCGATGTGTTTCAGTTATCATTGGTCCGTTAGGACGGTAGTTATTATTCAACAACAATTTCTCGGTAGCGCTGGCATCATCTATAACTAAGCACAGATGATTAACACCAAGATTACGATAAGCCTCATGCGGTGCCTGTGGGTCAAAGCCTGGATGCGGCTCCTGCAGTGCGAAGTAGTATTGCTCGTTACCAATATGCACCCAGCGATATCCTCGTTCAGAGATTGCGTCTTTGCGAATGGCGAAATCCGGTGCCACTATGTTGATGAATTCAAGTGCTGAGTCAATATCGGGTACGGTGATATTAGCGTGTTCAATCCGTGTCATGGCGTGACCCCTGGTTGCCTGGCGATTAATTTGGTTGCACTAAACCTTTAGCCAAATATGTTGCAGCTAACTGCATACCTCGAAACTGGTGAGTAGCTCGTTAACTGAAGAAAGAGTCAGCACAGGCTTCTCTGCTGCCAGCTCAGCGGCACTGCCAAACCCCCACAGTACCGCTACAGATTTTAATTGATTGTTGTGTGCAGCTGTCAAATCTACCGATCGGTCGCCAATCATCACCGCTTCATGATCAATAATTTTCTCATCAAGCAAATGCTTCAGCTGAGACTGCTTCGCTACCCCTATGTCTCCGCCACTGACGAACTCAAAGTGATGCAACAGAGCAAAGTGCTCAAGTACTTTTCTTGCCGCGGGCTCTGGCTTAGAGGTACACACACCCAGCCGGAATCCCGCATCGCTCAGTGACTGCAACACTTCGGGAATACCGTTGTAGAGTGTGTTCTCTGCAAATCCTTCAGTGGCAAACCTTTCCCTGTATGAGGCCACCAGATCATCAATCACAGAGTTGGTGATATCCGGTATAAACTTACGGAACATCAGGTCGAGTGGCGGACCAATTTCAGCGCTGATTGCTGCATCGGACTGAGTGGGTAATCTGTGAGATTGCAGTGCATAGTTTACGCAATTGATAATGCCACTGGCTGGATTACTAATTGTGCCGTCAAGGTCAAACACTAGCGTTGATACTTTCATAGTGTGATTCTAACCGAAATCGCATTGCCCGGAGCCAGCGCACCGTGGCGGGTTCACAAATGCAGAGCTTCCGCCATGCAGACTCCCCGCCGTGTACTATTACATTTATATTGACACAACACCTGGGAACACCCGATGACAACCGAACTGTTTCGTGAAGATAGTTACCTGCAAACCTGTGAAGCAGAAGTTACCGGCCTGCACGAGGCGGGTTTCAGCTGCGATCAAACGGTGTTCTACGCTACAGGTGGCGGCCAGCCGGGGGATACCGGCATCGCCCTGGTTGACTCAGGATCAGAAATTATCATCAGCAACACCGTGAAGGATCGCGAGTCCGGCGCTCACATACACTGCACTGAAGATCACAACGGGCTTGCGGTCGGCGACAAAATCACGTTGAAAATTGACTGGGACCGACGCTACCGTTTAATGCGCATGCACAGTTGTCTGCACATGTTGTGTGCGACTGTACCGGCACCGGTTACCGGCGGCTCTATTCAGGAGCGTCGCGGGCGGCTCGACTTCGAC